>NZ_JASBOG010000019.1:0-44680 GCF_039907185.1 Corynebacterium sp. c8Ua_99
GTGATGCGGTGGCATGAAAAAGCCCCCGCCTTGGTAGCGAGGGCTTAGCGTTTACGCTGGTGATTAGCGCTTCTGTGCGTCTGCGAGAATCTGGCGACCTGCGACCATGCGGCAAATCTGGTTAGTGCCCTCGTAGATCTGGGTGATTTGGTTGTTTGTGGTGGTGGTTGTGTTTGTGCTGGTAGGTGGGCTATGTGGGGTCTGGTGGCTATGTGGAATCTGACGGCTCGGGCGTTTTTTGCGGGACGGATGCGGGACGGGGCTAGGTAGAGAGCACTCCCTAACATCCTATATTGTGATGTTCGCCACATTATGTGTAATACGGCTTTACATACACATACACATGACATAGAATGGAGATGTAAGCAAGGGAAAGGAACAAAACAATGACCACCAACACAATCAACACCGAAGCAATCCTCACCAACGCAGGCCGAGTCCTCTCCACCCGCCGCATCCACATCACCATGCAGCGCATCTGCAAGGCCAACGGCCACTCCCGCCGAGTCTTCACCGCAAGCCGCGAAACCAACACCGAACGCTTCGGCAAGAACTGGGCACGCCTCATCAACGCCCACCACACCGACATCCACCGCTCAGAAGGCATCGACTGGATGCTCCAAGACCTGCTTGGCACCGAGCGCAGCATCACCGGCGCACTGCCCTACGAAAACGGCCACATCCGGGGCGAAAACCCGGACGAGTACATCGACCGCGACCACCTCGCACGCTGGGCAGAAGCCATCAAGAATGCTGGTGTCGACGAGGACGGCCACATCGACGGCTGCGAAACCAAGGCCCCGGTCAGCATCGACGGCATGACCTGGGAACAGTACCTCCTCGCCTAGCCCCCTCTATGCCGGGGCACGCATGGCACCAACGCGCACACCACGAAAGGAAACCACCATGACCATCACCGCCTGCATCGCAGGGCACGAGTACACCGGCCCCACCCTCGCTGAGATCATCGACCGCGAGTACGGCGACGGGGCTTATGCTTCCCGCTACCTCGACCCGAACGCCGCCCAGTGGGGGCAGGTGCTCCGCAACGCCGATATGAACTCTTGTTTTGTCCTCGACACGATCTACTGGGTTGAGGGGGAGGACGATGTCATCGACCCGGGCGCTGCTGCTGATGAGCTTCGGGATGTTGCCCGGCGCATCACCGACCTGGACGATGAGCGGTCACGCCTGGCTGAGCAGCGCGATGAGCTTATCCGGGCGCTGTTGCGGGCTGGGTTGCCTGTGGTGGATATTGCCCGCGATGGTGGGGTGTCCAGGAATCAGGTGTATGTAATAAAGAAGAATAGGTAGTGTTCGTGCTGTAGCCCGTTTCCCCTAGGTCATTGGGGATGTTCCGGTTTTCTTGTGAGGGGCTGCGTTGTCCCCGCCTTGTGCGGGGATTTTCTTGTTTCCGGGCATGAAAAAGGTGCCCCCACCGGCCGTGTGGCCAGCAGGGGCAAACCTCTAGTCAATGCTCTTAATCGCTTCCTCAATCTCCTCGATTGTTTGGCGCACGTCTGGTGGTGGTGGTTTCGCTCCGGCTCCTATCCAGGTGGCGATTTCGTAGAGCGCGTCGAGGCTTCGTTTCAGTGCGCGGTTGAGGTCCCAGGCGTGGTTTTCCCAGCGGATGCGGAGTCCTCGTTCGGCGTCGAACTCGGTGCGGAGTTCTTTCATGCTTTTTTCGAGGTCGGTGACGCGCTGCATCAGGTCATCGGTGAATGCGCCTTGCTTGTCGCCTTTTTTACCAGCGTAGGCACCGTACGCGGTGACAGCGGTGCCTGCGAGGGCGAGTAGCCCAACGATGATCGTGGGGTCCATGTGGGGCTACTCCTTTTCATGTCGGCTCCGGGTGTTGCGTCCCATGATGGGGCTGGTGGCCATTGCTGCGAGGGCAAGGAAGGCATAGTTTTTCCCGGACACCCACATGCGACTGTGTTCGGTGATGCCTTCGTAGATGTAGGCGGTTGCCCAGGCGAGCAGCAGCCAGGTGGTGATGATGAGTCCTGTGATGCGCGCCCAGCGCCCTATCGTCCGGTGCCTGCATACGGTGCCGAGCGTCAGCACGGTGGCGGTCGCAACCCAGACGAGGAAAATATGCTGCCCCGGGACTAGGCGTGCTACTGGGTCAAGCTGTGATGGGGTTGTGCCCCAGTAGGCTGCTGCTGCAAGCCATGCCCATGCTGCCCAGAATGCGGAGAGTATGCGGGGGTTAGTGATTATTTTCATCGGCGCGGTGTTCCCCTACGTAATCATCGTGGGTTGGGGTGTTGGCGGCTGCGACACCTGCGCCGAGGGCGGGGGCGACGATGGCGAGCAGGGATTCCCATTGGAGGTCGGTGCCGTAGCCCCAGGCGGTCATGGCGGTGGTGAGTGCTGCGAGTAGCAGGTAGATAGCGGTGCGCGGGTTCGACGTGGAGTGAACGACGGCGAACACCAGCGTCACCACAGCCGTGAGCACACCCACCACGGCTGCTGCCTTCACTTCATCGAGGACACCCCACGCGATAAGTGCGGGGGCGATAGCCGCGACCATTGCGTATGCGGTGCCGCGTGCGCTAGCGGGGATTGCGTTCTTGATGGTTTCCATGATGTTTCTCCTTTTGGGTATGAAAAATGCCCACGCCGGTCGACGCGGGCAAAAGAAAAGCACCCCGGTGGGGTGCTTACTTGTTCTGTTCTTTCAGCAGCGCCAGAATCTCCGCGTTCTGCTTCTCGATGCGTTCCGTAGCAGCAAGAACCTGGTCAATCTGATGCCGCCCCTCATACACGCCACGGTCGATGTACATGATGTAATCCGCCAACGGCGCAACATGCTTAGAGCCTGCAACATGTGACTTACACGGGGTATCCAACGTCATCGGAGCCTTCGGAGCCGGTGTAGGCGGAACCGACACAGCCGGGGCTGATTTACCCTCATTGATTTCCTTTGCCCGCTTCAGAACCACGTCATATGGGAAGTGGTAGCCGGGATCCCAATGTGTGGTGTTGCCCCATACCTGTGCTTCGAGGTGCCCGGCGACACCGTGCTTGCCTGCGCCGAGTTCCTGGCGTGAGAGCTTCACCAGCGGGATGCCGTACTTCTTCGACCAATGCGCGATAACCCTGGCGACACCTTCCAGCATTTTCGGTTGGGCGAGCCATTGCTCGCGGGTCATTTTCGCTTGCGCCACACACGACACATGCAACGCGATGTCATTTCCCTTATTGCCCGTTGACCACGTTTGCCAATCATCCGTATTGGCGAGCGTAATTTTTCCAGTCGCATCTACGAGTCGGTGATACGAACCTGTGCGCGTGCGCACCTGGTAGTCCAGGATTGTCTGCGAGGACGTGCCCGGAGCGTTCTCCGTAGTGTGAACGATGATGATCTTCTTCGGCAGGGGTGTTGACCTACCAAAGCTGATGAGGTGATGTTTGTCGATGTCTACAGCGTTGTCTGACATGGTTTCCTCCTTTTTTGCGGTGGTTGTTGGTTTCAGCCATTCAGCGGTTGCCAGCCAGTTGGTGGGGTTTTCGTGTTTCCCGCCGATGCGCCCCGGTGCTCCCCACACTTCGAAGTGGAGGTGTGGGCCGGTGGATTGGCCTTCGTTGCCGACGCGGGCGATGAGCTGCCCGGCTTTCACTCGGTCGCCTTTGCGGACAAGGATGTCTGCGTGGCGCATGTGCCCGTAGATAAAGTCCTTGCCGCAGGTGGCTTGTGAGTCTTGCCAGACCCAGTTTCCGAATCCGGTGACACTGCCGGGTGCCCGGTCGCGGCCTTCGATGATGGTGCCGTCTGCGACTGCGTAGATAGGTGTGCCTAGGGGCGCTGCGTAGTCTTGGCCGTTGTGGTGGGTGCCCCAGCGTGGCCCATAGCCGGAGCTGAGGGTGCCGGTTCCTTCGGCTAGTGGGTGGTAGCGTGCCATGCTGTTTCCTCCCTTGTTTGGGTATGAAAAAAGCCCCGCTGTGGGGGCTAGCCGTATTTGGCTTGGAAAATCTCGAAACTATCTCCCCTACTGATTACATTCTTTGTTTCCCCCTTGAGATAGATTTCATTCCCGGAGCTCCTGGCGTCCATCGATTCCACTTCGTAGTACTTGCCGTTAATCCGCAACCAAATATCCTCCATCGTGGCGATTGGATTGAATTCGTCTTTAGAAAGCGCGTCAAATTCAATTTTTGACTTAGAATTACTCACGCTACTAGCGGTGAATGGCCCGGCGATTTTGTTCCAGCCCACGATTTTCCTGGCTTGCCAGATAACCCGACCAGCAACACGCACAAACTGCACTAGCGCCCGGCCACGGTACACACCCTTGGCCTTGTTCAAAATCGGCATGGGCTACTCCTGGATGTAGATAGTGTCCGAACGCGAACCAGTACCACGGGCGATAGCCCGGTAGGTGGTGGACGTGACCGCGCTGGACTCCAACGCCGCCACACGCGCCGCAAGCGCATCCAACTGCGCCTTCGTCACCGCGTCCTTCGCCCCCACCGCGTCACCAACACGCATCGTGCCAGTGCCAGTACGCAGCGCCATCGTCAACGGAGTCGGATTGTAGTCATACTCGTATTTCGGGAGAATCCCGTCCACATACGCCTTCGTGGTCGCGTCATCGGCAGCCTGTGGGGTAGCAGCCTTCACCTGCCCGCCCCCGGTTCGCTGTACCAGAGAACCAGCGGTCACAGACTCCGACACAGGCTGTTTGTCCAGCTTGTCAGCCAACCCCGGAACCGTCGGTGCGTCCCACGTACCCGACAGGTCACCGGCCAGCTGCACGCCACCCGCGACCTGCGAAGTAGCGCGCGGAACCGTCGTGAGCGCGTTATCAGCCCGCGTCAACGAATCACGCACCGGCTGCGACAGTGCTTCACGCGGCCAGCCGTCCTCCGGCGCGCCAACCTGCGCAGACTCCGCAGCCTGCAACGCCACATCACGAGCCTCCTCAGCCCCCAAACGCGCACCACCAGCAGCGTCCGCAGCATTCCGCGCCGACTCCGCCGAACCAGCAGCAGCCGACTGCGACGCCTCCGCGCCCTGCGCAGCAGACTCCGCACGCACACGATCAGACTCAACCCTGCCAGCAACCGTAGCCACCGCAGACTGAGACACCCCCGCGCGCTCAGCGAAACCCTGCGCCGCCGACGCCGAACCCGCCGCATTCTGCTCCGACTGCGCCGCAGCCTGAGCGAACCCTGCAAGCTCCGCGCGTGCTTGGTCAGCTGCGGTAGTCGCGGCCTTACCAGCGGCAGCTTCCGCCCGGTCAGCGTCTTCCTTCGCGGAGGTGGCAGAACCAGCAGCCCCCTCAGCCGAAGATGCAGCAGTGTCACGCGCCTGCTCTGCACGGTCAGCCGCCGACTCCGCCCGGTCGGTGAGGTCAGTGAACTCGCCACGCACCAGCGCCAGAGAACCATCAACAACGCGCTGCACCGAGGCCTGCGCAGCCACGGCCTCATCTCTGGCACGCTCAGCCCCAGACTCAAACCCCGACGCACGCTGAGCAGAGAGTTCAGCCTGAGCAGCAGCCGCCTGCGCAGCATTCACCACCGCACTAGACGGCTTGTACTCCTCAGAATTCTCAATCATATCCGCCAGCGACACAGTGCCATCCGTCGGCAAATCAAACGTCCAGTTTTCGAAAACCCCGGGTGCCACAAGCTCAACCGTCGTCCGACCAGGATCAAGCTCACCAGTCCTAAACCGGCCAGCGGACAACACATAGTCACGACGCTCACGAGTCACAATCCCCGACGTATCCGTAGCCCGACGCGTCACCGTCGAAAAAACAGTAACCGTGCCTTCCGTAGGGGCGAGCCCCACATCCTTCACATCGCCAATTAAAACCGTCATGGCTCAACCTCCGTATCCGGATTAGTAGGTTCAGGAATCACCGCATCCTCATTCGGAACAGTCACTTCGCCAGAGTTATCAAGACGTGAATCCTGCTTTACGACGGTCAACGCGGAGAACTCCGTACCACCGAGCCACCAACGCCAACGCGAAGACCAACACTTCACATCAATCCAATAACCGGGCTCAGGGACTACTACCGTCCGGATAATGACTAGTGAGTCTTCGAATTTTCCTGATACAGATGCGGTGGTGTGCTTCGAAAACTCCTGCCCATCCGGCGTGTAAACGCGCAGCGTGACAGAAGAACCGTCCGTTTCACCAGGCCCCGGAAGCCAACCAGTCTGGTCACACTTGGCTTGAACGAATACCAACCATGCGCCTGGCTCATCCAACACAATGCCCTGCCGAACTCGGTCAATATGCGCGCCCTTATGTGGACCAATCTGCTTATCAAACGGCAGCCGCCGCACTCGCTCACTACCACTCGACCCCCGAGACGTGATGTTGAGCGACTGATACGCAGAGCAATAACCCCGCAGCCCATCAAGCAGATCTACCCGGCTTGTCAGCTTCAACTGCCCATCCTGGAAAGCAGCCGAGACGTCCTCCCACCCTTTTGGTTTCTTGCCGCTGAAAATATCAAGCAAAGGTTTCATCACCATAGATCGCAACCCCTGCAGGAACCCGTTGCGGGCTTCCTCTGCCGCTGCCGTGATACCAGTCAACTGCCCCCAATTAATGGAGTCGCCGTTAATGTTCTGCAGCTTCCCCAGGTCACCCGGGCGCATCGCACCGGCTGGCACTCCATAGTCTTTCGGTTCTGGCGTCGTCATTGTCCCTCCTCATGCAGTTTCTTGCGGAGCGCTGTTTTCTGTTCAGGTGTCAGCGCCGCCATGATCACGTCAATTTCTGCAGGCCTCGACACCACATCCTCCGGCGGCACGCCAGGCTCATCAGCCGGCAACCACAGACCGGCCTGGCCCTGCCACCACCCAGCCCCATCAAACGGAGGCTTATAAAACTCCATCTGCAGCTCCGGATGATGGCGGAACCCGCGGCGCCAAAAAATCTGCGAAAGCTCAGCGGCCGTTTCCTCCGGAACCCCGAAATCCCCCTTACCGGTAGTGAGCTTCACCCACGCCCACAGCATGAACTGTGTCGGGTCATCCTTGTCATAAGTTGTTTCCAGCGTTGGCAAACTCATTTACAGCCACCCATGTTTCTTAAAACTCGACGTCACAATATTAATTTGGTCAACCGCCCACTCGACCGGGTCACGCAACGGTGGCACACCCAACGTTGCCGTCCACTCCTTCGGAGTATCCGCATCCCACTCAAGGCGAAGCTTGCGGCACTGCAGCACCTGCACGTAGCCGTCATCTGCTCCCGGCTCCTCACAGCCAATACGGTCACCAATCGTCCAATGACCAAAGCCCGGCGCGCCGATAAGGTAGGGCGCGCCGTCGCCGATGTTGACTTCGAAAGCCCATTGTTCGTTGGTATCGCGGAACTCGTTCCTCATCGCCAGCAGCGCCGACAACGTGTAGGCCTGCCCGGAGTGATGGACGACGTTTTCTGGAAAGTGCGCCCAACCGAGCTTCTTCGACCGGAGCGGAGATTTGATACTCATCCACGCCAAGAGCCGGTCTTCAAACCACGGGCGGATGATTGATTCAACAACAGAGCCGAGCGCTGGTTGGAGAATGAACGAGCCCATGATGTTGAAAATCAGCTTGATGTTCGCACTAATGAGCTCATTGACCCCCGGGGCAGATTTACCACCGACCGTGACCTGCGCAACAGAGGCAGGCTTGTAGCTGGCGGACACGCTGTTGACGGTGCTGGCCTTGCCGTTAGTGCGGTAGACAACCCAGGGCTGCTCAGGGGCGACGCCCAAAAACCCGGAGACGCTGTATTGCGGTGCTCGGCGTGGTTTATCCAGGATAATGCGGGTTTCGTCGACGAGGTTATCGGCGATTTCCAGGCCAGTGCGGACGAGTCCGGAACCAATCTTGCCGAAAGTGGAGGTTTGCCCGTACCAGCCGGACTTGTCCACGATGTCGACGACGATTTGGCCGTTGCGTTTCAGCCCAGCGCCTGGCCACGGCTGCGGGTCGCCTATCAGCCACCGGCGGCACGTCACCATCAGCCCGCAGTCTTCCAAGATTGGTTTAGCCACGTCGTGGAAGTTTTCGAACTCCGAGTGGATGTACCGCAGCGGGCTGGTGTCTGTGGTGAGCAGTGACGGTTTGACCACCATCTGCCAGCGCTTGTAGTCCAGCGTCGCCACCCAGGACTCCGGGTCGAGAGGGTCATCCGGGAGCTGCCAGAGCGACCCGTTGAGCCGAAGAAGATTGGCGAAAAGCGTAACCTTTAGCCCCCAGATTGCGTTTGCAAAAAGCGACCACGCATTAGGAATCTGAAGCGCTGGCGGGGAAAGCGGATTCGCCCAGCACGGAAGATGCTTAAACATCTCATAGTCGTGAACAAAGTCGACGGTGACGGTTCGGGCTAGATCCTCGTCTTGCGTGAGGGTGCAGTTACTCATCAGGCCGCCCCACCGCTCCCCCGCGGCGTCAACGGTTAGCACCACGTTTTGTTTTTCACGCTTGCGGCGCTCCCAGCAGAACTTCGCCAGATGATGGTCAAAAGGCAGAACGATCTGCGCCGGGGCTGTCTCATTCACCTCGATCTCGAAAAAGCCCGCGTACTCGGCGGCCACCACACCGCGGAGCACCATGCCGACCGTTTTGTTTTCCCAAATCCGGATAAGCGGCGGCTCATCACGGCGGCGACGCCGTTCTTCCCGCGCGGCGATAGCCTGCTCGTAAATATCGTCGAGCTGCTCATCCGATGCGCCTTGCACGGTCACAGCCATGGGGATTGCCACCTCCTTGGGATTCTGATTTCCGCAGTCGCACCGGCGATGTTGGCGAAGGAACCGTACGTTTGGCGGATTCCGTAGGCAATCATGTCGCCGGTGAAATCTGCAATGAGATCATCAGAGAGAATCGGCACCCAGTCAGGGATGGTTCCCTTCATCCATTCGGAAATCTTCTTCCCGATTTCCTCCGGAGTGATTGCCAAGAATTTATCCAGACCGATTGCCTTCACTAGCTCGCGGAGCTTTTGGGCAATCCACATGCGCCACTGGTACGGCAGCGGAATATCGAGCAGCGGGAACGGGTCAACATACACCGGCAGCCTGGTGTCCGGGGTTCCTGGTGGGATTGGGTGCTTGAAAAACTGGCCATTCAAATCAGCCCACGCCTGGGTGTCGTCGTTGGCCACAACCATCTCCACACCAGGGTTAGTGTCAACCAGCATGGTGCGGCCGGCCGGCTGGAAGGGCATGAAAATCATGCGGTCAGTGTCAAAAGCCTCACCGATAGGCTGGTCTGGAAGACCAAACTTCGCCGGGGAGGTCAGCACCCACTGCGGCCACGACTCAACATCGCCATGATTGTTGACGGTGATGCCGTCGCCCGCCCAGTTCGAGCCGTTGAATACGAACTTGTGCCGAAATGGCACCGGCTCGTAGTAAAACGGGTCGTGGGCGATAACGACCAGTTGGTACGACGCAGCCGCCAGCGAAAAAGGGTCACGATTATCCAAATACTTCGGGCCCTCTTCCAGGCGGACTGTCAGGAGTCGCTTGCCGGACATGGGGGTTGTGACAGCAAGCTTCGTGTCCTTATCCGGGGCGAACGCGCGCATGAACCGTGACTTGTCATGCGCCCAATCCTCGCCGAAAAAGTCCACATTCAACACGACATGGCGCTCCATGGTTTTCGAGCCCACATAGCTGCTGCCTGGCTGCCCAACCCTGGCTTTATGAACCGTCTTGATTGGCGGCTCGTAAAACTCGCCCATGTCGCCCTCCATCAGGCGAACATTCCTGCCCCATGACTCCGGGCCATGGATAGGCCACATACTGCCGTCACAGCCCATAACGGTCAGGCCGAATTCCTGAATGTCATCCATTAATGCACTCCAATCTTTCCGGCCGATGCTTTGGCCTGCTCCACGCGGTACTTCGCGAAAATGCCGTCGGTGTCATTGGCAATGAAGTTGTTGACCACGGCGGCACCATCAGGGCTAACTGCAGACATCGCTGGCCCCAGATGCTCTTGGGCGATAGCTAATGGCGCTTCCAGGCCGGTTTGCTGCGCCATGTATCCGACCGGGTTTTCCACGATCTGCTTCATGTCCTGGAACGGCAGAAGCACGCTTCCGAAAATGTCCTTCGAGTACTCTTCGAACGCGTTCGTCACGCCCCATGCGACTTCGCCGGAGTACCACGCGGCCAGGTCGGTCATTGCCCCGCCAGCTGTTCCGACAACGTCACCGGGGGTCATAGGCATGACTTGCCCCAGCATGGCTCCCAGCGGTGCTGCGGCCATACCGGCTGCCGCGCCACCTGCTGGGCCAAGCGCCCCGGTTACTGGTGCGGTGGCAGAACCCACCAGCGCGCCGATGGTCGGCGTGCCCGCCATGCCGAGCGCTGACATGCCCGCGGAGAACACGGAGTCTGTCAGCCCCGAGGCCGCAGACGTCGCCATGTTCCCGGCGAAACTGACCGCTGAGGATGTCACGAGCTTCGCCGCGTCAGCCCAACTGTTTTGGGCCATGACCATCGGCAGCGCCTCGTTGACCATGTTCTCTAGCGAGCCAGTCGCCTGCTCAGGTTGTGTCTTCTCCGGCTCCTGGCCAGTCACCGTTGCCGCGTCCTGTGGCTGCTCCGCTGGCTGCGGCGGCTGCCCCTGCGGCTGGGTGTCCTGCATCGCAGGAATCTGGTTGTACACCAGGTCCTCAAACGCCTTCGTCTGCTCCGGCGAAAGCACGCGCTCGGGCTTGATGGTGTTCTTGAGCATGTGGCCAACACCGGTGGCGCGGCCACCAGAGTCATACCAATTGTTGGCACGCCAAAACTCGGCCGCAGCAACAGGTGTGCCGTACCGGTCCTGGATATACCGAGCACCCGCCTCACCCTGCTTTTCCGGGTCAGGTGACCTATCCGGCAGGTACTGCTGCAGAGTGCCCGACGCTGGGTTCAGCTGGAAAAGACCAAACGCACCCGATGACGGGTTCACCGCATTCGGGTCCCAATTCGACTCATGCTCGACAATGAAATCAATCGAGTCGAACTGCTCACCGGTATCCCAACCAAACGCCTTCAGGGACTTCTTGACTGCGGCCTTAACCGCATCCACACCCGAAAGTTTCTCTTCCGGCTGTTCTGCCTCCTCCCCTTGCACATCCGGGGATTCGACCGCAGAATCGACTGCCTCCTCGAGGCTGCCCTCATCGATTACCGAACCGTCAGCGCCCGGCGCGGCCTGCTGGCCCTCCGGCAATGCTTCGGTTGTTTTCCCGGCTTCGACAACAGCGTCGTCGTTTTTACGGTAGTTGAGGAGCTTTTCAGCCCCACCGTTGACTGCCTGGAACCACACACTTCCAAGTTTGAAAATCGGAGGTATCTGGTCAGGGAACCCAGCAATCTGCAGAGCGTCACCGATATGGCCGGAGACGAAAGCCGCCACGACGCTGCCGGCGTAGCCGGACAGTGAGTCGCCACCGGGTGGGGTGGCCTGCAGAGAGTCTGCGGATGCAGATGCAGCAGGAGACAGTGGTGCGACGTCAGGGTCGGACTCAAACGATGACGCTGTAGCTGATGGTGCCAGTTCATCGCCTGTGTTCGTTTCGTCCGGCGCTTCCGCTGCGCTAGATGCGGCTGTTGTGCCGCTTCCAGCTGGAATCCACGCGTGGTGCGTGTACTGCGGATGATTGAACCCTGCTGCTGCGGGGCCAACCTTGCCGCCACCCGGGCCACCACCCATCTCAACATTGGTGCCGTCCGGCAGAGTACCGGAGGTGTGGCCGAACTGTCCGCCACCATTGTCGTACCAGCCCATACGGAAACTACCCGCAGGCCCGATACCAATATTCGCACCGTGCTGCTGCAGCCACGCCAGCTGCGTACTGGTGGAGAACTTACGCGGCCACGGGTCCATGCCAAGACCGAAGGCCGCCAGAATTCCCTGCGTGTAGGAGCAGTCACCCCACGCGCCACGACGATTCGGGAAATTCTCGTACGGCGCGCCGTCGAGTGGCCGCTCCGCCTGCACGCCACGAACCATCTTGCCGTCAACCAACGCACGATACTCCTGCGCGGTTGGTGGCGTTTCGGCGTGGATAATGTCGTCGAAAACTCCGCCGTCGGCGTAGCCCGGCAACTTCGGGAACGTCCCGTTGTTGATTTGCTGCAGTTCCTTGTCGTATTTCGCGGAACTGCGGCGGTTGATGATCCACTCACCGGCGTCGAGGCGTGCTGCCGGCATGCCGTATGAGTCGTAGGCCAGGAACCCGTCGACTTCGTTGGTGCCTGGCCCGGCGGTGGGTAGTCGGTAACCGTCATGTGGCCGGTCCTTGGTGGACAGTGCATCGCGGTAGGTGCCACCGTGCGCGAAGCGTGGGTAGCGCCCACCTCGAGCGAAACGCCCACCATGACTGTTACCGGACTTGTGGTCGCGGCGGAACACGTCAATGAAGATGGTCTTACTAACCAGCTTCCCAAGGAGGTCCTTGACACCACCAAGTTTCTCGATTGCCGCGCGCGTCTCTGCGCTGACCTTCGGCTCGGTTTTCTTGTCGTGAACTTCCTGCAGCCTGCGCTTCGCATCCTCAACCTTCACGTCCAGCTGGTCCTTAGTCAGGTCAGCCAGCGGCGTGGGGCGTTGCGAGTCCAGGTCGAAAATCTGGGCGATTGCGATCTGCTGCTCCGCAGTCAAATCCGCAATGTTGAGGTTTGCTGCCGGAGTCGGGCGCTGACCATCGAGCAGGCCAACCTTGTTCAACGCATCAATGTGCTGCGCATTCAGGCCGTCGATGTTCATGCTGGCCCACGGCATCGGACGCTTCAAATCCAGCGTGTAAAGCTGCGCCTTAGCGAAATCATCGGTTGCAAACAGCGCACTGGCGTCGAGGTCTGCCTTCGGCCGAGCAGTCTTACCATTCAGGTTGTCAATGGTCGTATTGACCGTGCCGGTCTTGGCATCCAGCAGAATCGTGTCGAGGTCAACCTTGGGGTTAGCTGACATGGTCGACAGCCACTCAAGGTCGCCACGGGCGATTTCACCGTCGCGGCGGAACTCATCCATGATGAGGTGCGCCGTCGGGTTCGTGGTCGACACGTCCAGCTGGTCGAGAATCGACCGTGCCTCTTCCGAGGACACCTTGACCTGGTCGGTGTTGAGAAATGCGTCCATCTGGGCGGTTTTACCGTCCATGTCCGGCATTCCGTGGTTGACCCACCAGTCGTAGCGGGCAACTGCCTGCTCATCTTTGGCGGTGATGGTGACCTCGCCGGTCTGCTCGTCGACGACCTTGACCTTCATGCCAAAGTCTTCGAGCTTCTTGCGAGCACCCTCGTCACTAACAATCAATCTTGTTTCGAGAGACTTACCGTCCAGCTCCTTGAACTTCGCAGCTACCGTCGCGAGCTCCATATTCGCCCGGTCGGCCTTGAGATCCACAATCGTTTGAATCTGCTCCGGCGTCATCTGGTAGGCCTTGAGCAGCTTCTGGAATTCGGCGTCAGTCATGCCCAGCGATTGCTGCAGGCTATCCAGCACACCGGAGGACTGCGCCCACACATCCTTGATGTCATTGCCAGCCGCGACGCTGTCGGCCATGGTGTCACCAAGAGTTTGCAGCTCATTGTGGGCTGCAGCGCCCGCTGTTGTCGTCGTGTCCAGCAGGCCATTGGCCTTCATGGTGGCGCCAGCAAACGTTTCCATCTTGCCGGACACCTGGTCCACGACCTTCGTCAGTTCCGCCGATGCGTCAGCGGCCGACAGTTCCACGCCAGCAAGTTCCATGAACGCACGACGCAGCTTGTTAGCCCGCTCGCCCGCGTCACCGGTCTTACCGGCAAGTTCCTCAATCGTCGCAGCAGCATTCGCAGCAGCCGGCCCCACACGATCGAGTGAACCCTGCGCGCGGTTGTACTCATCACGCAGTTTCTGCATCTGCGCGGCAGCTTCAGCGCCACCCTCACCAGACTCAATCAGCTTCCGTTTGAAAGCCTCAAACTGGGCAGACGAACCCGTCAGCTGCTGGGCAAGCTCCTCATTAGACAGGCCAAGCCGCTTAATAGCTTCCGCAGCGCGGCCAGCCGAATCCGAAGAATCACGCCACTGCTCATCAGCGAACTTTGTCTCCTGGGAAATAGTTCCCATGGCCTTACCGATGTTGTGCCCCGCCTCGTTGACGGCAATGCCGACGCGGGACATCCAGCCCGGGCCGTTGCTGGCCAGCTGCTCCAGATGCGACTGCACATCCTGAACGCTGCTGCCCATTGCAGCGACAACGTCGCCGCCGGAAGCCATGGCGCTGAACATATCGCGGAACGCACTGGATGCAAGCGTGGCGGAGCGGGCAGCCTCGTCTTGGAAGCGGTTGTACTTCTGGGTCTCTGCGATAAGCGTCGTTACGACTGCAGTGCCGGCAGCCAACGCTGCTCCCCATGGTCCGCCAAACAGGTTGATGATGCCCTTGGCTCCGGCCTTCATGGTCTGCAGGCCAGCGCCAGCGATGCCACCGGCTACAGATCCGAACCGCTGCAGGCTAGCCGCGGCCTTATGGCCGACGGATTGCGCCATGTAGTCGATAGTGGTGAAAGCGTCCTTAGACCACATGGCGTTGATGCGCGCTTCAACAGCGGCGGTCTTATGCGCCTTGGCCATCTTCAGCAGCGACACCGAGCCACGCTCATAGCCGCGTGCCATGTTCTGGATAGCCTGATTCGAGGATGTGCCCAGGTACTGCAGCTGCGCCTCAAACTTGGTGATTTCCTGCCCACTAGCACGGTAGTAGGCCTGGATATCCTTAACGCCTTGCTGCATCGACGAGCGGGACTCAGCCATAGCGGTCTTCTGCTTCGTCACCGCATCGGTGACCTTGCCGACCACACCCGGCAACGTCTTAAAGCCTGCCCAGGCTGCCACGGCTGCAGTCACGGCCGCTGGGTGCGACTCCATGAACGACGAAATCGCCTCTAGCGGCGGGGTCAACGCCTTTGCCGCGACGGCAGTGGTCTGCAGTGCAGTCAAGAACAGGTTCCAGGTACCCACGCCGAGCGCACCGGCAGCTTGTGCCGCAGACGCACCAATGCTCACCAACGACGGAGCAAGCCCCTTACCGGCCTCCCACAACTGACGGAACACCTCAGTCGTGCGGGCAACAGTCGCAGAATGCATGAATGCTTGAAACGCATCCACCGCCGAACTGGCGAGATTCTGTAGCCCGGGCACCACTGTCGACGTCAGATAGGCATCGAACGTTTCCATGACCGGCTTAGCGCGCGCGTTCATCGCATCAAGCGCGTCGGTGACACCCTTGAAACCGCCGGCGGCCTGGTTGAAAAATGGTCCTGCGATAGTGGCGCCGAGCCTGCCGGCCGCAGCGCCCATGTTGCGGAACGCGCCCTCGACGGTATTACCCGCTTCAAGCGCAGCGCCGCCCATGCCACGTTCCATAGCGTTCTGGAACGTCGCGAAATCAATCTGCCCCTTAGTGACCATGTCGCTGATCTCTGCAGAGGTCTTACCAAGTTCTTCCCCGAGGAGTTGCAGGACAGGAACGCCGCGGGAAAGCAGCTGCATCATGTCGTCGCCCTGCAGCTTGCCGCGGGCTGCGACAGAGTTGAAAATCTGGCCCATCTCACCCATCGACGCGCCCGCGATGGTGGCGGTATCGCCAACGACCTTCAAGGTGCGCTCGAGTTCCTGGCCAGGCTTAATACCAGCTGCGACAGCGCCTGCGGCAGCGGTGGCGGCTTCCTCCAGGCCAAAACTGGTGCCCTTCACCGACGCCAGCGCGTTGTCCATGATGGACCCCACAGACGACGCAGAATGGCCGAGGCCGCGGAGCTTGGCTTCCGCCTGCTCGATACCGTTCAACCTGCCAATACCTTTGGTCAGCCCGGCACCAATGGCAGCGCCAGCGGCCACACCGACACCAACAGCCGACTTCTTCAGGGCATTGCCCATGCCGGAAGACAGCTTCTGGCCCATCGATTCGCCCGACTTCGACGCGGACTTTTCCGCCCCACCCATCGCCTTGTTGATACCCGGGGCGATTTTGCTGGTCTCCGGGATAATGGAGATATAGGCAGCTGCGATTTCGACGGCCATAGCGTCCTCCTAGGGCTTGTTTTGCCGCTGGAGTTTCCTCCGGCGTGCGAGTTCAGCGCGGGTATTTTGCAGTTCGGCAGCATTCTTCGGGCCATTCTTGGCGCGTCGTTGCCGCTCGACAGCTTCTTTCAGCTGGTCGATAACTGGGCGTGGCTTCGGCGCAGTCTTCCTCCGCGCTCGTTGCCAGTTCGCCCATGCCAGCGTGTCGATGGTGTTCATCAACAGCTGGTTTTGCGGCGCCTTGTACTCCGCTAGCGGGTCATCAAGACGCCTGACCGCGCTTCCTTCCGGCGCCCATGCGAGGAACGCTTTCACCTCAGCCCACGACAATGCTGGGCTTCCGAGCTGGTGAATGGAGCGCCCTTTCTCGATGAGATCGTAGGTCAGCGCGGTTTTAAACCCTGGTCGGTGTAGAAGCCCGGCCAGGACTAGGATTCCCCCAGCGGAACATCAGTGAGTCGATTCCACTCATTCCACAGCTGGACTTTTTCACCGAAAACGAGGTTGTCAACGAACCACTGTGCGTCGTCGATACCCAGCTCGGTGATGAAGAAGTCGAACGCTTCGCTGACCGGTCGGCGGCCGTCTTCCAGGAGCTTGTCGTCTGGGTTGTCCTTAAACCACTTGGCGAACGTCGCGTAGGTCTCATCGTCGATGAACTCCATGCGCGGCACAGAGAAGGTTTTCGACTTGCCGTCCTTGGTCGGGATTTCGCACGTGAACTGAGTACGGGCGTCCCATGCTGGTACGAATTCGAAAGCCATGAGGGGTCTCCTTAATAAGAGTTAGAAAAAATCTGGAGGGGTTACATGAGGGGTTTGGTGGGTTCACCCCAGGCCGTCGTCAGCTGAACCCCTCATGAAAAGCTGACGACACACAGTGGCCTGGGGTGAGAACGACGGTTAGGACTCCGTCGGGTTGATCTTGAGGGTGAGGGTGCGCTGCGCGGTGGCGCCAGCGCCGTCGGCGACACGGACAGTGAAGGACTCCTCACCGGAGCCGGTCGGGGTTCCCGAGAGCTTGCCGTTCTCAGCGAGAGTCAGGCCTGCCGGCAGGGAGCCGACTGCGGTGAACTTGTAGTTACCGTCACCGCCGGATGCCTGCAGGGTGGCGGTGTACGCCTTGCCCTGGGTTGCCGGGGCAATCACAGCGGTGGTGATACCGAACTGTGCTACCTCACCGTCGGCGGTGCTGATCGAGTAGTACTCGTACATCACGTTGCCGTCGGCATCTGGGAAGCACTTGGTGGTGACCTCGTACATCACGATGTCCTGGTGAGTGTTCTGAATGTCACCCAGGTTGACAACCTGGCCAATCGGGATGACCTGGCGCTTGGTGCCCTGGTCGGTCAGGTGCTCAGCAACAAAGACGGAGCGCGGCAGCTTCTTCTTGTTGTGCAGAACCTTGAAGCCCTCGCTTGTCTCCTGGACATTGTCGTCACCGAAGACGGTCTTGAGTACGTCAATGTTGGCGGACTCATAGAGCGTGGCGGTGAGCTCCTGGCCGTAGTCGGTCTGAAGCGTGTAGACAATATCGCCGCCGTAAGACTTCTTGTCCTCGGTATCACGAGTAATGGCCTGAGTCAGGCCGTCCTCGCCGACGATGCCGAGATCAGCGAATGCCGGGTCAAGCTCGGACATGGTGTCTTCCGGCAGGGCGGTGTTCAGCGGTGCGCGGAACAGCACACCGTTCTTGCCGGGGTTGGTTGACGTGATGTTGTTGACGTTTGCCATTTTTGCCTCCTTGGGGCATGAGAAAAGCCCCACGCGACGCGCAGGGCTTAAGTTGGTTACTGGTTAGTCAGCAGCGATATGAGGAGCTGGCCGGAATACTGAAACCGCACCAGGTTTTCCCGGTCGGGGTCGAGGAACCGCTGTGGCGCAGCGTATTCCCGCCACCCCCGCACCCTGTGGCCGGAAAGGCGCATGCCCTTCCACGACTCACTGCGGAGCGCCTGGCGAATCAGCCCGGCAACCTGCTCGGCTTCGTATTCCGTTTCTGCATAGACCTGGACCGACATCGTTGCCGCATCGGTGATACGGTTCGGTGTCGCCCCTCCAACCCGCGTGACCACGACATGAGGGAACTTCGGCTGCCGCGGGTACCGAGTGCTCACTCGAATACCGCCGCAGATTCTGTGCAGCAGGTCGATAAACGCTTTTTGGGCTTGTGGGTCAGCTTCCCGCATTGATGTTCCTCAATAGCGTGTTGTTCTTCGCGTTATCGCGAGCAGCCTTGTAGTTAGTCGTGATGACCGATGCGCGGTGACGAGACTTGCCCTCATAGGGGCTGGATTCGTACCCGTCGCCGCAGGCGTCAGCGATACGCGCGGCACGTGAGTCAACCTCTGCCGCCACTGCGGGCAGGCGACGAATCTCCTCAAATGCCTTAATGTTGTACTTGATTTTCATCTAGCCCTCCATTCGCTTACAGCGGCACTCGACCAGGCCCGGCGAAAACCACGGGTTGGATTCCCAATTCCCCGGCGGGGCGGCCAGCTCGTAGACCATTCCATCGACCTCGATGCGGTCACGGTCGGTGATGCCAGCTTCCACGGGGGCGTAGACCACCGCATCAAACTCCGCGGCCTCAGGGTGCGACGCGGTGACTGCCGGTGTGCCGCCTTTTTGCACCGCAAACACCATGACCTTGTCCTTGGTGTAGCGATGAAGAGGGTTGCCATACGGGTCTGTTGCCCCGTCTTCGTGGCGGTGCACCGTCACAGGAATCGTGCAGGGAAATACGTCCGCTACCATCCGGTTGCCTCCATACTCACTGCCCGGTCAGCGCTGAAATCCTGCAACGCGGATTCCAGCATCTGCCGTTCCTGGCCGGAAAGGAACAAGTCTCCGTCCGGATTCCGCCACGAGGTGGACTGCGAGAACGACCCCGCAGTGGCTTGCTGCTGCGTGATGCCGCCTCGGTCAGTTGCGGCCAGCGCTCGCTTCGCCATAGACACCGACACCAGCGCGAGAACCTTCCGAAGATTCTCGTCCGGGGTAGCCGGGATTTGCGGGTAGCTTGCCCGCAGCCATGCGTCCGCGTCGTCTAGAACAGCCTCGATGGCGTCATCTGTGACCGTGGCGGGGGCGGTCTGCCACCGCAGGCGAACGTCCCTAGAGGTGGCAAACATACGCTACCCCGCAGACAGGCCGTTGAGCTTCACCATGGCCAGCGGGTCGGTGACGCCGAACGCGACGGTCGCCCAGGTCTGGGACCAGGTCGTCTGAGTCGAGGCGTCACGCCACGTCTCGGTCGAGATCGGGGACTCGACACCCATGACGCCGACCATGCCAGACTGCAGCACCAGACCCTCGCCCTTCTTCATGGCGTTGGTGGAGTGCAGAGTCAGGCCGAAGGTGGCCAGCATCTCCTGGTAGTTGGCGAAACCGAGAAGCAGCTTCAGGTTCTTAGCGTCAACCGGGTTGAGCACCAGAGTGTCAGCACTGTAGCCGAGGTCAGTCTGCTCGATAGCAAGCTGCGCGTCCAGCAGGTTGCTGATGACTTCGCCCTCGCCGGTCTTCGCGGTCTTCGCGTTTGCTGCGACCTCGGCGGCCTTATCCCAGCCGCCAGATGTCACGCTCAGGGTGCCGTCGATCTTGTCGATTGCCTCTGTCAGCGCCGAAATGCCGCGCTTGTCTAGATCCTTCACCATGGTGTTGGAGACCTGGGAAATCTTGCGCTGCAGCAGCATCGCATCATTGCGGATACGTGCCTCATCGGTGACACCGAACTTGCCACCGGTCTTCTGGACACGAGAGATAACCGGCTCACCATCCGGGGTGTGCAGCACCGGGAACTCAGAACCAGGGGCGACAATGCCTGGCTCGTCGGTTGCGGTCGGCGTGTTATTGACCAGCTGGTCGAACAGCAGCGCGCCGCCGGTGGTGGTGACGTTGCCGAAGATGACCTTCGACAGGAGGTCTCGCTCAACCAGATGTGCCGCATAGTTGTCGATGCGGGTTGGCTCGTTGAGCATCATGTCGATGGTGATAGCCCCGTTTTCAACGTTGGGGCCGGAAAGCGGGAACATTGGGTCACGTGCCATTGTGTTTCCTCCTTAGTTCAGGGCGACCGTTACGGTGCCGTTAGCGGCCTTGGTTACAGCGATGCCGGCGACGGGGCCGTCGGTTGCCTTCTTCGCCTTGCCGCCAGCGGCTGTGGAGATCTTGTCTCCTGCGGCGATAGCGCCGGAGGCGACCAGCTCGTAGATACCGAGGCGGTAGATGGTGAAGTGCTCACCGTCCTTGGCGTCGTGTGCTGCGACACCGAACGCATCAGCGTCGGCGGTAGCTGCCTTGACGACAGGGTTACGCCCTTCCATGGCGGCGGCGATGATGACGAAGGTGCCCTGGGCAATGTCGCCCTGGGCCTTACCGGTGATGTTGGTTGCTGGGGTGAAATGCATCGGCGTGGAAGCCATTGCGTCCTCCAATCAGGTTGAAATGAAAAATGGCCAGTCGGGTTTAGACTGGCCATCCTGCAGGAAATGCGTTTGGTGGAGTTTCCGGCTCCGAACGGACTGCGGCACCGAGTTGCTCCACCGGGGTATTTGACGGTGGTCGGGTCTGCTCCTTCTGCATCGCTGCGAGCCGCTTAGCGCGATCCTCGATTTCCTCCGGACTACCTGAGCCCAGAAGATCGTGGTTTTCCTCAGCGATGCCGTAGCGGGCTGCTAGGCGCAGGCGAGTGTTCTCGACCTCCAGGGCCTTGACTGCTTCCTCCTGGCTGGCTAGGCGCTCGGTTGCCTTTTGCAGTTCCGTCTTTTCCGCTTCCTGCTGTGTGCGCCAACTCTCCGCATCCGCGCGCAGTTCGTTGCGCTCGGTGCGGTAGCGTGCTGCTTCGCGTCGTGCTTCCTCGAGTTCCTTTCGGAAGTGCTCGGGCACGGGCTGCGCATCAGTATTGCCCGGTTCCTCCTGGGTTCCGGTGTGCGCCACCTGCTCGGCGCTGGTTACGGTGGCGGTGTTTTCCTCCGACATGAGTTACCTCCTGGGTAAATCTGTTTTCGGGCATAAGAAAACCCCGCCACCACTTCTTGTGGTGCGGGGTAGTGCCATGGCGGGGACTCGCACTCCCGCAAATGTGGCTACTCCATGGCTATTTAGCAGTACTTAAAGTTCACCGTATTAGCGGTATTTTCAAATACATAAGTGTTTAATTCAGACCATTACTTGTATTGTTTTCCCATACGATATGGCCACCACTGGCTCTCGCAATAACTTCTGCCGAATCAGGTGCTCGTAATACGGCTTTATCATCAAAAGCTGTAGCCACATATTTAAAAAGTCGTGAAGCTGCCCCTTTGTCTGACTGCTCATACACATCGACCACGGTTTCATACTCGTCGATATCCGGCTTCAAATCCCAGAAAGCAGTGACGTAGGCCCCGCCTGGAGTTCCAAACCGAAATGTCAAGTCATCATCTTCATCAACAGAAAGAGCGGTGCACTCTCCGACTTGCTTGAAGAGATTAATTACGTCTCTAATTCCTGCATCAGATTCAAAAGAAGTACTGTCAGCCACGAGTTTTCTTCACCACCTTCCGATCACGAGTGATAATAGTTACCTGCTTAACTCGAGTATACCGTGCCATCGCTCTATCTACCTGGAGAATTGCTTCGTCGACTGGAATGCTAGACCGATGGAGGTCAATAATTAGAGTCGCACTTTGTTTACTGCCGTTTCTCACCAATTGATAGATGGTTTCTTTACCACTTCCTTGTGGAGCTTTTATCTCTACCTTGATGCCGTCGATTATGCAGTCTGCAGTTTTACTAGTATTACTTCGCGGAATTAGCTCAACAACATGGCCCTGAGATACCAAAAAATTGTATGTTTTCGTCTCATGAGCAGCAGGCTTAACTCCGTTAAGAATTAACTTTCCCTGTCTTTGCGTTTCACTGGTTGCCCTCAACTTGACTTTCCCTGAGTGCACCGCCTTTTGCCACCGATTCCACTGATTATCGACAGGCCGCCCGTCCTCCCATGTTGCCTCCCGCCAGGCTGCTTGCAACCGATGAAACTCCTGCTCCCCTTCCCACGGTTGCCCCTCAATAACAAGAACCGCACGACAGTCACACCCATCGTGATACCGACGCCCATCAGCCCGGCGCGTGGCGGTGTCTTCGGAGTAGACGGGGCCGCGTGAGGCGAGCATGGCGCAGAAGGCGCAGGATTCTTGTCCTGTGAGTACTCGGGCGTAGCCGATTCGGCGTCCGATTGGGCGTTTGGTTGTTGCGTTGCGGACTCTTCCGAGCCGTGCGGTGTCTGCGACTGCTTTTCGCCCGGCGTTGAGGGTATGGCGCATGAGGGTGCGGGTCAGGCGTGCGCTCATCTGCTCGATGACTCGCGGATGATTAGGGAATGCAAAGGCTGGTACGGATTTCTTGATGAGTTCCTTGGTCTCATCGTCAACGAGCTCGAGGATGATGTTTGATGGTTTCTCGCCGAATCCTGCTGCTCTAGCCAGTGCGTCGTAGGTGGCGTGGGGGCCGTAGCCTTGGATTCGTGCTGGGGCTACTTCTAAACCGAGCTGCGCCATGTCGCGCCCCATTTGCTCGACGTAGGCGCGGTAGGCCTCCTGTCGGTATTTCACGACGATGGGGTGCAACTCAACGGTGATGTCATAAACCGCGTCAGTATCCATGGGCACACCGAACTCATCAATCTTCGCTGCAACGTCGCGGTCTAGTCGGCGTTCGATATCACGGAGTTTCGCGTCCTGCGTTGGCATGTACCTTCACCTCCCCCGCATGTCGATTGTTGTGATGCCGTTATGGTTCGGTTTGCGGTTCCTGACCACCGTCCGGCTGGTCAACGTCGAATAATCCGCTTCCGCGGCCTGCTTGTGCTTCCCTAGCCCGCTTGACGCGCTCATGCGTCCAACCAGGGATATCCGACCACAGCTCGTCTGGTGGTACACCAAGCATGGTGGCGAGTTTGCCGAGCCCATCAACCGTCTGAGCAAACGAACGAGCCGATGTTTCCGCCCACTTGACCTCAGAGGCGAAGTCACCGGCTTCTTCTTCATCGCCAGCAATATGCGCACACAGGCGCAGCATCTGCTCATGCGACTCACCCAGCGAGGTTTGAATCTCAGAAGCCTTACGATCCTTAGACGTCTCCAACGCCGCCAGGCCGTCAGCAGAAATATTGGAAATCGCATTCGCTCCGAGCGACTGTGCGGGAACCTGGGCGACCGCCGCGAAGTCACGCACACTCGATTCACGTGCCTTGATGTACTGCGTCAGGTCCGTCTCATCGAACTGGCCGACCTTCACGTCCTTGTTCGCAAACGTCCACGTGTCACTGATGGCCTGCCGCATCGCCTCATACTCCGACTTCGGAGCCCAACCGGTGACGTACCGCTGCTTAAATGCTGCCCAGTACTGCGCGACTCCCTGCTCGTAGTTAGTGCGGTCAATGCGGGCCGACAACGCGAGCAGGTGCTCGATAATGCCGTTGGTTTCTTCGCCGGCAGCCATCATGCGGTCCTGATACCGGACAATGGGCGTCACACCAACGTTGTGCTCCCGATATTCGATAAACGGCAGGTTCTCCGGGGACAGGTAGTAGCGCTGCCGCCACGCCAACGGCTCATCCGGTGCATTTTCGACTCCGAAAAAGTAAACACGCTCTTCGTCGTAAAGGCACAGGTGGCCGTTGTCGATGACCATCGCGATAATCGGGAATTCCGTCTGCGTTGCCGCCCCGGTATCCGGCCACGTCATGTCCTCCCCGTAGCGGGCAACCAGCCGGCGGGGTGAATGCACGCCGATACGCGCCCCGTTGAGCGTTGACGGCAGCACCGACGCATACGCAGTGCCATACTGCAGCGCTGCACGATGCAGCCCGGTTTGGCGCGCATCCATTCGGTTGGTCTGCCAGTGGTGCCACGACCTGGCCTGCACCGACCCTTCCGAGAAATAGTTCTCAACTTTGAGTGACTGCCCGTAGGTGTCCAGCACAAGCCCCAAAAACGGGGTCTGAGACATCTTCGCAATCTGCAGATGACGGTGATAGTTCTTCCCCTGCGCCACATCCATACGACGCGCGGCTTCCGCATCTGACCACGGCTGCACCGCCCGGTTAATCTCATCGAAATGCTGTCGTTGCACCGAGTGGTCCTGCAAAAGAGCACGGATTGCGTCACGTGCCTGAGACTCATTCATAACGTGCCCTCCTAGTAGAAAAATGCCGTGTCATCGACCGGCTCTGCCTTAAGCGACGGATCAGATTTGACCATGCGGTAGACCATGCGAGCGCCAATCATGCAGACCGCCGCGTCAATCTTCTTCTGCGATGCCCGAGACTCCTTCCGCACCGTCTCGCCATAACGGCCAAGATGCCGCTGAGCGTTGCGCACATGCTCACTCAAAAGCGGGTTGCCGTCGTGGGTGAACGCATGCTGCACAATCTCGGCGGCCGCAAGCTCACACGCCTGCGTGAACGGAAAATCTTTACTGCGCATATCCCAGGCAATCGGCTCCGGGTTGCGCGCCCCAGGTGTTGCCCACAGGCGCAGCTGATCGCCGTAGCGCTCCGGCCAATCCACCTTGACGAACGACTCCCACTCACGGACATCAGCGAAAAACGCCAGCACCTCGAAGCGGTCAAACGCCCGCTGCACACCCGCATCTACCGCCTCAACGTCAACGACGCCGTCCGGCGGCGGTGCCCACACGCCAGCGGTGAAAACATGCCCATCGTCCATGCAGCAACCAACCAACGCGGTGTGGTCATTCGACAAGGAACCGTCAAAGAACAGCACAACCGGCTCGCCATCAATGAGTTCACGGTCAGGCCTGGACATCTGCGCCCAGTCCTGCGGATCACACCACGAGTCCAGCGACGCGGTCGGCCAGTTCAAATACTTCCGCTTCGAATCATCAGGCCGCGCCTTCGGGTGCCAAATACGCGCCACAATCGCGTCCAAATCAGCCCACGGGCAATCCTCATACACAAAAGCCAGCCCGGCACGCAGGCTGGCTTCATCAGAGAGGTCAGTATCGGGTGGGGCTTGCCGAGCGTCATAGAGGATTTTGCGGTCAGACTTAGTGCGACCGTCTTCCTGCAGCGTCCATGCTTCGAATGTTTCCTCCCCTGCCGAGCCGGTGCCTGGCTTCCAGGCGTTGAGTGTCTCCAACATGCGCGAACCGGACTTCGCGAGGTTATCCAACAGCGTACGGTGTAGCTCATTACCGCCGTTAGAGGTCGTCCAGTGCTCGAGCTCATCGCCGATGATGAACGTCGCTTCCGCACCTTCAGCCGACGCCGCCGAAGACGTGATGACTTCCAGTTTTCCTGCGGGTTCGACATTGATTTGTGTTTTGCCCGCGTCGATTTGATAGTCACGGTTGAGCTGCGGTGCGGCGCGCTTAGCGACCATAGCTCGAACCATACGCATAGTGTTCTCGGTCTGGTCCTGGGAAACCGCCGCGATCTGCACAAGCGGCATGGGCTGCTGCTTGCCGACACAACCACCAAGGACATTGTCGTCGAAATGGTCCAGCCGGACAGGAGCAAGCAACTCAATCAGCGCCATCACGGCAGCGAATGGCGACTTACCTGAGCCCTTAGCCAGCCGACGGGCCGCGTGATAGTACACGAACCGGCCTTCATCATCGACCGCGTAAAACCACAGGATAAAACGCGCCTGCTCGCGCGTGAACTCCCAGCGCTTACCAGCACGGATGCCGTTGGGGTGGCGTAGGTATTTTGCTGCCCATGCGAGGGCGTTCCATCCGAGGGTGCGTTCCGGAATACCCTCCGGCAACGTGATAAGTCTATCTGCGGCGGCGACCACCGGACCGTCACCGCCTTTCCACCTAACCGGCCAAGTTCTTCTTGTACCTATCCATCATCAAAATGGCTGCCTGCGTATTGTCGTCAAGCTGCTTATCCGTATCGGCGCGCTGCAGCTCAATCCGCAGCCGTCGGCGCGCCCCTTCTGTGGTCAGCAGTGAGTCCATCATCGAGTTAACCTGCGCGATGATGTTCGCCCTGACCGGTTCCGGCCGCTTCATTTCATCAGACAGGATCGTCGCGCAGATGTGTGCGGCTGCCCAGTCTGATGGTTCGAAAAACACCGACTGCCCAGAGGTCTTTAAGCTGCGATACCAACGCTTCGCGCTGATATGCCAGTTACGGTCTTCCGCTAACGGCTTCACCGAGCCCGCCCCCGCTGCCTTCACTGTTGGAAGCCCATCAGGTTTATTTCGGCGGCGACGCTGATCCGACCGCTTTGGTACTGGCCCTGGCATCGGCGCACCTCCTTATGATTTCTTCGGCAGCTCCCCCGCGGCACTCATCGCCTGGACGGTCAAAGCTGCATTGGAAAGATTTACTAGATTGCCCGTTGTCCAAACGTCTGATGTTGTCCGAATGAACCGGGCATTCGAATAGACCTCGACACATCCGTAGTTGCGCCCCCTGCCTTCCGGTAGGAATCCGAAGATGTGGAGTCCTTTGCCGGAGACTGAGCGCTCAATGAACGCACCCGGCGCGGCGTCAACAATTCGGCGCGCCCATTGTTGGAGTTGCCCATTGATGAAACAGTCGTCGAGGTCGATGCATGCGAACCCGCCACCGAGCATGAAACCGTGCGGCTTCTTTTTGACGTCACGGAACTGCGTCCATGTTTCTGGCTTAGTTGATGACGCTGGCTTACCGTTGGCCTGCATGGGGCGTTTCCCGTCGGCTGCAGCCCAACGACGGGCGCTAGCCATTTCCTGTGGGTAGTGGTTGCGCTGGCGGGCGCGGTAGGCCTTTTGCCGGCAAGCGTTAGAACAGAAGCGTGGGGTGATGCCGCGCCGGTTGGTGGCATCGAAGTCGCATCCGCACTGGTCACAGGTGGTTTTCATACCTTCATTTTACCATCTGCGTTACGACTTATGCGACCTGCCAGCACCTATAGAACGTAACAGTATAGTCACGCCACTAGCGGCGATAAAAACTCGCCTATGCCAACTTTCAGCACCACCCCAGCAAAAACCAGCCAGAAGCGACCACAGCCGCCAATTACGCCCCCTCACCCGAAACACTGGAACCCGTACACAAACTCAGAAGCAATGCCCTCCGCCCTGGCCAGACCCTCGAAACGAGGGGCCTCCCCCACCCCTCACAGTAGGCCTGGGTGGGGCTTGGCCCATATGGGCTGGCGGCGTCGCTGCCGGGCGCGGGTGGCTTCCCCGGCGGTCTTTTTCCTGTGGCATGACGAGCAGATAGCCCGGAGGTTTTCTAACTCATCTTGGCCGCCTTCGAAGACCGGCACCACATGGTCCACTTCGTTGGCGATGATAGTGCAGCCGTGTAGTTGTGCTTGGCATTCGTAGTGATCGCGCGCCATGACTTGGTCTGCTAAGGCTTTTGGTACGCCTCTGGATCTGGGGCCCTGGGAGTTCGACTTCCACCCTGGCATGTCTGGTACCTCCTGGGGCGAGTGGCGGCTGGGGGTACCGGCTGACCTCTAGGGGTTACTGGAGCGGTGGTGTCGTCCAGGTGGGACTCTGCGGTTTTCCACCGCGACCGTTTGTTGCCGTTAGCGGAACTCGTGTTAGGCAATCGTGAATGTGTTGACGTAAAGCAAAAGCTCTCAAACCACAATCTCAATTGAGATGGTTTAAGAGCATGCGCTTCAGTCAAGCGTAGCTTAGCATACGGACTGTAAACCGCAGGTCATGACGTTCTACCCTGTCGACCGTGTGTCGTCGCCACTTTGATGTGCTGCGGCTGCGCGCATGCAGTCTGCGATGTCGTAGAGTTCCACGCCTTCGTTGCTGAGTGTTGTTGGTATCTCGCCTTGCTTCGCCCACTTCCTCAGTGAAGTGTGACTGACGCGCACGCCGAGTACTGCGAGTGCGTCGGCGACTTGTCGTGCTGAGCCTTGCTGCGGAACCTCGCGCCGATGTGCTGGCTCAGGTGGACTCACCCTGTCGCCTATCACCCGGCGATGATGCTCCACCTCGATGAGCATTGTGTCTGCCCATGCGCGTTCAGCAATGTCGTGTACGCGATCGTGGAGCCAGCGAGCCACGTACTCAAGGCGCCGGCTGGCTGGTGGCTGGCACTGGACTTCGTAGGCCAGCGCCTGCGCCCAGTCCCATAGACACAGTTCTGCTGCGTACTCGATGTCTAACAGGTGGATGGGTAGCGGTGGGCGGGATTGCCGGGTCTTTGGAGGGCGCCCTGCGTTGGCCCCGGAGGCTGGTGGTGAGGGGGTCATCATGTCGGTGAGGGTGGGTGCCATTGTTTCGATGGCGGTGAGGGCACGGCCTAGCTGTTCTATTTGTGCGGGGGTTAGTGATGGCATGGGGTCCTTCGACAAGGGGCGGGGGTGTGTTTGGTGGGCATAAAAATTAACCCCATGTCTCCATCCCGGGGTACGGGCGACGTGGGGGTTGGTGTGTGTTCGTACTATTTGTTTTAGGTATGACTGAAGCCCGCACCTGGAATTAACCAGGTTGCGGGCTTCTTACGCTCCCCTCTAGTCAGGTTAGACTTACGAGTTTGATGCAATTGTCAATATAGATAGGGGGCGTCTTTGGTGGACTCGACGAACAGTGTTGAGATTGTGCAGCTTTTGCTTACAGGTGTTACTGCAGCTCTTCTTACTCAGATCATCGCTTGGATGAAGGATGCGTGGCGTGGTCGCGCAGAGAAGAGGGAAAAACAACGCGAATGCGTCGCCACAATCCTGCGAGTAACAATTGAGATGCTTCAGGCTAAGCAGTTGGTTGTGCTAGAAATGTCCCGGTGCGAGACTCGTAATGATGCGGCAGCGGTATTCGCTCAGGCTTTCAAAAATATATACGCGCCGATTGAATCCGCAGCGACTGAAATTATCCAGGCATCCTTTGGCATTTCGGACCACAAGGTCTACTCGAGTGCTTTAGACGTCAAGATTGCCATGCAAAACACCTTGGGTCGTCTCGCTGCAGTGTTCGAGCAAGAGATCCTCACCCCTCGACTCAGCTCTGCTGAAGCCCTTGCTCGCTGTATTGACGAGTGTTACGCCCCGCTATCGGAGGCGCATCAAAATCTGATTACGGCTACCGAGGACCGAATTGCGCTTCCTAAAACTCCAATAGAATGGTTTCTCCGAAAATCTGCTTCTAGCAAAAAGAAGTTGTTGAGGGAGGACATTGATCAGGTCACGGCTCGTAATCTACCGTGGCTTGAAGATTTCTTGGCTCGTGAGGCTGAGGGGGAGTGATGATGTCTATGCCGAGTATCAGCAGGGCTACGAGCACCACGGCCATGAGGATGGCTGTGATGGGGTGTTTTCCTTCGATGCCGATTCACAGTGCGAGAGTGGCGGCGCCGATGTAGGCGACTATTACGATGGCTGCGATGAGCGCTGCGGTTACGGTCATTTGCCGTTGCCCCATCGGATAACGCGGCAGGCGGGCATTCCTTCGGAGAGGGTGCTGAAGCTACCGCCAGCGATGTACCACAAGGGCCCGGCCTTTACATACACGTCGTGCGGTTCCTTGGTGGCTTCGACGATGGTGCCCACCGGCGCGTCCTCGAAGTCCTGCCCGGTGGTGAGGGTCGCCGGGTCGAGAGTGAGGTCATCAAAGCGGACGAAAAGCTGATCCGCGCCGTCTGTGAACTCGTCGTTTCGGATTGTGAACCGGACTTCCTTGAACGTATCTGGCTTGTCGCTGGTGATGATTCCGCGTCCGTATTTGGGGTGTGTTGCCCAGCGCCCAAGCAGCGACTCCTGCTCTGGCTGCTTGTCCTTCTCCTGCTGCTCCTTGAGTTCTTGGAGGTGGGTCTTGAGTTCGGCGAGTTCGTCCTTGAGGACGACAATGATGTCTTCTGCGCTTCCAATGCGAAGCTCAAGATCGTTGATGGTGGTCATTGGTTCTCCTTCTTTCGCTCTTCGTTGATTCCGTCGATAATGGCGAACAGCGCCTTGACTATTGCCTGATGTGTTTTTTCTATGAATTGCTCAGGTGTCATTGGTGTGCTCCTATGCTTTTTGGCTGGTGTCACTGTTCCTGTTTGCGTAGCTGATGGCTTCGCGCCAGGTTGGGAACGTGGCGACGGTACACATCGTTTCGCCTAGTTCTTCGCTGTAGTGGAAGGTTGCGACCCCCCAGCTGACGTAATCGAATTTCCATACGCAAGGGCGGGGCGGGTTAAATAGCGTCTTCATCGTTGCTGCTCCCATACGGGGGCTACGGGGCTGAGATAGCGAGAGACTCCCCGCCCAGACTTGCGGGCTACGTGCTCCGCGAGGTGGTCTGTCCCCAGCCAAGTGATGTGGCCGTCTTCTTCTTCCTGCCCCCAAAAGACCGTGGACCCATCGGGCAATTCGTCTGGATTGAAACAGGCGCTCACAGCGGTACTCCGTTCACGATGTGGTTTGCGGCTTCGCCCAGGTAGCCGATAGCGAAACCAGGGTCAGTCAGTAGCTGAATCAGAATGTCGATGGTCACTGTTCTTCTCCTAACGGCTGTCGGTAGGTGGCGTAGCGCTTCACGATGCGCTCACGAGGGTTGAGCTCTTCGCCCTCTACCAGCGGGTACTCTTCCGACCACTCCGAAACCCGATGCCACTGGGAATCTGGGTTGGGTTGGTACTCGATGGCGTACTCGGTGCGCATTTCAAGGATGGTGGTTACCGCGTCGACGACTTCAGAAATCCAGGTAGTGGGTTGGCCTTCATTGGCCCAGCGGTCGACGATGACCGCAGCTTCTTCTGGTGTCACTGTTCTTCTCCTTCTAGTGGTTGTGGTGTGGTGACGTAGCGCATGACGATGCGCGTGTCGACTTGGTACGTTTCGCCTGTGTCTTCATAAGTAAGGGTGATTCCTAACTCGAGCTCTGAAGACGGCAGTTCTTCTGACCATTGGGAAAGTGTGATCCATTCATCGGAGCTTGGGGCCTTGCCTTGCACTGCGTACTCGGGCGACATCCCGGCGATCATGTTGGCCATATCCGGGGCGGCAGCAATGAGGTTGAAATTGCGGCCAACTTCATGAACTTCAATATCTAGACAGGTCTCCTCCGCAACTTTGTTGTCGTCACGGTCGGTTACCCAAAAATCGACCACGACTTCGCCATACGACTGCTTGTCGACCTTCCACGGGCCGGGTGTGGTGCCTTCGAGTAGTTGGCGCGCTTGTTCTGGTGTCATTGGTGTACTCCTAGTCACTCAAAGGGCGGACGTTTGACTTGTCAATTTCCTCAAACACCACCGGCTTCGGCAGCACTTTGTGGCACACATATGCACTGGAAAAAGGAGGGTTCAGCGCAGGCTTCTCATCGCCGTAGTCGCGTAGGTATGCAACGCGCCGATTGAAGTACAGCATTTGAAAGCTGTTGTCCCGGAACATCTCAAAACGCCGCTGGGATTCAAACAGGCCGACAACCCCGACCAGCATTGCGAACGGGTGTCCGAGCGTAAAAAGACGCTCTAGAACGTCGGTTTTTAGCGAATATGGCGGGTTTGAGACAATGCAGTCAACTCCTGCCGGCGGCTCTGTTGTGAAAAAGTCCTGTCCTGTTCGGATATGTGTAGCGGTGACCTTGTGCCCTGCGGCTTTGAGCATTTGCACATACAGAGATTCTGGTTCATCAAAAGGACACCACACATGCGAGTTGGGCTTTAGATGTGGCAGTAGTGGGGTGATTGCGTAGGCCGGGGTATAAAATTCGTCGTTTTTTGATCCGGCTACTTTGTCGAGTTTCATGGTGTCTCCTAGTCGTGTTCGTGTTCTTGTGTCATGCCGCCGCGTTCCCGGAAATACAAAACCTCATTCCGGTAAAACCTCAGCTGCCTAATCCGCCCCGTGCTACACGCACGGAACTTCTCCGTCCCCTGCTCCTTGAGAGCAAGGAACCGCGTGATTTTCCCGAGCGCTTCCGCGCCTTCCCCTGGTTCTGGTACAGGCACTTCGATGCGGCCCAGGTGCTCCACAGTGATGCGCTTCGCCATAGCCCCGGTGATGAACCGCTCCTTCTGTCTCGCCACATCACTGGTCGCCAACATCTGCGCTAGCAGTTCCGCATCCATGTCAGTGCGGAAAATGATGGTGTGCGCGTCAACAGCCACCGGCCCATCGCCTTCCCACGCTGCGGCGGCACCAACGCCGTCGGTATCCATTGCGGTGCCCGCGATGAGTAAGTCGCCGGGCATGGCTTTTCGGATGGTGCTCCACTTGCGTTCCGGTAGACGTGCTGGTGCTGTCGTGGCTACGGGTGCGAGGTGTGTGATTTGCCCGTAGTGGATAGCGGGGCCGCCGTTGTCGGTGAGGTCTTTTTTGGTGAAGTGTGTGCCCCGGCTGAATTCTCCTAGCTGGTGTAGAGGTGTTTTTGTCATGCCGTGCGGCGCTCCTCCACCAGCCGAACAATCCGGTCAAGATACTCACCGTGATCAGTGAAACCAGCTATTCGGCAAATCATCGCGTCAACCTCAAGGTCACTACGCAAGTGCTGCAGCATCTGGGAACGCGCCTGCTCCTGCAACGCCACTTCATCGACTGGTTCCTCTTCTGGCTCCGCAGGCTGGACATAGGTGTGCACGGAAAGGTTGTAACCCTCCGCCTGGATTTGTTTGCGGTCTACGACCTCCGACAGGTCGTGCTCCATATCGATGAACTGCACACTGGTGGAGGTTCGACACTTCTTGAAAACGAGGATGCAGGTCTCGATACTGGTGTCCTCAAACTTGCCGCCTGGGATACGCACCACGTGGCTAATCAGGTTCTCTTCCACCAGCCAGGCGCGTATCTTGCCTTCGCGTCCTCCCCGGTAGAGGATTCCGGGGAACCCCATGACCACAGCGACACCGTCGTCGTCGAGTAGGTGGAGGATGTGGAGGATGAAGGCGTAGTCGGCTTTGGATTTGGTGGGGATCGTTGGGACGAACATGAAGCGTTCGTCAACTGTTGGTTCCCATTTGATGGAGAATGGTGGGTTGGCGACGATGACGTGGAAGCGTTTGTCCATGAAGGCGGGGTTGGCGAGGGTGTCGCCGTGTACGCCGGTGAAGTTGGTGAGGGCGGCTTCTGCGTCGTCTAGTGCTTCTTGGTCGATGTCTTGCCCGTATTTGGGTGTGTCGCCCCAGGCGGCTAGTAAGTCTCCGGCTCCGCAGGTGGGGTCGTAGACGTTGCGCGCTTCGCCGTGCAGGTTCTGTTTGGCGAGCGCGGCGATGGTGGCGACGAGTTCGGGTGGTGTGTGGAATTTGCCTACGGCTTTGAATTGTTGGCGTAGGCCTTTGAGTGTGTGGGTGTTCATGGTTTTACTCGTCGTGTTCTTGGGGTGTTTCCCAGGGGCCGCAGCATTGGGTTGACCATCGGTTGCAGGTGGCGCATGGGAAATCAGTGTCGTGTTCGTGGTTGTTCGTGTTGTGTGTGCTCATTTTTGGCCCCTAGCGTGCTCGTAGAGCGACCGGGACGGGCTGAGCGCCACCCACACCCACGTGCCGATGTTCGACGGCTTAAATCGGCTCACAGTGCATCTCCATCGATCTTGCCGTCGTTCAACTTGATGAAGTTCCGGACGGTCATCATCACGCACTGCTCCAGAGGGTCGGCAATCCCGTGGCGCTTGAACATGACCACGCCGATGTATGCGTCATCGTTGATGCGTTCTCGCTCAACCTCTTTGAGCCATCCGCCGATGTTTAGCCGGGTGGTGTTTTTGCATTCGACGGTGATTTTGTCGTTCCAGGCGGTGCGGAGGTTTGCGATGTCGCCCTTGTCTTTCGCGCCGGTTTTGACTCTGCGGTCGATGCGGTCATCGATGTGTTTGGCGAGTGTGTCTGCGATGTCTCGCTCGAACTTGGCTCCGGCTTTTTTGGCGGAGGCTCGGTTTCGTCTCATTGGTTTCTCCTTGCATGAAAAAACCGCGCTGCGAGAGCGCGGTCGATACGGGTTGTGTGGGCGTGCCAGTGGTGGCGCTGCTGTGTGTCGGGGTGGGTGTGTGGCGGTATGTCACCAGTGTCATGCCGCGGGATATTTACCGCTTCGGGAAGTCTTACAGGGAGCGAAGCGCAGCGAACGGAGTGAGCGGAGCGGAGCGAGCGGGGTTAACTATTAGCTTCTATTACTGCTTTGTATGACACCGGTGTCAGGTCGTTCGGTCACCAGTGTCAGGTCGTTCGGTCACCAGTGTCAGGTCGTGAAAACGCTACGGCATGACATCGGTGTCACCCCGTCATGGTGTTTTCAGACACCACACAATCGGCCTACGGTCGCTTCGAATCTTGCCGGCCAGACTCTGATCCCCACGGGCAAGAAACCCTTTTTCCTCCAACGAATTTAGAGCCCGGTACGCCGTCCGGTGGCTGATACCAATCGACTCTGAGATAGTCGCCGCAGACGGCCACGCCTGCTGCAGGCCATCCCGCTCACTGGCCATATCTGCGAGCATGTAGAGCACTGCCCGCTCCGTGGTGGTAATCCCTCTAACATCCTTAGTCACCCACCTGACGGCGGGAATACTCATACGGTGGCGTCACTCCTACCACGGCGGCTGAGCAGAGGAATCAAACCCCGCAGCAGTATTCGACGCCGCAGTGTCACGCCCAATCTTCGGCACCAAACTCACCGTGGATGCGAGCAGGTCCAGAGACACACCATCGCGGCCGTCCTTCGTCGTATACGGGCGTTGCTCAGCACGCCCGGTCACAATCACACGACGGCCCCGTGTCAACTGCTCAGACAGGCGCTGTAGATCTTCCCTGTCACTACCCCAGTAGGTGACGTTCCACCAGGTCGTGTTGACCTCTTCCCAGGAATTGGACTGCTCATTAAACTGCGACCTGGAATGCCCAACCGAGAAGGACACAACCTCCTTGCCGGACTGCGTGACCGCGTACCTCGCGTCACCACCCAGGTTGCCGCCAATAACTACAAAGTTCGGGTTACGCATTATTGAGTTCCTCCCAACGCGCCTTAGCTGCCTGGCGAACCGTGTCGAACTGCTCCTGTGGCAGGCCGTCTTCCTTGGCTGCATTCATGATCTTGGTGACCTCATCCTGCGACTGGGCCTTCGGAATCTCGCTCAGATACTCGTCGACAACAGCGGCTAACAGCTGCGGGTCATCATCAGTGATAACGTCCGCGTCCTGCGCCGGTTCCGGTTCTGGTTGGCGGCGTGCGTGGACCCGCTGTCGTGCCGCCTCCAACGCCCCCAACGCGCCACCCTGCTGGGTATCAACCCGTGTTGCCTCAGCACGCACCGGCTTATGCGCATCCGGTTCCGCTTCCGACACCAATCCCATCAATGCGCCTGGGGCGACGATACGGGCAAGCTCGGCCTGGCACTTCGCGCGCAGCATCTCCCGAGGATTCGTCTTGTACTTCGCATTCCGCGTGTACCCTGCGCGTTCAGCGAGTTCCATCGTCCACGTGACACGCTCGACCTTGTCATCGCCTGGGCGGATACCGCACCATGTGACCGAGTCGTCGGTGGCCTCTTCTTCCCACACTCGGCAGCCAACGTTTTCTGCGACGGCAATCATCGCTCGGGCATACATGCCAGTCTTGCCTTGGATGACGAAGAACGCTTCGAGTGCTCCGTCTGGGTCGAAACCAAGGGCGGTGCCGCGGATAATCGCTGCCGCGGCATCCATCGGCTTGTTCTTGTAGATCGCTGGGCACGCTCCGGTCTTGGTGATGAACTCGGCGTAGTCGTAGGCCATTTGCTTGAGCTCAGCGTGCTGGCGGAGTTTCTCGACACCCTTTTGCATGAGCGTCTGCGCCGGCATTTGAGTACCCTGGCTGCGTGTTGTCGCTGGTAGGTTCATGGTTTCTCCTTCTGGGATAGGAAAACCCGCACTGTTTTCAGCGCGGGTAGTTGTTGTGGTGGTTGATTTCTGTGTCATTTATTTCTCCTCCGGCAGGGGCACGTGACGTAGCTGCACGCCCTTCTTCGTGGCGACTCGCTTAGCGATGACGTACCCGTCCGGGTTGATGGCGGTCGCGGCTGTACCCATTGCTTCCAGGAGTTTCGCTCCGGCCACTTCAGCAGCCTTATTGGCGGCTCGTTGCGTGGCGCCAGCTGCTTTCGCCGCGGTCTTCTGCACATCCCACTCGGCAGCAGTATCCGCATCGATGGTCACCGGTGCGGCGTCATCGTCGATATCCGGGTGACGAAGCTTCGCGATCTTGTAATCATTCGGCGCAGTCGGGGCTGGTGGTTCCTCAAGTTCCAGGTGGTGCTCCGTCGACTCAACGAGCTCGACGGCGAACTCGGGTAGCCACGGCACTTCCAGCTGCTTCCACTCGTAGAACGGCCCGCACACCACAATCAGCGCAAACATCTGCGTCAGACCGCTGGTGAGCATTTCCCACGTTTCCTGAATCAGCCAGTCTGCTGGAATCGTCTCCGGCGTGAGATTCTGATACTCATCCCAGTCACTAACAGTTTTGAACTGCACGCAACGGGAATGCTTTGGGCTACGGACGTGGCCTTTACGAGTGGCGATGCGGTCAAGCGTGGCAGCGTTAGGGAACGGTAGATGCGGGTTGGTGACCTGCACCTCTCCCCTTGATAGTCGCCAGTCTGGGTTCTTCTGCGCCCACCAGTAGGCCAGGGCATGCTCCATCGCGTGGCCAGTCAAGAACCGGTCCTCCATACCGGAAGGCTCAATCCTGATGCCCCGCATCGTGTTCCACACGCTATATGGCGTCGCGTAGGCGGATTCACCGACAATACCGGCGACCTTCGACGCAGTGACAAGCCTTTCCCACTCAGGTGTGCCGGGTGGGGCCGAGTCTTTCACCACGTGCAGCCGGTTGGGGATTTGAAGCTGTGTCACTCCTCTCCCCTTTCGGCTAGGTTCGCTGATTTAATCAGGGCGGTTCCAAGCCAGCGAGCTTCTACTGGTGTCATGTCGTGACTGTTGTCGCCGAAATAGACGGACACTGGGCAGGTGACCTTCTGGCTTGTAGCAGTCACAAACACGTCCTCATCGAGAAAATGCTCATCGATGACGACGTCACCACTGCGATTCCTGTAACTCTGCACGACAGCTCCTTTACAAATTGGAGATAAAAATGACAATCAGAATGAACGCGACCACCGCGGTCGAGCAGCCGATAGACACCGCGATGTCAGACACGTCGTCTTCGGGATAGTGCCTTCCAGCCGGCGGTCGGACATCGGGGAATTCAGCAGGATTCATATGGATCTCCTGGGATTGGCGCACCACTGATGATGTGCTGGTTGATGAGATGAGTCATGTGGCGGCGCCCTGCGTCGGTCAGTCGCCCTGTTGTGGGGTCTGCCCAGCCGCGCTCATACAGCAGCCGTTTCAGTGCGGGGTGGCAGCCGACACCGGGGCGGGCGTACTCGTCGTAGAGCGCACGGTGCGCCAGGTGCTCCATGTAGGCTTCTTTGCTCACCGGTCACCGCCCCGTGGTTGGTCGGCGTCGATAAGGTCACCACAGATGCGTGTGACGACCTCGGGTAGTACCTGGCGGGCTTCGGCAATGCGGCGCACAGTGCCGTGGGAAGACAGTCTTTGGCGGCGGAGCTGCCGGTAATCGCTACGGATCTGCACGCGCTCAGCATCGGCTAATCGACGAAGCGTCATGGCCTCACCCCGTCATACTCAACCCACGTGGCCCACACGCTCCCATTCACTCGGGAAGCACGGAAATGGCCGCCAGGCATCCGCCACGCAGCACCCTTAGTAATTGCCCGGGTAAGACGTGCCACCTCTGACGCCTTTTCCTCACCAGTCAATGAATCCCAACGTGGATTAATCAAATCCGGGGGCAACTGTGCCCACCGGCCAGCGTTAGCCTGCAGTGCTTCAGCAAACTCACGTAGCTCTGCTGTGAGCTCCTGTCTACGGTTCACGCTCCGAGGAGGGCTATCAAAAAACTCAAATTTGCGCGGCGCCATGGTCTCCTCCTTCATTCGCAGGTGACGACTCGTTATTTGTCCGTTCGTAATCAGCCCGAGGTGGTGGGTGCATTTCCCTTTGGCTGCGGGTAGTCGGTGGCAGCCGGGGATAATGCAGGTTTTCTGCCGGGTCATGGTTTTCATAGGCACATCACCAGCGACATGAAGATGATGGTGCCGAATGCGAGGACAAACGCTGCTCCTGCTACCCAGTCCGATTTGATGTGGCGGGGTTCGATACGACGCGGCCTGCGGGTGTAGAGCTCGAGCAAATCCGGGCGCTCAGTGATTGCGCGTTTATCCGGCACACGCAAATCACACGCATCAACCAGGTCGAACAAATCATCATTCCGGCTCATCGGGTTTCCTCCTTCCGGCGCTGAATCCACGCCTCCAAATCCGGCTCATCAATACGCAAACCCCCGCGGGTTTCCCCTAGCCGGTACAGCGGTAACGGGTCGCGTTTACGGTCCGCATAGCCGTAGACGCTCGCTTCTGTGGCGGCTAGTCGCTCCGCGACTTGCTTCACCGTGAGTGCTATAGTCATCAGTGATTCCTTTCTTGGGGACAGTAGGAATTAACAGGCCTGCCCGTGCAGCAACACGAGCAGGCCTTTTCTTATGCATTGGTAGGGCGCGCAGCTGGGGCTCGCGTGCTGAAAGGCTTCACGCGGGAAGGGTTGCCTCCGGCTTCGCTCCACGCAGGCGGGGCTGACGGTCCTCAACCCATCCCCCTTGAAAGCAAGGAAAAGAGGGGGTTGCTTGGTGGTGACGTTGACGCGCCCTGGTGGTCTTGGCGGGAGTCGAACCCGCGCCCCTCGCTTCCGTTGTCGAGCCAAACCAAGGGGCAAACCGGCTTCAAGACCTCTGAGTAGGTTTATTTATGGTCGGCGCGCGTTACCTCCAGGTACATCACCTGGGTTCCTGCCCTCCGGCTTGCGCGGGTCATCGCAATCTACACACCATGCTCGACGCGCCAGTATCAGCACCGACCTATGAAATTCTTCAAATAACAAACGGAAACCGAACAAGTGTTCTATTTCCAGCGCCCACGTGTCGCATCGAACAAACACAGACCGCCTAAACGGATATGGGCTTTCTAAGTCACGTCAGCGACTACGCCACATCCTCGGACTCCCCTTCCACCGGCGCAGTCTCAGCCCACGCCATGAAAGTGATCGCACCAGCAGCACGCATACGCGACGCAATATCCAAAGCGCCATGCACAGCTTCGCCACGCGCATCAAAATCACGCTTACGAGCCGCATCTTCCGTGCGAGCCCACAACTCAAAATCCTTTGGCGTCGCATCACGCAACCGCACACGCTCATTAACCTTCACGGTCTTACCGTCGATAACCTGAACGTTCTCCAATGAAATCGGCTCATTCACATACGAGGCCCAGTCAATTGGCAGCGCCTGCAACTTGTGAAAATCACGCATCAACCTGTTCCCGACCTGCGTTGCCTTACCCTCAACATCACGGGCAACGTTGCGGACATAGTCGGTGAGCGCTCGCTCTGTATCGAAATCAACAGCGCGCAAGTCGGTCGAATCAGCGACCTCATCAACCCAGCCACGCTCATTCATGGTGTAGCGCGGTGGGCGAGCCTTAGACAGTTCCCTTGCAAGGTATTCCCGGAGGTTCATTAGTTGCGTCCCTTCAAGTAGGTGGATTCGATTTGGAGATACTCGGCGCGAAGGTCATCACGGAGATTCGCCAGGATCTCATCGCGCTCTGGGTTGGTCAGCATGTCTAAGCCGACAGAAAAGTTATTGACGAATGCTTCAATGAATCGCCCAAACCGGTCTAGGCGCTCCTGCTTTACCCGGCGCTTTTCTGCTTCTGCCCGGCGCTTCTCAGCCTCAATACGTCGGGCTTCACGGTCATGCTCCATATAGGCCGCGTAGGCCTCACGCATGGTGGGGAACGCGCCCTGTGGCTTTTCGTCTAGCCACGCTTTCGCTTCCTGGTGGTTATCGAAGTACCGGCCAGCAGAGTCCTCGCGCTTCTGCTCATCGCGCGCTTCTTCGATACGGCGCTGCTCCTCAGCTTCACGGCGCCGCTTCTCGGCCTTAGCGATTGCCAGCTGTTCTTTTAGCGTCTCTGTGCCTGCCGCGATAGCTGCGAGAACGTCACGCCCAAGGAAGTCGAGAACAACACCCGCTTCACTGAGTCGAACATTCTCTGAACCGGCGAATTTTACACCGGTGTAAAATTCAGCAACCTCGCCGTAATCCCATCGGCCATTGGAGCGGTGCCCAGCGCTATGCAGGGTCATTGCACGCTCGGCAGTCAACTGCCCCGTGGTCTGGTGCTTACGGTCATCGTTGTCATGCAGCATGAAAACCAGCGGGTTCTCTTCACGTGTCTCAAACTGCGGTTCAACACCCACCTTCTCGCACGCTGCAAGACGATGACGGCCACCAATCACACGCCCTTCAGAATCAAGGCTGATCGGGTGAAGTAGCCCAATCTCCGCAATAGACTCGGCCATTGCGTCTACCCTGTCTTGGAAGATTGGGAGGTCTGCAATGTATGGATGAATCTCAACCATGTGTTATCCTTTGGTTACTTGTTTTTCTTTTGCCCCTCGTTCCAGCGAGGGGCTTTTCTTATGCCGCTGATTCGCTTAGGTCATCTGCAATGAGGATCCGATTAGGTCGCGCACCTAACACGGCTAGGGCGTCGAGTACATCGGATGACGGCTTTCGACTTCCCAGAACCCGAGTCCATGTAGATCGACTGATTCCAGTTTTCGCTGGAAGCTCACTTGTGTAGCGGATTCCATTGAGTCGCTTTACACGCTCCACCTCATCGAGACTGATTAGGAATTGAGTCATTCTCAACCTCTTTTCTGTTCCGATGACTTAATTATGAGTCGCTGCGGGTTGAATGTCAATCCTGTAAGTCACTTGCGAATCACTACTTTTACATTCACCCAGGTTAACTATGGTTGCGTGATTCAAAATTGACGCATAAAATAATTGACATGACGGACTTCAGAGACTGGTTACAGCGAGTACATCGCCAAAGAATCACCGCAAACGATGTGGCAGAAGCACTCAGCATCAGCCGGGCCACCGCAACGAGGAAACTGCTTGACGGGCTTGATGCCAGCGACATCATCACTCTGTGTCGGAAAACGCAGGTAAACCCAATCCAGGCACTCGTAGACCTTGGGCACCTAACAGAAGATGAGGTTTACAGCTTCTTAGATAACGGGCGACTCATGGTCGACACCGCAACCAACGGACAACTCTCCCTTGAACTGGCTAGGAGATTAAACCCGGCAACAATGGCCGCAACGTTGGATGAAATCGAATCACGTTCGAACGTTGTTGATTTCCAATCCGCCCGGCCTGATACACATGACGACACCGTCACGGAATGGGACGAAGCCGAACCAATCTCCGCCGATAGCAGCCCAGACGAAAACGAGGAGCGAATCAAACGAGGTGAAGACCCCATCGACTAACGAACTCATCTCCATCGCCGAAGCCGCAGGCGTACATGTCACATGGCACAAAGGCGGGCCCAAAGGCGCATGGCTGCCCCACAAACGCCGAATTAGTCTGCGTCACGGCATGGATGATGCCTCCACGCGCTGCACCATGGCTCACGAACTCGCTCACATGTGGCTAGGTCACCCAGCCCCGGCGAGCGACAGGCAAGAGCGCAGAGCAGATGATTTCGCTGCTCGACTACTTATAACCGAAACAGACTACGCCAATATCGAGTCCGTCTACGGCCACTACCCACAGCAGATAGCCGCAGAACTAAATGTCACCACACACATCCTCGCCACCTGGCGAAAGATTTACGAAAGGCAACAAGCATGAGCATTGACCAAGCAGTCCAGACTCTCGCCGCCAAGGTTCGAGAACTAAAGCCAATTATCGAAACGGAAGAAGCCACAAAAACGGCCTTCATCATCCCCTTCATAAGCACAGTCCTCGGCTACGACGTCACAGACCCACGAGAAGTAATCCCCGAATACACTGCCGATGTCGGCGTAAAAAAGGGAGAAAAAGTAGACTTCGCCATCAAATCAGGTGATGACTTCCGATTCCTCATCGAATGCAAGAAAATCGGAGAACCGCTCCGACTAGATCACGCGAATCAGCTCATCCGATACTTCAATGTCACAGATACCGAGTTTGCGATTCTTACCAACGGTGAAGTGTACGAATTCTATGCACAGCTAGACGCAGCGAATCGAATGGACGAAAAGCCATTCATGACAATCGACCTCGCTAACATCGATGCGCGTGTCTTTCCGCACCTAGAGATGTGCACAAAGACTCGCTTCGATTCTGAAACGATTGCGGCAAGCGCGGAGCAACTCAAATACATTTCTGAGATTCGCAAGGTTCTGGCATCACAGTTCAAGGAACCAGATGCTGATTGGGTTAGGCTCATCGCATCTCGAGTGACATCGCGCCGCATGACAGCGCAAAACCTTGAGATTTTCACCAAACTTGTCTCCACAGCTCAATCTCAATTCCTTAAAGATGAGGCGAATCGTCGGTTGCGTTCGGCCCAGGATTTTGATGAAGCCCCAGGTGCGACGCCAGCACCGTCGGCCACTACTACCTCCCCTATCGAACCGGAGGAAACTGATGATTCCGGAATCGTGACAACGGAAGAAGAGTTGCAGGCATTTGGAATTATCCGCGCAATTTGCTGCAGCGAAATCCCTGTTTCTGATGTAACCATGCGTGACGCGAAATCCTATTGTGCAATTTTGTACCGCGATAACAACCGGAATCCGATTGCCCGTTTGTACTTCGACCGGCGTGTTCCACGTATCGGCATCTTCGATGCGTCGCGCACTGAACAAGTATTTGACCTCAATGCGGTTGATGAGATTTACGAGCATGCGCAGCTTCTCCGTGAGCGCTGTATAGCTCTCCGCGATTAGTAGTAGCGCCAATGGCGCAGGTGACAGAAATAAGGGGGCGCTCGACATTAGGGAGCGTCCCGGCATGCCATAGACATGACGAAACCGGCTATCCCGCCTATCGGGGCAGGAAGTCCTCCCCTGGAGGACTTGTCACCGGATTCAGCCCCACCGTACCACCACTCACCTACTCGCCGTCTGGCGGGACATGTACGAAAGACAAAGAACATGACATTCGAAGACCGCACTACACAGCCGACCACCAAGAAGCCGTTCTATAAGCGCCTTTGGTTCGTCATCCCAGTAACCGCCATAGTCGCCATTGCCGCATTCATCGGCATCATCTTCGCGATTCCGGGAACCAACGACGAACCGACCCGAGAGCAGCTTTTCGAAGCCGGGAAACAAGCCTGTTACACCGAGCTCTTGGAACGGAACAACGAGTCCATGAACCGCGCGGTTGGCTGGGAGGGCAGGCACAGCGCTTACATCGAGCAGGGCGAAACAACCGGGTACATGGAGTTCGAAATCGAAGTCGTGACAGGTCGGCTAATTCCGTGGCCACAGAAGTTCCGCTGTGATTTTGACGCGACGACGTTACCGGCGACGGTAACAAGCCTGTCTACCAGCGACACTGACTAACAAACAAGAGGGGGCGCTCGACCCAACACCACATTAGGGAGCGCCCCCGCAAGTGCCGCCGTGGGAACCGGGGGGTGGCTCAACCAACCAGCGACAAAAGGATTATATCAATGGCTGTTCAAAAACGCGTCCGCAACGGGAAAACACGTTGGGTGGCACGCTACCGTGACCCCGCAGGCAAAGAGCACTCAAAAACGTTCGACCTCCACCGCGAAGCCAAAGCCTGGCTCAACGACCGCGAACGCGAACTACGCGCAGGCGACTGGATAAACCCCACCGACGGCCAAATACCACTGACCGAATACTGGAAAACGTACAAGACCACCGCTCAATCCCCTGGCACCAGAGAAGTTCGAAAAACCATTCACGCCAACCTCGGCGACATGGCCGACATGCCCATCGACTCCATCCGCCCCGCGCACGTCAGAACGTGGCTGGGGCACCTCACCAACGGCAGACCCTGGCTGGAAAACAAGGCACTGTCCCAGAACACTGTTTCGTCGTGGGCTGCGCAGCTGTCCGGGTGCTTCACAATGGCTGTTGAAGACGGACTCATCCGCAATAACCCCGTATCAAAGGTGAAAAAGCCACCCCGGAAAGTTGTTGTGACCGTGGCCGACCTGCCCTCGGTGGATGATGTGCGCGCTGCTATCAAACTGGCAGATAAGACCGGCCGGGAAACCCTGGCGACGATGATGATCCTCGCGCTCGGTACAGGTATGCGTGCCGGTGAGGTTGGTGGCCTGACTCGTGCCAACATCGACATGGGCAACAAGCTGCTGCACGTGGTGCAGCAGACACGTCCGCGTTCTGGCGGGGTGATGGCACCACATTTCGCGCCGTTGAAAACGGAATCATCGAGGCGGACGATACCGTTTTCCGCTACTGTTGCCCGCCGCATGGCCGCTCACCTGCTAGCGCATCCTGATGGTGATGATGAGCCGGTGTTCCGTACCCCAACCGGGCTGATGGTCACCTCACAGTCCATCAGTCACTCGATGAAGGTGCTGTGCGGTTTTAACTTTCATGCGCTACGCCACCTGTATGCCACGGCGCTTATTCGGTCTGGGCAGAACGTGAAGGCGGTGCAGACAATGCTGGGACATGCGAGCGCGGATGTGACGCTGAGCGTGTACACGCACTTTTGGCCGGACGATGTAGAGCTGGTGCGTGCTGCTGCTGGCGAGCTGGTGGATGGTGTGGTGCGGGACGGATGCGGGACGGGCAAAAAATCTGG
>NZ_JASBOG010000002.1:0-283424 GCF_039907185.1 Corynebacterium sp. c8Ua_99
GTCTGAAAGTGTCATAAACTCACACAGTTTCACATTTGCAGCCCATAATTTTTCGGGGTTGTCAGTTTCTCTCCTTACCCCACTTTATGCTCGGAGATCTTTGTTCTTGTGGGCGTGACTCGATTCTCCACTGAGGAGGGGAGATTCAGCATTTTTGGAGGTCATCTCACGTAACCTGGGACGCATGAGGCTCGACAATATAACCCGCCCCTTGCTGGCGTCCTTTTTCGCCGCGGTCGCGTGGAGCGTTTTAGGTGGGCTAATCTTGCCGGAGCCCAATCTCGCCTACGACGAAGGAATTGCGTCGTGGATCGTGTCCATGCTGGTCTCAGTAATGCTGGTCGGAGCAATAGCTGTTTTTGCCGGTGATCGTTCGTCGGTCCGGGGGATGACCAGCGCGCGGAGCATTGTCGCAGCAGCTACCGGCGCAGGAATTGCTGCGCTTGGCGATTTGGCATTCCTATTTCTCACCACGCCGCCCGATGGCCAGGACGGCCTGGTCGTCGCCTATGTCGTGTTCTTCTACATCCCGCTACTATTTATCGGCGGATGGGCCGCCAGTGCCACGATTAAACGGGTGTGTAGGTGGCGCCGGAAAGCGAAGAAAGAAAGAGAGACCTAGCTGGCGGCCGTGAGCTAGGCCTCTAAATTTGGAGTCGCCAGCGCCTGGTGCGTCCGGTTAAGGCCGACCATTGCAACCTGCCGGGTGCGGAGGGCGTTTTTTCGGGGGGCAGAGGCAGTTGTCGACACCTTCATCGGACGTGAATCGGAATCGACAAACCGCCTAGCCCCAAGTGGGCGGATTCTTAGAACAGGCCAGTCGGGTTCTCGTCGTAAGAGACGAGCATGCACTTGGTCTCCTGGTAGTGCTCGAGCATCATCAAGTGATTCTCGCGGCCGATACCGGACTGCTTGTAACCGCCGAAGGCTGCGTGAGCAGGGTAGCTGTGGTAGTTATTCACCCACACACGGCCAGCCTGGATGCCGCGGGCAGCGCGGTAGGCGTTATTCTGGTTGCGGCTCCACACGCCGGCGCCAAGACCGTAGATAGTGTCGTTGGCAATCTCGAGAGCCTCATCCAGAGTCTTGAAGGTTGTCACGGCCAGGACCGGGCCGAAAATCTCCTCGCGGAAGAAACGCATCGAGTTGTTGCCCCTAAAGATTGTCGGCTCGACGTAGTAGCCTCCCTCCAGCCCTTCGAGCTTGGCGACGTTGCCGCCGGTGAGAACCTCCGCGCCCTCCTTCGGCCCGGACTCCAAGTAGCCGGAGATTTTGTCCAGCTGCTCCTGGGAGGCCTGGGCGCCCATCTGTACCGACGTATCCAGCGGGTTGCCGGTCTTAATCTGCTTAACGCGCTCGACCGCGAGCTTCAGGAACTCATCAGCGATGTCTTCGTGGACCAGGGCTCGCGACGGGCAGGTGCAGACCTCGCCCTGGTTCAACGCGAACATGGCCAGGCCCTCAATGCACTTCTCGCGGAACGCATCGTCGGCGTCCATGACGTCGGGGAAGAAGATGGACGGGGACTTGCCGCCGAGCTCCAGCGTGATCGGAATAATCTTGTCGGACACTGCCTTGTTGATTAGCTGGCCCACGGCAGTCGATCCGGTGAACGCAATTTTGGAGATCCGGTCGCTTGCGGTCAGCGCAGCACCGGCCTCGGTGCCGAGGCCATTGACGATGTTGAGAACGCCGTCCGGAAGCAAATCGGCGATAATCTCGGTGAGCATGAGAATCGACGCGGGGGTCTGCTCTGCTGGCTTGAGCACGATGCAGTTGCCGGCGGCGAGGGCCGGGGCGATCTTCCATGCGGCCATCAGGAGGGGAAGTTCCACGGGATAATCTGGCCGACGACGCCGAGTGGCTCGTGGAAGTGGTAGGCGACCGTGTTGTCGTCAATCTGTGAGATGCGCCCCTCCTGCGTGCGGGTGGCCCCGGCGAAGTAGCGGAAGTGGTCGATTGCGAGCGGGATGTCAGCGGCGAGGGTCTCGCGAATGGCCTTGCCGTTCTCCCAGGTCTCGGCGACGGCAATCTTCTCAAGGTTTTCCTCCAGACGGTCCGCGATGCGGTGGAGGATCAGCGCCCGCTCGGCCGCAGGAACCGAGGCCCAGGAGTCCTTCGCCTTGTGCGCGGCGTCGAGAGCGAGCTCAATGTCTTTCTCGTTAGACCGCGGAACCCGGCAGAAAACCTCGCCCGTAACCGGGGTGGAGTTGTCCATGTATTGCCCGTCTACTGGAGGTGTCCACTTACCATCGATGAAATTTTCGTACTGCTCCTTGTACGTGAAGATTGCATCGGGGGTGCCGGGGTTGGCGTAAACAGTCATGTAGACACGTCCTTTCTATAGGGAAACAACAAACGTATGAGCCAACTTTAAATTGTGACTCGTGTCATAATCAACACTTATTTTTTCATCGCTTTTGCGAGAGATGCGATTGCTGCCGACCCTAAATCTGCCCCGACGTCGCCGTGAGAAATTCCAAAATTGCCCGCACACGGCGGTTTTCCTCGCCGGGCTCCAGATGCAGCTTCATAAAGATGTTGGACACGTGTTTCGCCACCGCCGCCCCGGAAAGCACGAGGTCATCGGCAATCTGCTTATTGGACTTGCCGCGTGCCATCAGCTCGAGCACTTCGCGTTCGCGCGCCGTTAAACTGGCTAGCCCCGATTTGCCGGACTGCATCAATGCCGTCGCCACATCAGGGTCAATCACCACGCCACCACCTGCGACGACCTCGAGCGAACCCAAGAAGTCCAGCACCTGGCCAACGCGGTCTTTGAGCAGATACCCGGTCCCGCCACTCGAGCTGCTGCCACTTGAGCCGGCCCCAGTACCAACCCCAGCACCTCCCGGCGAGAACAACTCACGCGCATACGCCGGCGCCACATACTGCGACAGCACCATGACATTCAGCTGCGGATAACGCTCGCGCAGTTCCACTGCGGCCCGCAGGCCGTCGTCACTCATCTTCGGAGGCATGCGCACATCGGTAATCACCAGGTCTGGCAGCTCGCCCGAGTCGTCAAACCGGTCATCGATGTCCGCCACCAGACCGTGCGCAGTGTCGACCATCGCAATCACTTCATGTCCGCGCTTTTCGACGAGCCCCGCGACTCCTTCCCGCAGGAGTGCCGAGTCATCCGCAATGACAATTTTCATTATTTCGCCGCACCTTTCTTCTCCACGCTTTCCATATCCATGCCTTCTATTTCTCCAATGCCCGATTCCCAGCGATTTAGCATCAAGGGAATTCTGGCTATTACCTGCGTTGGCCCGCCTTCGGGAGAGTGCATGGTCATCGCACCGTCAAAAGTGGCCAGGCGCTCTTTCATGCCCCGCAATCCGCGCCCCAATTTTGCCCCACCTGGGCCTTGGTCCGTAATTGAAATATTCAGTGTTTGATCTGAGGTGAGCAGCACAGAAACAGGAGCATTCGGCGCATATTTTGCTGCATTTGTCAGCACTTCTGCACAGAAAAAATATGCCGCGGCGAGCACGCTTTCCTCCAATTCCGGCAGCGGATAGGGAGTGTGTACAACAACGTGAGGGCCATATCCTTCAGCAATTTCCTCAACAGCCGCTTGCAGTCCGCGATCGCGCAACACCTGCGGATGGATGCCATGGACTGTTCGCCGCAAGGCCCGCAGGCCATCCTCCAAATGGCCGCGCGTTTCCGACAGGAGCTGCATTAGTTCCTCATTGCCAGTATTGGAGGCCTCTAATTCCGCAAGTCCTAATTTCATTGAAGCCGCAACAATGTATTGCTGAGCTCCGTCGTGGAGGTCATTTTCAATGCGGCGACGTTCAATCTCAAAGGCTTCGGCAATTGTTCGTCGTGAAGCGGTAAGTTCGGCGATGCGGGCGGCGGCGGATTCCTCGTAGCTGCGTTTATGCGCTTTTTCGCGACGGTTCGCGCCGATATATTTGCGGAAATAATCCTTCAGCTCCATAGTTTCCCATGGTACGAAAGCTCTGTGTGCGGAGGAATTAATTTCCGGCATGGTAGACCTAGCACTACCGCAAAAGGAAAGTGGGCACGGTGTTGAAATCGCCTCCGTGCGAGTGAAATGAGTGCCATGACAGAGAACAACAGCCCCAGAAACGCACGACTTTGTATCCGCGACATCACCAAGTCCTACAATTCCGCTCCCGTTCTCACCGGCATTTCGCTGACCATTGAGCCCGGCGAAACGGTTGCAGTCATGGGACCGTCAGGTTCTGGTAAGTCCACGCTGCTGCACTGCATGTCCGGCGTTTTGCTACCGGACGACGGCGACGTCATCTTCGGTGACACAAAGATCAGTTCGCTTTCCGACGCCGACCGCTCCGCCCTCCGCCTGCACGACTTCGGCTTCGTTTTCCAAGATGGCCAGCTCCTTCCCGAGCTGACTGCCAGGGAAAACGTTGCTCTGCCAATGATTCTGCAGGGCAAGAAGCGCTCGAAGTCACTCGCGCTTGCCGACGATGTCCTCAACCGCCTGGGGCTCAAGGACCTCACGCGCCGTCGCCCAGGACAGATGTCCGGCGGTCAAGCACAACGTGTGGCAATTGCCCGCGCGATGGCCGGCGAGCCAGGTGTCATCTTCGCCGATGAGCCGACTGGCGCGCTGGACCAGTCCACAGGCCATGAGGTCATGCAGCAGCTCACCGCGTTGGTGGAGCAGACTGGCACGACATTGGTGATGGTCACGCACGATGTGAAGGTGGCCGACTGGTGTCGTCGACGTGTGGAGATCCGCGATGGCCTGATTCACGACGACCGCATGCTGGCAGGAGCGGAGGTTACAAAGTGAGCACCGTAACTGAAGCAACAAAACCCCAGAGAATTCCTACCGGCGCACTAGCGGACTTGAGCACGCGGCTGCAGCGCGCCGGGCGTGAATCCCATTCGGGAAACGGCTGGCTGTCCGCATTGTCCGTGGTGGCCATGACCGTGAGTACCTGGTTGGCGTTGGTCGTCGTCGGTGGCACGGCGATGTTTTACCGCCGTTGGCAGGCTGAGCCAAAGCTGCCGCCGAACCCAACACCCGAGGATTACATGAATCAAGGTCAGGGCGAGATGTACCTGCAGCTGGCACTCGTGGCCTGTGTTTTTGTGATTCCGGCAATGGTTTCGCTCGTGGCACAGTCGGCGGTGCTTGGCGCTGCAGGACGTGAGCAGCGATTGGCAACTCTGCGCTTGATTGGTCTGTCTAACGGGGCAGTTACGCGCATGGTGATTATCGAAACCCTCGTATTGGCAGCTGTAGGGCTTGTCGTGGGCACGTTGTTGTCGGTGGCCACTGCGCCATTCTGGGCGATAATCAAGTTCGACAATGACTACCTGGATACCTGGGACATGTTGCTGCCCTGGTGGGGCTACCCGCTGGTCTGGGTTGCCGTGGTGCTCCTCGCGCTCTATGCGGCTGTGGTTGGTTTGCGAAGGGTGATGATTTCACCACTCGGCGTTAGCCGCAAGGAAGTGCCCAAGTCGATGAAGGCGTGGCGCATGATTGTGGCCGTTGTTATCGGTGCGATCGTCCTATACGTGATTGCCAACTCCAATATCGCGGGTGGAACCGTCACTGCCACGCTTGGTGTCGCAGCGATGATGTACCTGATGGTCTGGGCAATTGGCCTGGTGGCGCCTTTCTTTATCCAGCTTGTTGCCCGCATCTCCAGCTTCTTCGGTACTTCAAGTGATTTTGTGGCGACGCGACGAGTCGCGACTAACGCTAAGGAATCGTGGCGTCGAGTAAGTTCCATGGCCTTCCTGTCTCTGCTGCTTGGCTACACAATGATGGTGCCTGGCGAAGACAAGATTGAAGAGGTTGCAGATGTCACATTCGCGCACGATATTGCAACCGGTGTGACTATCACTTTCGTAATCGGTTTCATTCTGTTGCTGGTGTCAACGCTTTTGACTCAGGCCTCAGCCGTCTATGAAGAGGCATCGCTGACAAAGGCGCTGGACTTCATCGGGACGCCAATCAGCTTCCACCGCACGGTCACTTTCAAGCAGACATTCTTTCCCATGCTTGCGACCAGCATCTTCGGCTTTGTTATGGGTGCGCTGTTGGGAGCCACCATGTTCGGCCCGATTGCGAACGAAATCACGTTTGGTCAACGCTCACTTGTTGTTGCGCTGGCGTACCTCGTGGGAGTTGTATCAGTTGGCGCTGTGACCTTGGCGGTTGATCCGCTTCGCCACAAGTTGCTGGGTCGACAGATTCGCCATAACGATTAGTTGCCATTGCAATGACTAGTTGCCATTACTGAAGACAGTAGAGAGGCCGGGCAGCGGTGCTCGGTGCTCGGCCACTTCCTTAGGGTTCAACTTGAGGATTAGAGCCTGTAACCAACTGTGGTTCATCTGATAACCAAGCATTCATCTCACAACCACGTAATTTCTACCTCTGACTTTTAGCCTGAGGGCATGCGTACCTACGTGCTTGATACCTCGGTCCTGCTGTCCGATCCCCACGCCACCAAGAAGTTCGATGAGCACCAAGTTGTGCTTCCGCTGGTCGTGGTGAGTGAGTTGGAGGCCAAGCGCCACCACCCAGAGCTGGGGTGGTTCGCCCGAGAAGCGCTCCGTTTCCTCGAAGAGCTGCGTTACCGCTACGGCCACCTGGACCGGCCTGTGCCCGCCAATGATCTTGGCGGGTTTATGCATATTGAGCTCAACCACTCCGATCCCTCCATCCTTCCCGCAGGCTTCCGCACCGCCGAAAACGATCACCGTATTCTCGCTTGCGCCCTCAATCTTCAGCACGATGGCCATGATGTCGTGCTGGTCACCAAGGACATTCCGCTTCGTGTCAAGGCTGGTGCGGTCGGCTTGCCTGCCGACGATTACCGCGCCCAGGACGTCGTTCTGACTGGGTACTCGGGAATGGTGGAAGTAGACGTCGACCCGGAGGAAATTGATCGTCTCTTCGCCAATGGCTTCCTTGAGCTCGAGCAGATCCAGGATCAGCCGCTGCACTGCGGCGTGCAGCTCAGCGCTGGTAGCCAGTCTGCGCTGGCACGGGTGAGCGCCCCGGGCGTCGTCAAGCTTGTGCGGGGCGATACGGAGGCGTTTGGCCTGAAGGGGCGGTCGGCGGAGCAGCGTGTGGCGCTTGACCTGCTGTTGGATGACTCGGTGGGGATAGTGTCCCTCGGCGGCCGGGCCGGTACGGGTAAGTCGGCGCTTGCGCTGTGCGCGGGTCTGGAGTCGGTGCTGGAGCGCGGACTGCATCGCCGAATCGTGGTGTTTCGTCCGCTCTACGCAGTGGGTGGACAGAACCTTGGCTACTTGCCAGGTAGCGAGGATGAGAAGATGAATCCCTGGGCACAGGCTGTTTACGACACCCTGGAGGGATTGGTTTCAGACAACGTGATGGATGAGATTGCCTCGCGCGACATGCTGGAGGTACTGCCGCTGACTCACATTCGCGGTCGTAGCCTGCATGACAGCTTCGTGATTGTCGATGAGGCACAGTCGCTGGAGCGCAACGTACTGCTGACGGTGTTGTCGCGTCTTGGTAGCAATTCCCGGGTCATCCTTACGCACGACGTGGCGCAGCGTGACAACCTGCGCGTCGGCCGCCATGACGGTGTGCAGGCGGTGATTGAAAAACTCAAGGGCAACGAGCTTTTTGCACACATCACGCTGAAGCGCTCGGAGCGCTCGAAGATTGCGGAGCTCGTGACGGGGCTGCTCGATTAAGAGTAAGCTTGTGAGGCAGATACGTAGGAGCTGTTCCTGCGGTTACTTTCACTCGGATCGTTCGGCACGTACCTGCCGATGAAAGGTTTGTATTCACATGGCTACTGTGACTTTTGCTGATGCCACTCGCATTTACCCCGGTGCGACGAAGCCTTCTGTGGACAAGTTCAACTTGGAAATTGCCGATGGCGAGTTCCTGGTTCTGGTAGGCCCCTCCGGTTGTGGTAAGTCCACAACACTGCGCATGCTTGCCGGTCTGGAAGAGGTCAATGAGGGCAAGATTTTCATTGGTGATCGTGATGTGACCAATGTCTCGCCCAAGGATCGCGATATTGCGATGGTCTTCCAGAACTACGCCCTGTACCCGCATATGACGGTGCGCGAGAACATGGGCTTCGCGCTCAAGATTGCTGGTGTGGACAAGGACGAGATTGACCGTCGTGTCGAAGAAGCTGCGAAGACCCTGGATCTAACTCAGTTCCTGGACCGTAAGCCTAAGGCTCTGTCCGGTGGTCAGCGTCAGCGTGTGGCAATGGGGCGTGCGATTGTGCGCAAGCCGCAGGTGTTCCTGATGGACGAGCCGTTGTCGAACCTGGACGCGAAGCTGCGTGTTCAAACCCGTACTCAGATTGCGGCCATGCAGCGTCGGATGGGTGTGACCACCATGTATGTCACCCACGACCAGACTGAGGCGCTGACCATGGGCGACCGCATCGCGGTCATTAACTTCGGTGTTCTGCAGCAGGTCGGTACCCCGCGCGAACTCTACGAAACCCCGGCAAACGAATTCGTCGCGGGCTTCATTGGCTCGCCTGCGATGAACCTGGGCACGTTCAACGTCTCTAATGGTTACGCCACGTTGGGCGAGGCCAAGATTAAGCTGCCGGAAGCCACACTTGCTGCAATCACGCCGGAGGATCAGAACCAGATTATCGTGGGCTTCCGTCCGGAGGCATTCGACCTGGTCGAGGGTCCGGGCGATGACGTCATTCCGGTGCAGGTTAACTTGGTCGAGGAGTTGGGCTCCGATGCATTCATGTATGGAGACCTCGTCGGTGGCGGAGCACTGAGCTCCGGATCTTCCTCTAACCCGGACGAAGAGGAACACGGTCAGGTGGTTATTCGTACCGCCCCGCGCACCGCGCCGAAGTTGGGCTCGGTAGTTTACGGCAAGATTCGTCCGGGCATGCTGCACCTGTTCTCGAAGTCGACTGGTATGCGCCTTCCGGCCTAAAATCTTTCGTTTAGATGAAATGAGTAGCTGGTAGGGCAGTGGGACAGTAAGACAGTTTTAGGAGCCACCGTGTCGGAAACTATGAAAATAGCCGCGACAACGGTGGCTTCAAAGCTTTTGCGCCTTCCTTGGCATATACCTCTGGAACAGTGGCCAGATGATTTGTTAGCCGCCTTGCCTCAGGGAATTTCGCGACACATTGTTCGATTCGTCAACTTAGATGACCGCGTCATTGCAGTGAAAGAAATTGGTGAGTTCACTGCTCATCATGAGTATCGAATGCTGCGTGACCTGGTCAGGCTCGGTGCTCCATCGGTTCGCCCGCTCGCGGTAATCACCGGCCGGAAGGATCCAGATGGCGAACCGTTAACTGCCGCACTCGTCACAGAACATCTCGAGTATTCGCTGCCGTATCGTGCAGTTTTTTCTCAACAGGTCACCCGCGAAACTGTGGTCCGCCTGATTGACTCGCTGGTAGTCCTGCTAGTTCGGTTACATCTCCTTGGTTTTTACTGGGGCGACGTGTCACTGTCGAACACATTGTTTCGTCGTGACGCAGACGCTTTCTCCGCCTACCTTGTCGACGCGGAAACGGGAGATTTGCAAGGCACACTCTCAGATTCCCGCAGGCTTTACGACGTTGACGTTGCCCATACCAACATCATCGGAGAGCTCATGGATCTGCAGGCCGGCGGATTCCTCGATCCTGAGTTGGACGTAATTGCGGTGGGTAGGCGCATTATTGAGCGTTATGAGGACTTGTGGCAAGAGCTGACGGGGGAAGAATCTATTGGTGTTGAGGAGCCTTGGCTTGTCGATGAGCGGATTCGCAGGCTCAACGACCTCGGTTTCGATGTTGGCGAGCTGAAAGTCACCAGTGATGGTGGCCGTGTTGTATTCCGACCACGAGTGGTTGACGCAGGGCATCACCATCGGCAGTTAATGCGACTGACGGGGTTGGATGTTCAAGAACGGCAAGCGAGGCGGATGCTCAATAGTATGCAGACCTTTCGGTTGGCGGAAGGTCTTGAAGGGGTTCCGCTAGAGCAGGTTGCGCACCGATGGCTGCGTGAAGTTTTCGAGGCCACAATTCTGGCTGTGCCCGAGGGGCTGCGTGGAAGGCTGCAGGATGCGCAGGTTTTCCACGAGGTCTTGGAGCATCGCTGGTACATGGCAGAAAAACGCCGTGCGGATGTGCCGCTTCAAGAAGCGGTGCAGAGCTACGTGGATCGAGTGTTGCCCGGGCATCGCGACGAGTCCGTATATCTTCCCGCGAGCGATGAGGTCGAGTAGCTCTCTAGAAGCAGACTGTCGAGCGTACGATTATTTCAAAAGTGACAAGTAAACGACCCGCCAGAATATTATAAAAATATACATTCAGGCCAAACAGGGGTGCTTTTGGTGGTCGGGTGGTTGTCGGGTCTGCGTGTGATTGTCGCGGCCAGGTGCTTACTTTGGTGCCGGTAGGCGGCTCTGTTCAGCGAAAACAGCTCGAAAACAGCTCAAATTCTAGGTGTGCTTTCGAGAGCTTTTGCTATTTTTCTCCTTTGCATTTGTTCACAGCTGGCTGAAGGCCAACCTAAATTGGTTTTGGTCAAGTAAGATTTTGGTGAGACCGAATACCCGCGTGGGTGGCGTCGAAGTTCGCATGAAAGGCTACTTCTAGCCGCAGGGCGGGATAATCCAATTAGGCCACGGCTGCTGGCAAATATTCGTCCGAATTGCTCGGAGGATGCCATTGAAGTGGCCTTTCTTCTCAAGGGAGAAAACATAGTGAAGAACTTCAAGCGCCTTTCAGCTCTGTGTGCAGCAGGCCTGATGGCAACCGCTGGTTTGGTTGCGTGCTCGAGTGATGATGCGGTTGCAGATGGTGGTGTCTACTTCCTTAACTTCAAGCCGGAGCAGGATGCCGCATATCAGAAGATTGCGAAGGCATACACTGACAAGACTGGTGTCCAGGTCAAGGTCGTTACTGCAGCTTCGAATTCCTATGAGCAAACTCTGAAGGCCGAGATTGGTAAAAAGGACGCGCCAACACTGTTCCAAGTCAATGGTCCGGCGGGCCTGCGTACTTGGCAGGAATACATGGCAGACATGTCTGACACTGAGATCGCACAAAACCTCAACGAGGGCATCGAGCCGCTGAAGGGCGAGGACGGCAAGGTATACGGCGTCCCGTTTGCAGTCGAGGGGTTTGGCCTGATCTATAACGAAGAGATCATGGACAAGTACTTCGCGCTGCCCGATGCCAAGGCCAAGAGCATCGACGAGATTAAGGCCTTCGGAAAGCTGAAGGAAGTTGCTGAGGACATGCAGGCCAAGAAGGACAAGCTGGGGATTTCCGGCACCTTCGCTTCCACCTCGCTCGCATCCGGTGAGGATTGGCGCTGGCAGACACACTTGGCCAACGGACCGGTTCATTATGAATTCGAGGACCTTGGCACCAAGGAAACCGCTGATGTGAAGTTCAAGTACAACAAGGAGTTCAAGAACCTCTTTGATCTGTACCTGAATAACTCCACTGTCGAAAAGACTCTGGCCCCGTCGAAGGCTGTGTCCGACTCGATGGCGGAATTCGCCCAGGGCAAGGCCGCTATGGTTCAGAATGGCAACTGGGCATGGTCCCAGATCAACGATGTCTCCGGCAACGTGGTCAAGCAGGACAAGATTAAGTTCATGCCTATGTACATGGGCCTGAAGGACGAGGATAAGACCGGCATCTCGGTTGGTACTGAGAACTACCTGACGGTCAACTCCAAGGCTTCGGAGGCTTCCCAAAAGGCAACGAAGGACTTCGTCAATTGGCTGTTCAACACCGATGAGGGCAAGAAGTACGTCGTCGAGGATCTCGGATTCATCGCTCCGTTCCAGAACTTCACTGAAGCCGACACTCCGAATGACCCGCTAGCCAAGGAAGTGGCCGCAGCAATTGAGAACGAGGACCTGACCACCATCCCGTGGGACTTCCAGTACTTCCCGTCGCAGCAGTTCAAGGATGATTTTGGCGCAGCGCTGGCGCAGTACGCTTCCGGAAAGATGCCGTGGGACAAGGTTGTCGAGACTTTCGCCGACAGCTGGAATGCGGAATCTCCGAACAATTAAATACCAGCAAATCAATGGTGATCCATTCCATCGGTGAGTGTGAAGCGAAAGCTTCTCGCGCATGAACAACCGACGGAATGAGTTCATCCAATGGCAAGGCGGAGCTCGGGGCTCGGTGACCTGTTAAACCGGTCTCGAGGCACCAGGCTCCGCCTTTAGCTTTAGGAGCGGTGTTGTAGATGCAAGCAACATTGAAAAAGTATTTCCCAATTTTCGTGCTACCCACGCTGATTGCCTTTGCAATCGCGTTCTTGGTGCCGTTCGTTATCGGTTTCTTCCTATCATTTACTGACTTCACAACCATCACTAATGCGCAGTGGGTTGGTATCGAGAACTACCAGAAGGCCTTTAGTGAGCGCGAGGGCTTCGTCGCTTCCTTCGGATTCACTCTCATGGTGGTTGTTGTTTCCATCATTACTGTGAACTTGTTCGCGTTCTGGATCGCATGGATTCTGACGCGCAAGCTGAAGGGCACGAACTTCTTCCGCACAGTCTTCTTCATGCCGAACCTCATCGGTGGCATCGTGCTCGGTTACACCTGGCAGTCGATGATTAACGCAGTGCTGGCATCGTACGGTACGACAATCGTGTCCGACTGGAAGTTCGGTTACGCCGGTCTGATCATCCTCATCAACTGGCAGCTGGTCGGTTACATGATGATTATCTATATTGCCGGTTTGCAGAATGTCCCGCCGGAGCTCATCGAAGCTGCGGAGATTGATGGCGCTGGACGCTGGGAGATCCTGCGGCACGTTACTATCCCGATGGTCATGCCATCGATTACCATTTGCCTCTTCTTGACCCTGTCGAACACTTTCAAACTCTTCGACCAAAACTTGGCCCTGACCAATGGTGCGCCGGGTTCAGAGACAGAAATGGTTGCTCTGAACATCGTCAACACCATGTTTAACCGAATTGGTGTGGAGGGCGTTGGTCAAGCCAAGGCAGTAATTTTCGTCGTCGTGGTCGTAGCGATCGCGATGCTGCAGCTGCGTGCTACTCGCAGCAAGGAAGTGGAGGCATAAATGTCTGTCGACGCTGCAATGACCACTGAAACGGCCACCAAGCTCCCCAAGGCCAAGCCCGCTAAGCAGGACGAGGCCAAGGTGGGAGGCGTATCTAAGGTCATCATCTACGCGATTCTGGTGTTTTTGACCGTCGTGTTCTTGGGGCCAATCGCGTTCATTATCTTCAACTCGTTCAAGTCCAAGTTCGCAATTTCAGATAACCCCTTCCAGCTGCCACTAGGTGACATGTGGGTCGGGTTCGAAAACTACGCCGTCGGCCTGATGAAGGAGGGCTTCGGCTGGGCGATCGTGTGGTCCTTTGTCATCACGATCCTCTCGGTTATTGCGATTGTGTTCTTCTCTGCGATGACGGCTTACTACATCACGCGAGTGAAGACGTGGTGGACCTCGCTGCTGTATTACCTGTTTGTGTTCTCGATGGTCATCCCGTTCCAGATGGTGATGTTCCCGACCGTCAAGATCGCCGACATGCTGCATTTGAACAACCCAATCGGCATTGTGGTTCTCTACTTGGGCTTTGGCTCCGGCTTGTCGGTCTTCATGTTTGCCGGCTTCATCAAGTCCATCCCGATTGACATCGAGGAAGCCGCGATGATTGATGGCGCATCTCCGATGCAGAACTACTTCCGCATCGTTTTGCCCATGCTCAAGCCGACTGCAGTGACAGTCGCCATTCTGAACGCAATGTGGGTATGGAACGACTACCTGCTGCCGTACCTGGTCATCGGCTTGTCCACTAAGTACAAGACCATCCCGGTCGTCGTGCAGAGCTTCGTTGGTTCCAACGGTAACCGTGACCTTGGCGCGATGATGGCAATGCTGGTGCTCGCAATCATTCCGATTGTGATCTTCTACGTCGCCACCCAGAAGCACATTATCGAGGGTGTTGCTGCGGGTGCCGTTAAGGGATAGTCGCCTAAGCGTTAGCGCATAGGGCGCCAAGCACCGCGTTTTACGAAAGCGAAAGCCTCAACCGCGTAGGTTGAGGCTTTCGTCTGTTAATCAGCCTTTATTAGGATATGAACCCGTGGATAGATTTTTCAGCACCGATACAAAGTTCTACGCAGCCTGGTCGCTGTTAGCAGACCTTGTAATCATCAACCTGCTGATGATCGTCGCATCCATCCCGATAGTCACTGCAGGCGCCGCAACTCGCGCTGGGGTAGTGGTCGCTCGCGATATGGTCCGTGACGAAGGCTCAAGGCCCGTACAGCGCTTCTTGCGCGCACTGCTGGACAATTGGCGCACACCAACCGTGTGGTGGCTATTCACCGTGGTTCTCGCCGGAGCCATTGGCTATGAGTTTTACGTTATTTCCCGCGCGGACCTCGGCACTGTCGGCCTAATCTTCGCCGCAGGAGTTACCTCCGGGGCGCTAATACTGCTGGGAATTACCGCGTGGGTCTACTCGCTGTGCTCGCTTTCCGACGGTCACTCGTCGCTCCGCCGAACCCTGGCAACGGCCACCAGCATGACCGTCAAAAACCTGCCGCGGACTGCGCTCGCAGTATTGGCGCTTCTCATCGTGCCCGCGGCCATATTCTTTTTCCCGGCGAAAATCTACGCGATTGCTACCTATGTCTTCCTCATCGGGTACGCGTTGAGTTGGTACTTGGTGATGCTGGCGCTTGAGCCCGTTCTGCCAGACAATGCTGGGTAGGTTCTCCCGCTGGCCCCACTGGCCCGGCTGGCACTGACTTAATCGGTGCCAGCTCGCACACCAGGCCGCTGACGACCCTTAGCCCGCGTACTCTTTCACAGGGGGAAAATCCTCCGCCTCGACCATCTCCAGCAGTTTTTCGCGACGTGCAAAAGCGGAGCATGCGCCGACCGCCTGTACAGCTGCTGCGCCTGCTGCGGTGGCCAGGGGGACGGCGTCGTAAAGCGAGGTGCCCTTAGCTAGTTCCGCGGTGAGCGTGCCGACGAACGCATCACCGGAGCCAGTGCCGTCGACAATCTTCTCCTCTGGCAGCTTGAGCGCGGGGTGCTCGTAGATTGTCGGCTCGTCGTCGAGACCGTCGGAGTGCTGTGCGAAGAGACAGCCGTGGTCGCCCCGGAGCATGACGACACTGGGGCAGTACTGCAGAAGCGCCTCGAGCTGTGCGCGGTAGTCGGTAGCGCGGATTCCTTCGGCGATGTCCAGGCGACGGATTGTTTCCCAGGCGCCCTTCATGTTGACGATCAGCGGATCTGCATGGTCAATCAGGGCAGGTGTAACGGTTACGACCGGATTGAGGTTCAGCACCAGTCGCGCGCTGTACATGGATGCGACGGACGCGATGGCCTCAGTTGCTTCCGGAAGTAGCTCGCCCTGCGCGAGCACGACATCCGCTGATGCGAACTCGTCGACGAAATCGGTGGGGTCGGTTAGCGCATCGGCACCGCGCTGGACAAAAATCACCGGGCGACCCTTGCGGTTCGTTGCGACGAAAGCGCTGCCGGTCGGCAAATCCCAGGACGTCTGAATGGAGTGGACATCTACGCCGTGTGCGTTGAGTTCCTCGACCACGAAATCCGCTGCGCGGTCCTCACCAACCGTACCGGCCATGATCGCACGGACGCCGTCATAAGCGATAGCAACGGCCTGGTTAGCGCCCTTGCCGCCCAGCATATTCGTGCCGTCATCAACGATGAGCGTGCCACCTTCTGCGGGGACACTATCGACCTGTACCAAGGTATCTAGGTGGATAGATCCACATACAACAACTGTTGGATTCTCATTCAGGTCAGGAATCGGCTGCATAAAAATAAAGGATAGTCGGGAATTCAAATCCGTGTTGGCGGCCCGAGTTTACAGCCGTCAGAGCCCGCGAATCGATGCCCTACAATCGATGGCTATGGCAAAACTGTACTTCCGCTACGGAACCATGAACAGCGGAAAATCCATCGAGGTCCTCCGCGTCGCCCACAACTACCGCGAGCGCGATATGCGGCCGTTGATCGCCAAGCCGGCCGTGGATACTTTGGCTGACGGCGACGTGCACTCCCGCATCGGAATCGCGGAACGCGCGCACCTCATCCACGATGGCGATGACCTCTCCTCGCTTGCCGACGGCTACGATTGTCTAATCATCGATGAGGCACAGTTTCTTACCCCTGACCAGGTCGATCAGTTGCTGGGAATTACCCTTCGCGGTACTCCGGTGCTCTGCTACGGTCTGCGTACCGACTTTCGCACCCATGCCTTTCCAGGCTCCCAGCGATTGCTCGAAGTTGCCCACACCATTGAGGAAATTAAGACAATCTGCACTTGTGGGCAGAAGGCCATCTTTACTGCACGGTTGAATCCGGACGGCAGCATTATCCTCGACGGCGAAACCGTGGAAATTGAGGCACTCGAAGCGCCGAAGTACATCTCCCTGTGCGCCAGCTGTTACAACCGGATGTCGGGGAAGTGGGCGTGAGGTGAACCCGGAGTTTTTAGTGCCCCCAGCAGGGCTCGAACCTGCGACAAAAGGATTATGAGTCCTCTGCTCTAACCGACTGAGCTATAGGGGCAAGGATTAGGCACTATGAAGTGACAATTAAGCACTATGAACCAATGCCCAAAACCTCATAGCATCATAGCAATCTGCCACCGTGCGGTGATAAAAGCCCTATACCCAGCGGGTTCGGCTGCCATTGCACAGTTTCAATGAAGCAAAGTATTTCCGTGCCAACGAAGGCAATCCCTGTGCTCAACGAAGCTGATCTTTCTGCAAAGTTACGACTTTCGGTTGATGAATCAGTGCTTGGACACTTCTAGCATTAATCCTATGAGTACAAAACCTTCCTTGAGCAGCGCCGACGTCTCAGCCGACGCACAAACCGGTGCCACAGCGAAAGCGAAGGGCACCACCGTCACGGCAATCGCCAACGAGGATCAGATCGCTGAGTTTGCGGCCTCACCACAGCGCTGGTGGGGGTTGCTCGTGCTCGCGGTTGGCCTCGGCATGATCGTCCTGGACGGCACCATCGTCGGTGTTTCATTGCCGACCATCATTTCGGAGCTGGGCCTCGACATCGTGGGCGCGCAGTGGATTACCACGATCTACTCCGTCGTTTTCGCCGCACTACTCCTGACCTCTGGCCGCGCTGGCGACCGCTTCGGCCGTCGAACGCTTTTCCTCGTCGGTCTGGTCATCTTCACGGTCGGCTCCGTCGTGGCCGCGCTTTCCACCTCATTGGCTCCATTGGTCATAGCCCGCATCATCCAGGGCATTGGTGGTGCGTGCATTCTGCCGTCGACATTGTCCAGTGTGAATGCACTATTTCGCGACAAAGATCGAGCCACCGCATTCGGCATCTGGGGTGCGGTCATGTCCGGTGCTGCAGCAGTCGGCCCGCTCTTGGGTGGCGTGCTCACTCAATTCGCTGGTTGGGAAGCTATTTTCTGGGTCAATGTGCCCATCGCAGTGGTGCTTTTCGTCCTTGCGCTGCGCTGGGTGCCGAACACTGCAGGCGATACCAATGACGCGGGTGGCTTCGATGTTCTCGGCCTGGTGCTGTCTGGAATCGGCTTTGGTGCCGTGGTCTTCGGCATCATTCAGGGCGCCAAGATAGGGTTTGCTTTTCCCTCCGCCCCCGTCGTCACTCTCTTGGTTGGTGCGGTGGTGCTTGTCGCCTTCGTGCTGTGGGAAAACCGTCGTCGGAAGAACGCGGATTCTGCGCTGTTGGACGTGTCGATGTTCTCCTACGCCACGTTTAGCTGGGGGAATACCACGGCGATGCTCGTCGCGGTGGGTGAGTTCGCGCTGGTCTTCGTGCTGCCGCTCTACTTGGTGTCGGCGATTGGCTTATCGACGATCGCAACCGGCCTGGTCCTGGCAGCAATGGCTCTCGGTGCGTTCTTCGCAGGTGCCATGGCGCGTCATCTGGCAGCTCGGATTACCCCGGCCGGTGTGGTGATTGTGGGCCTTGGTCTCGAGGTCTTTGGTTCGCTGCAGTTGGCGGCCGAAGAGCGCGTTGACCTGCCGCTGTGGCTGGTTGTGTTTGCATTGATTGTCTACGGTCTGGGTCTTGGTCTGGCATCGGCGCAGCTGACCTCGTTGGTGCTTGGTGATATTCCGGTGCGGCTGTCGGGGCAGGCATCGGCAACGCAGTCGACGATTCGGCAGATTGGTTCGGCGCTCGGTGCTGCGCTCGGTGGTATGGCGCTGACGATTGGGCTGGATCGTGAGATCGCGAAGCTGTCGCCGGGCCTGGAGCAGATGGGGCAGGGGCTGAAGGATTCCGCTGGCTCGATGCTGATTGGTCTGCGTGCGCAGGGTGCTCCCGACGGTGTGTTGGTGCCGCTGACAAATGCGTTTGCACATGCCACGCAGTTTGCGCTGTATTCCGCTGTCGGCGCGTTGACTATTGGCTTCCTCTGCTCGCTGAAGGTACTGCAGTTGCGCAGGCAGGCTGAGAAGTCGAATTAGCGATGTGGAATATTCGGGTGAGGGGCCGTGTTGGAAATTGGTGTCACAACATCAATCGTGGCAGTCTTATCGTTTGTCTCTTAACCGGACTTGCTAGATAGAAATGACCAACATGAAAATGCTCACAAAGCGGCGTTGGCTCGATTACGGCCGAATCTCCACTTCCTCCTGTCGCTAAACACTTCGGAGCTTCCGCCTCGCTGCGCCTGTCTCTTCGAGGCTGAGCTCAGCGGCCTCGGATCCCGTCGCGCGCATTTGTCAGACAGCATAAGGCGCGGCACAAGTGTTTTCAGAGAAATAAAACTCCAGGAGGAAAAGTGAATAAATTTAAATGGGCGACCGGCTTCGGTGCCCAAGTTGTCTATGGCCTGATTATTGGTCTCATTTTGGGCTTCATGGCCCGCAGTACTGGCGATGACTCCTCGCTGCGCACAGCGCTCGACGAGGTCGGCAGTACCTACGTCACGCTGTTGAAGCTGCTCATCCCGCCGCTGGTGGTCACCGCGGTCGTAGTGTCGATTGCCAACCTGCGTCAGGTCGCAGGTGCAGCCAAGCTGGCTGTTTCGACACTGATTTGGTTTGCCATTACGTCCTTTGTATCGGTGGTCATCGCCATCGTGCTGGGCTTGGTCATCAAGCCGGGCGTTAACTCTGGCGTGGATGCTTCGGCAGCGCAAGAGCCGAGTTCCGTGGGCTCCTGGTGGGGATTCCTGCAGAGCATCGTCCCGCAGAACTTCCTCGGCCTTGGCGTGAAGATCAGCGAATCTGACGGTGCTGTATCCGGCTCGCTGAACTTCAACGTCCTGCAGCTGCTGGTCATCGCGATTGTCTTCGGTGTCGCCGCGGTGAAGGTTGGCCCCAAGGCTGAGCCATTCATCGAGTTTTCCGGCTCGCTCCTGACCATCGTGCAGAAGGTGCTGTGGTGGGTCATCCGTCTGGCACCAATCGGTACCGCGGCTCTGATCGGTCATGCTGTCGCTGAGTACGGTTGGGAAGCACTCGGCAGCCTGGGCAAGTTCGCCATTGCCATCTACATTGGCCTGTTCCTGGTCATCGCAGTTGTCTACCCAGTTGTGCTGAAGATTCATGGCATTAGCCCAATCGACTTCTTCCGTCGCGTCTGGCCAGTGACCTCGCTCGGCTTCTTCACCCGTTCGTCTATGGGCGTCATGCCGGTCACTGAGCGCGTTGTCTCCCGTCGTCTGGCAGTACCGGATGAGTACGCCTCCTTCGCAGTACCGCTGGGCGCCACCACGAAGATGGATGGTTGCGCCGCCATTTACCCGGCTATCGCGGCTATCTTCGTCTCGCAGTTCTACGGTGTGCCGTTGGACTTCACGGACTACCTGCTCATCATTTTCGTCTCCGTCATCGGTTCGGCAGCAACTGCTGGCACCACCGGCGCTACTGTCATGCTGACCCTGACTCTGTCGACCCTTGGCCTGCCACTCGCCGGCGTCGGTCTCCTGCTGGCTGTCGAGCCGATCGTGGATATGGGCCGCACTGCGGTGAACGTCACCGGTCAGGCTGTGGTCCCGTTGGTCGTCGCAAAGCGTGCGGGAATCTGGGACAAGGACGAGTGGGACGCCAGCGCCAACGCCGACCTGTCGCCAGCCGACGAGTCGGACGACGAGTCTGCAGACGCGCCTGCTGAGAAGTCCGAGTCCGCCACGCTTGCGTAGTCTTGAGGACATGACTTCTTGGAAGCCCTCTGTTCTTGCGCAAGTTGATCAGTGGCCAGTTGACACGGTCGCGGCTGCCGTGCGTGCCGATGATGGCAGTTGGCACACCCACGGAGATAGCGGTCGCGTTTTTGAGCTCGCCAGTGTGACCAAGTTGCTAGCCGCCGTGGGTATGCTTGTGGCCGTCGAAGAGGGCGCGGTGGAGCTCGCCCAAGAGCTCACCCCACCCGGTCACGGCGCGACTGTGCGTCACCTTCTGGCGCACGCCGGCGGGGTGGGCTTTGCCAGCCGCGAGCTGGAAAAAGAACCAGGGGAGCGGCGCATTTACTCCTCCGCGGGCTTTGACATCATCGCCGATGCCATCGCTGCGGAGGCAGACATGCCGTTTAGTGAATACCTGCGCCAGGCTGTGTTTGAGCCGCTGGGGATGGCGGATTCCGAGCTTGATGGCTCGGCAGGGCATGGCGCGCGTAGCAGTGTCGCTAATCTCATGGTCTTCGTCGATGAGATCTTCACCCCGACTTTCCTGCACCCAGGTACCGTCTCCGAAGCGTTGACCGTGCAGTTCCCGGGCCTGAATGGTGTCGTGCCGGGCTATGGAATGCAACGTCCGGCCGATTGGGGCCTGGGCTTTGAGATTTTCGGGCACCCCGATTCCAAGCAGGGGCTGTGGTTTGGCGCCTCGATGCCCAAGGATGTCGCAGGCCACTTCGGGCAGGCGGGCACGTTCCTGTGGCTTCATCGTCCAACCGGGCGGGCGGCAATCGCCTTGACCGACCGAGCTTTCGGCGAATGGGCCAAGCCGCTGTGGACTGACTTCAACGACGAACTATGGCGTGAACTGGAAGAACACGCTAAAGGTTAAGGGGATATGAGCTAAGTCGGCGTCGGCTGCGGCGCCGATTTTTCGTCTCAGCGCTAAATCACATCTGGGGGATTAAGGACAACTTGAGGGTTGCCAGCAGCCGTCTCGGAAATAACAATCATAAACACGTGCAACGCAAACCTCAGAAGTGTTGTTTTACCGCAGTGCTTTTTCTGCAGTGTGGCAAGTGTCGTTGGATGAGTTCGTAGGGGAAGACGAATCTCGTCTTACACCAATTGACCGCAACTTTTCCGAGGACCTTCGTCTATGCGCACCCAACTTTCAGGCGTTCTGTGGATTCACAGCATGCCAGGGCCGCTGCAACCACACATCACGTGGGCGCTGGCCCGACTCAGCATGCCCGATGGCACTAAGCCAGGCCGGGATATTTGGCGTGCGACCGACCAGGATGCCACTTTGTGCGCCGAGGTGCCTTTCACTGCAAGTGCTGACACCATCGCCACACTGGTGGACAACCTGGCTAGGTGGCCGCGCCTCTATTTCGAGCTGGCGCAAGACCCAGCCGTGGATGATGACGGCTACGCCATCGATGGCATGCGCTACTGCCATACCCCGCAGCTGGGGACTTTCGCCGGACAGACCGATGCCGCCGGAAACATCGTGGTCAACGAGGATGCGCTGCGTTCCATCATGGCACGCGGCGGCGACATCGCAGGCGCCCTCGACGCGGCCATCGGCGGGCCGTGGGATCGCGTGTTAGAGCCGATGCGCATGATGACGGCAGGCTACGCCCCCGAAGAGTGCTTTACGACGTCCACCCCTGCCGGACCCGACAGTGCCAGCGGCAACTCGACCGCTGGCAACGCAGACCTCGGTGGGGTAGAGGCAGCTAACGTGCTGCAGCTCTACCCGCGCCGGGCGGCGATGTAGTCAACTACATCGCCAAGGGTCTTAAACGAGGGAATGTCCTCGTCCTCAATGCGGACTCCCAGCTCTTCCTCACAGCGGACGGCCAACTCTACGACGCTCAAGCGGTCAAAGCCGTAGTCGGTCAGCGGAGTGGGGAGCTCTAAGGACTCCACCGCGTCGTTAGCCATCTTTTTGACGATTGCCGCGACCTCTCCGTGAAGACCTGCGGGCAGGTCAGCGTCGGCGGAACCCTTCTTCGAGCCCGCGTTCGCTGCATTGGCATCGTCAGCGTCCCTGGCCCCGGTGACCTGTGTGCCCAGTAGGGCGCTGAGCTGATCTCCAAGGCTAGAGGTCATTATTCAGCGCCCTGAGTGGTTGCGGTTGGATCGGTAATCTGCAGCTCTTCGGCTGCTTCCTGGGCGACACTCTTGTCGAGCTTGCCAGCGCGTGCCAGTGCGGCCAGGGCCGCAACAGCGACTGACTCGCCGTCGGAATTGAAGTAGCGGCGAGCGGCCGGACGGGTATCCGAGAAGCCGTAGCCATCGGTGCCGAGGACGGTGTAGTCACCTGGAACCCACTTGCGAATCTGCTCCGGGACCGCACGCTGGAAGTCAGTCACTGCGATGAATGGCCCATCGGTGTCGGACAGCTGGCGGGTAACGAAGGCGTCCTCGACCTCTTCAGCCGGGTTGTGCAGACGCTCAGTGTCACGCTCGTGTCCATCGCGAGCCAGCTCATTCCACGAAGTCACCGAGTAAATCGAGGAAGCCACACCGTAGTCTTCCAGGATGTCCGCGGCGCGCAGCGCCTCCTGCATGCCAATGCCGGAAGCCAGCAGGTTGACATGCTTGTCGCCCTCAGCCTTGCGGAAGCGGTAGATACCGCCAAGCAGCCCTTCGACATCGAGGTCTTCCGGGACAGCCGGCTGCGAAGTCGGCTCATTGTAGATAGTGAGGTAGTAAATGACATCTTCGCCGCGCTCCGGACCATACATGCGGTCGATACCGTCGCAGACGATGTAAGCAATCTCGTAGCCGAATGCTGGGTCGTAGGAGACCACGGACGGGTTCGTAGCTGCCAGCAGCTGGGAGTGACCGTCCATGTGCTGCAGGCCTTCACCTGTCAGCGTCGTGCGACCGGCGGTAGCGCCGAGTAGGAAGCCGCGGGACATTTGGTCACCGGCAGCCCAGATGGAGTCAGCCGTGCGCTGGAAACCGAACATCGAGTAGAAGATGTAGAGCGGAATCATGGCCACGCCATGGGTGGCGTACGCCGAGCCGACAGCGGTAAACGACCCCACAGAGCCCGCCTCAGAAATGCCCTCGTGCAGAATCTGGCCGTCCTTCGCTTCCTTGTAGGACAGCATCAGTTCATGGTCGACCGGGGTGTAGTTCTGGCCGTGCGGGTTGTAGATCTTCAGCGTCGGGAACCAGGAGTCCATGCCGAAAGTGCGGGCCTCATCAGGGATGATAGGCACGAAGCGGTCCTTGAGATCCTTATCGCGCATCAGGTCCCTGAAAACACGCACCGTCGCCATAGTGGTGGCAACCTTTTGCTTACCTGATCCCTTGAGGAGGTTTTTCAGGGTTTCCGGCTTTGGCGTTGTCAGTGGTTCGTAGCTAGTGCGACGCTCCGGCACGAAACCGCCGAGTTCCTTGCGGCGCTCCAGCATGTACTGCACTTCCTCGGACTCCGGGCCCGGGTTGTAGTACGGCGGCAGGTAAGGATCCTTCTCCAGCTCCTCGTCGGAGATCGGAATGCGCTGGTTATCGCGGAAAAGCTTCAGATCATCGAGCGTCAGCTTCTTCATCTGGTGGGTCGCGTTGCGGCCCTCGAAGTTATGGCCGAGGCCATAGCCCTTAACCGTGTGCGCCAGAATGACGGTCGGCTGGTCCTTGGTCTCCAAGGCCTTCTTGTAGGCAGCGTAAATCTTGCGGTAGTCGTGGCCACCGCGACGGAGGTTCCAAATCTCCTCGTCGGTCATGTCCTCGACCAGCTTGGCAGTGCGCGGGTCACGGCCGAAGAAGTGCTCGCGCACCCAAGCGCCGTTGTTAGCCTTCAGCGTCTGGTAATCGCCATCGCAGAACTTATTCATCAGGTCGACTAGTGCGCCGTCCTTGTCCTTAGCGAAGAGCTCGTCCCACTCGCGGCCCCAAACGACCTTGATGACATTCCAACCAGCGCCGCGGAAGAACGACTCCAGCTCCTGGATGATGCTGGTGTTGCCGCGCACCGGACCGTCGAGGCGTTGCAGGTTACAGTTAATGACGAATGTCAGGTTATCCAGGTTGTTCAACGCCGCATGCTGAATGGCGCCACGAGATTCCGGCTCGTCCATTTCGCCGTCACCGAGGAAGGCCCAAACGTGCTGCTGGGAGGTGTCCTTGATGCCGCGGTCATGCAGGTAGCGGTTGAAGCGTGCCTGGTAGATGGCGTTGAGCGGACCAAGGCCCATGGACACCGTCGGGAACTCCCAGAACTCCGGCATGCCATGCGGGTGCGGGTAGGAGGGAAGGCCATTGCCCTCGCCGAGGGAGACTTCCTGACGGAAACCGTCGAGGTCCTCTTCGGTCAGACGCCCCTCTAGGAATGCGCGGGCGTACATACCCGGCGAAGCGTGGCCCTGGAAGAAGACGTGGTCACCGCCGCCTGGGTGGTCTTTGCCGCGGAAGAAGTGGTTAAAGCCGACCTCGTAAAGCGGTGCGGCGCCCGCATAGGTGGAGATATGTCCGCCCACGCCGATACCCGGACGCTGTGCGCGATGGACCATAATTGCCGCATTCCAGCGGATCCACTTGCGGTAGCGGCGCTCAATGTCCTCATCGCCAGGGAATTCCGGCTCCATCTCAGTCGGGATGGTGTTGACGAGGTCTGTCGAAGTCAGTGGCGGTAGAGCTACGCGCTTTGCCGTGGCACGTTCCAGCAGCCGCAGCATGAGGAAGCGTGCGCGCTCCGGGCCTGCCTCTTCTAACAGTCCGTCGAGAGACTCAAGCCACTCCTTGGTCTCTTCAGGATCTGCATCCGTGAGATAGGAGGCGACCCCATCACGGATAAGGGCAAAGTTTGACTCATCAGAGTGGGCTTGTGGCGTACCCGACGAGATATCGGACATTGTGAGCTCCTTTCAGTCCCTGAAGGAAAGGCAAAGGTTATTTTTCTCCACTCTACGTCTGAATCGTTTGTTGTGCCCCTAGCCGTTTCTTGCACACGCTTTCACCGAACAATCCGGTCGGCTTTACGACGAACATTGCGAAGAACACTGCGAAAACTGCACCTTTTTGGGGAAATTCTTATTTTGCAGCTGTGAAAAATGTATTTGAGCGGTAAAATTTCCCCACATAGCTCGAAAAATCGAGCTGAATATTTTTTCTAGAGGAGGAAAAGGGAAGTGGTCAACGCCACAGGCGCTGCTCATGAATATGCGAGCAGGCTCGGCATCAAGGAAGGTCAGCTAGTCCAGGAGGTTGGCTGGGATACAGACTGTGACTCAGCAATCAGTGAGTCGGTCGAGAATTTCCTGGATGCAGACCTGCTCGACGAAGACACGGATGAGGTTGTCGACGTCGTATTGCTGTGGTGGCGTGAAGAAGACGGCGACTTGGTCGATGGTCTTGTGGATGCTTCCCGCCCTTTGGAGGATGAAGGCCGCGTTTGGCTGCTCACGCCAGGCGCTGGTCAGCCGGGCGCCATTGATCCTGGCGTGATTGATGAGTCCGCACAGCTTGCTGGTTTCTCCAATACCTCGGCGCTTCGTCTGGGGGATTGGCAGGGCAATTGCCTGGTGCAGCGCTCTAGCTAGCCGGTTCTAGCTGATTGGCTTTAGCTAATCAGCTAAATTTGGCCACTAGCTGAGCTGTTGCTGGGTAGGGCTGCCGTGAGGCGGGCTGTCGTCGTTGAGAAAGTCTGCTTAAATAAACTGGATAAACGCTGTGTGTAGTGCGAAATTGGCAATCTATGTTTGCCGTGTGTTAAAGTTTCGCAGCAGCGCGGCGATAGCTCAGCGGTAGAGCTCTGGTTTTACACACCAGCGGTCGGGGGTTCGAAACCCTCTCGCCGCACAGTCATAATCCGTCCGGATTCTCGTAATGGAGAAACCGGGCGGATTTTTGTTTGTGCTAAACTCCCGGTCTGTGCGTTTTACCAAATCGCTAGTAACCATCATTGTTGCCGGATCTCTACTTGCGGGCCCACAGGCCTACGCAATTGGAGGAGACGGTAAACCAGTAATCGACGCTGCCACCTGTAAGGCAATGGTCAAAGCCGCAAATGCAGGCGAGCCGGTGGAGGATCCATCGATTCTCCATCTCTCCGACAAGATGCCTTCCTACCTTGCCGACGGCACCCTGGACTACGTTGTTGCTCCAGACTTTCCGTACCGCGCGCAGCTGGACGCTGCTGCCCAAGAGTGGAATGAAAAGCTCGGTGGCAAGGTCGTGCTCCGGGAAGTGACCAAAGACAAAGCTGATTCGGATACCGTGAGCGTTCGCTACGTGCCTAAGCCGAACTCGCACGTTTTGGCTTCTGCATCGGAAATTAGTAAAGAAATGACGGTTTTCGTTACTTCCACACTCTATCCTGATGCAATTCGCAGCACGCTTGCACACGAGTTTGGGCACCTACTCGGTATCCGGCACACCTGTGATTACACCTTGATGGCTGCATCTTCGCACCGTCATCCGGCAGCACATGTCACTCCGCTCGATGTCGTAGCCGTTCTGCAGGGACAGTTCGATTAAATTGCGTATAAAAGCCAGAAGTCGACGCCTCTGGCGACGCGGTGCAGTCATCGCTGCAGGATATGCGCTTGACCGCATTTTCGCAGATCCCACCAATCACCATCCGGTGGCCCTCTACGGGCAGGCTGTCAGCAAGCTTGAGCGCCGAATCTACGCCGACTCCAAAGGGTGCGGTGTAGCTTTCACCACCATCGCCGTGGCCACACCGGTAGCGCTAACCGCTGCGGCCAGCACAGTTGCTCCGAGCCTCACGCTGGCTGCTGTCACGTGGGCGTCGCTTGGTGGCACCACTCTTCGCCGCACTGGTGAACGCATGGCCGACCGACTCACCTCCGGCGACATCAATGCCGCTCGTGCGCTAGTGCCGTGGCTGTGCTCGCGTGATCCGGAATCCCTCGACGCTGATGGCATCGCCCGAGCCACCGTTGAATCGCTCGCCGAAAACACCTCCGACGCCGTCACCGGCACTCTCATGTGGGGTGCCATTGCAGGAGCTCCTGGTGTGGTCGCTCATCGAGCGGCCAATACCCTCGACGCGATGGTGGGGTACCGCAACGCTCGCTATCGCCAGTTCGGGTGGGCTAGTGCACGGCTTGACGACGTCGCCGGGTTCCTCCCCGCGAGACTTACAGCTGTCGCAACTGTGGTTGCAGGTCCGGATCGTCGTCAAGCATTGGCAGCGTGGCGACGAGACGCCGGCAACCACCCAAGCCCGAACGCAGGCGTCGTGGAGGCGAGCGCTGCAGGCGCGCTGGGGCTGCAGCTGGGTGGTAAGACGGTGTATCCCAGCGGTGTGGAGATGCGCCCAGTGCTGGGCAGTGGTCGGAGACCTGCGGTGGCAGATGTTCGGCGTGCGGCTGAGCTGAGCAAGCGAGTGCAAAATATTGTTGCGCTCAGCTGTGCGGGAGCTGTGGTTGTGGCCGGATGCGTCCGGCACGCGAAGGCGCGAGCTGCGAGCTAGAAGCGTTCGTCGTATCGGTTGTCGCGGTAACCTGCGGCGCGGTGGCCAGTGTTGCCGTAGCGTTGCGCCATGCGCTGGCGGTGCAGCTCGGCGGCGCGATCCTCTTCGGACTTAGCCTGCGGAGGAGTGGGAGTGGTGGCATCGTCCGATTCGGGTGTTGCGTCCTCAGAGTCATCAGCGTCATCTACTGGTTCCGCGGCTTCGGCATCGCGGAGGTTCTTAGCCATCTCCTCTTGCTCCGCGCGGTCTCGTCTGCGCTCGACGATTTCAGCACGAATGAACCAGACGACGGCCAGCGGTACGAGAGCGCCGAAGAAGATCCACTGAATGCCGTAGGAGAGGTAGGGGCCGGACTCCAGAGTGGGCAGTGGAATGGCCTCGATGACGGCATCGGATTTGTCCGAGAGCTGAAGCCAATCGGGGTTGAGTTCGGTGTCGACTAGCTCGGACACTTCCTTGGTGTTGATTCCGTAGACCTGCGGCGGGGTGCCGGGGATTGGGGCGGTCTCGGCGGGAATCTCGTTTCGGCGGGTAAAGGCCGAGATAGTCAAGGTGCCCTTCGGGGCTGGCTCAACATTGGGGGTGCTGGAGTCTGTCGGGCGTACAAAGCCGCGGTTGACCAGGTAGTTTTCGCCATTGTTAGCGACGAAGACATCGAGTACCTGGACGGCGGGGGCTCCATTGACCGGACGGTTACGCAATAGCACGCGTGTATCCGGCAGGAAGGACCCGGTGGCGGTAACGCGACGCCATTCGTTGCCCTCGACGAATCCTTTGCCCTTGGGCATTAGCTCATTGACATCTACGGGGTCGAGCTCGAATGAGTGCTCAAGCTGCTGATTGCGATGCTGCGTCGCGGTGTTCTTACCCAACTGCCACGGAGCCAGAACAGTAAATGCGAGATAGGAAAACGCAATGGCGACAATGGCAGTGAGAACCCATCCAGGGGTCAGAAACTGGCGCACATTCTTAAACACATTCATTGAGCTTACCCGGTGGTGTGGATGGCACTAGAGCGGCTGGTGGTTGGCGGTGCGGAGATTGAGTGAACTTCGGGTAAAGTTGTTTGAGCGTATTTGACGGGGAATCTACCCGGGGATAGATGGAAAGAGAGGTGTCGTGGTGGGCACGCAAACAGCGAAATCTTCGCCTTCACGCCGCTTCAGCACAGTCTCGCGCCAGTTCATCAAGTTCGGTCTGGTCGGCGGCACAGGTGTGGTTGTCAACCTGATTGTCGTGATTATTGCCCGCAAGTTGGGCCTCAGTCTGGGCACCAATGAGCATGACGTGTTTATGAACCTGTTCGGAACGCGGTGGAATATCCGTTACTCCCACGTCTATGCAACTCTGGCGTTTGTCGTGGCTAACATCTGGAACTTCCAGCTCAACCGGTCCTGGACCTTCCGAACTGACAATCGCCCGAACTGGTTTAGGCAGTTCTTCCCGTTTTTATTTGCAGGTATCTCAGCGCTGATTGTGAACCTGGTTGTCATCACGCTGCTGACTAACCCCACCTCGCCGCTGGCACTGCCGGTGGATATTTTCGACGACTCCACCGGCTTTAGAAACCGCCTCTACTGGGCAAACCTTATCGGCGTTATTTTGGGCACGCCCGCTAACTTCATCTTGAATAAGATTTGGGCGTTTCGAAACCGGGGCAATGCCAGCAAAACAAAAGAAAAGGTTGTTTTGAAACCTTAGCGCTCAGAGGCCAGCGCCAGAGTCTCACGCAACCATGCGATGATTCCCGGCGTCGCGGCCTCAATTTCGTTTCGAGTGCGGACGAATCCCTCCGGACCTCCGTAGTAAGGATCGGCCACGACGGCCCCCTTCGGGGATGCCGGGTCGAAGGAACGCATCAGGCGAATCTTCTCTTTTGGCACGCCAGCGTGGAGTAGACCATTGATGTGCGATTCATCCATGGCGATGAAAAGCGTTGCATCCATGTGCTCATCGCCCAGCTGTGCCGCGGTGTGGTTCGGATCGTAGCCAGCATTTTCCAGCTCGGCTTGCGCTCGCTCGTCGGCGGGTTCGCCGACATGCCAGCCGCCGATTCCGCAGGAGGCGAGCAGGACATCGTCGGCAAGCGCATTGGCTTCAACCGCGTCACGGACGATGATTTCAGCCATGGGGGAGCGGCAGATATTTCCGGAGCAGACAAACACGACGTACACGGACTCAGTACGATGCGACGAGTTCATAAGCATAATAGGCAAAACCAAACTTCTCGGAAAATAAAAATAGGATTGTCACTAATCGTTGACGAGTCTTAAAGATACAACATTTCCCGCACAACACGATTCAGGTCCTCAGGCGAGGACGCCACCGCCGCTGCCGATGCCCACTCAGATTCCGAGCCGTAGCCCCATTTAACAGCGATGGCGGGGATGCCGAACTGTGCGGCGCCCTCAAAATCATGGATGCGATCGCCAACCATTACGACCGAACCGTGCGGACGCACTGCTTCATCGGTTTCAATGCCCAACTCCTTGAGCGTGTACTCAATGACCTCAGTCTTAGTCTGTCGTGAGCCGTCGTCGCTGGCGGCGCCGATGAAGTCAAAGGCGTCGAGAAGCCCGAAATTGTCCAGGGTCTTGCGGGCGAAGTAGTCGCCCTTGGACGTCGCAGTGGCTAGTTGGACACCAGCTGCCCGCCAATCGCGCAGGAGCTCCGGCCAGCCGGGGAACATCTCGGCACGCTGCCAAGCACCGGCGTGTTGATGCTCCATGTACACAGCGAAGGCTCGGTCGACTTGTTCGTCGGAAAGTCCGAGGGATGCGAGTGTCTCCACCATTGGCGGGCCGGGGATCGTGTTGATAAAGCTCTCGGGCGGAAGTGGGTGGTCAATTGCCTTCAATGCAAGGCGGAACCCATGTGCGATTGCGGGGAGAGAATCGGCGATGGTGCCGTCGACATCAATAAGGACAGTGGGGCGATGGCCAGTGGACATATTGTTCATCCTAAAAGGTCATTAGGCTGGATGGCATGTTAGACGACCCGCTGCGCTATCACGGCGATCAGGCCGCCCATGGCGCTGACCTGGACTTTGCCGTCAATGTTCACGGCACCACACCGCAGTGGCTGCAGGACTCGCTGGCCACGTCCCTCGGAGAACTTGCCGCGTATCCGTCTGCGCAGCTCGATGCCGACGTCCGCGCTGCCATTGCCACCAACCACAATCGCAGCGCCGACGAGGTACTGCTTCTCCACGGCGTCGCCGAGGGCTTTTCGCTCTTGCCGCACCTGGGCTTGCCCGCCACCATCGTCCAGCCGCAGTTCACCGAACCTGAAGCCGCGTTCCGCGCCGCGGGAGTCGGGGTGGATTCGCTGGTACTACCGTCGCCGTACACGCTCACGCCTACGCTTGCCGACGTCCACGAGAACGCCTCCTCCCCGCATTCCCAGCAGCTTGACGGTCGGATGGTCATCATCGGCAATCCGACTAACCCCACCGGTGTTGCTCATTCAGCGGATGACCTGCGGGGGCTCGCCAGCCGTTGTGGGATCTTGGTCGTGGATGAGGCATTTATGGACGTCGCCGATGGTGAGATTATTCGGCGGTGCTCACTAGCTGATTGCAGGCCGGGGGAAGCGAACAGTATCCCCGATAATGTCATCGTTTTCCGCAGCATGACTAAGACCTGGGCAATCGCAGGCCTGCGCTGTGGTTACGCACTGGGAACCCCTGAGCTCCTGGCGAAGTTGGGGCGACTGCGTCCGCACTGGCCACTGGGCACGCTGCAACTTACCGCTATGGCGGCAATCGCGTGTCGCGAGGCAGAGCTGTTGCCACAAATCCGCGCTGAGATTGGTCAGCAGCGCGAGGCTATGACACAGCTGTTAGTAGCCGCCGGCTGGCAGGTGTTGGATTCCAAGGCTCCCTTTGTGCTGGCGCGCCCGGGGGTTGCCCTGAGCACGCATGATGGTCCGGACGCTGCGGAGGTTGACGTCGTCAAGCACGAGCGCCTGAGACAGCGGCTCGCTGCGCGCGGAGTAGCCGTGCGGCGTTGCGACACCTTCGCCGGTTTGGACGGTTCGTGGTGGCGGCTGGCTGTGCGAGACGAGACCAGTGTGCGGCGGCTCATTGCGGAAGTAGCGGATTTGCTGTCGCAGAACTGATGGGTCGGGGCAGAGTTCACTACGCTGGAAGAGAAGCTGGAGAGAAATGCATGTTGAAGGGATGGATGTATGACGGACTCTGCGCAGACCCGTGCCGAGGGCAATAACGCAGTGGTGACCGTTGCCGACGTGCGTGCGGCGATGGACGCGGCCTACCCGCCGGCACTGGCGGAGAACTGGGATAAAGTTGGCCTGATCTGCGGTGACCCGCAGGATGAGGTGCGTCGCATCGCGTTGGCGCTGGACTGCACTGACGAGGTTGCAGATCGCGCGATTGCCTCCGGTGCTCAGATGCTCGTTGTGCACCATCCGCTGCTTCTGCGTGGTGTGAATTCCGTGGCGGCGGATACACCGAAGGGTCGGATTATTCATAAGCTGATTCGGGCAGGTGTAGCTCTTTTTGCAGCGCACACCAACGCTGACAGCGCCCGACCGGGTGTCAACGACCAGTTGGCCACGGTGCTCGGAGTTGAACCGGGTGCGCCGCTGGCTCCGCAGCCGGCTCCCGGCTTGGATACCTGGACAGTGAAGGTTCCGGCAGATCACGTCGATAAGGTCGCGCAAGCCATGTTTGAGGCGGGCGCGGGCACTATCGGCGACTACGACAGCTGTGCGTTTCGCATTAACGGCCGCGGCCAGTTCCGCCCGCTGAGCGGGGCGAATCCCTTCATCGGTGCCGAGGGGCAGATTGAGTATGTCGAGGAAGTACGCCTGGAGATGGTCGCGCCACGGTCCGTGCGCGCGGCGATTGTCAAGGCTCTCGTTGCAGCGCATCCGTATGAGGAGCCTGCCTTCGACATCGTGGACAATCAGGCTACCGGCTTGGATCCGCAGCAGGCTGTGGGCATTGGGCGAGTGGGCACGCTGGATACGCCGATGCCATTTAAGGACTTCGTCGCCCGTGTGGCTGAGCGCCTGCCCGCAACGGCATGGGGCGTGCGTGGCGCAGGCGATCCGGAGCGGATGATTCGCACGGTTGCCGTCGCATCTGGTTCAGGTGACTCTTTCCTGGACACTGTGGCAAAGATGGGCGTCGATGCGTTCGTTACCTCTGACCTGCGGCATCATCCTGTCGATGAGACACTGCGGACCGCGGACTTCTGCGTGGTGGACACGGCTCACTGGGCCAGCGAGTTCCCCTGGTGCTACCAGGCCGCAGACATGCTGGCCGAGAGGCTCGGGGTCGCGACCGAGGTCCTTGAGGTGCGCACCGATCCCTGGACAGTGGCAGAATCGTCGACACAGGCAAGGAAGTGAAGACCATGAGGCTTAGTCCACAAATCCAAGTGGCGATGTTGGAAAAGGCGGAAAACCAAACTCTGTTGGATGGGCTCACCGCCCGCCAGAACGTTCTGCCCGAGCGTGCCGAGTTGCAGGAGCTGCGCAAAAAGCACAGCCGTCAGGCCAGTGAGGCAGCGCGCTCCAAGCTCAGCGCCTCCGATATCGGCCGCGATATTGCCAAGCTGGAATCGGACATCAACAAGCTGAAGGCCCGCGAAAAGGCAGACCGTCTGTCGCTCGGTGCCGCAGAAGACGCATCCACGCGCCGTGACCTCGAGCACGACCTGCGCTCCACCAAGCGGCGCCGCGAACGCGCTGAACAGGAACTCCAGCAGTACGAGCGCATGCAGGAGGCCTATCAGGTCGACGCTGAGCACGAATACGACGCCGACGAGGCGCACGATGACATCGTCGCTGCCAAGCAAAGGCTTAACGACGCCGAGGTTGACCTCATTGCGCGCATTTCCATCGCTGAGACCCGAATCGAGGAGGCTGACAAGCTTATTGATGGTTCGGCAGCCAAGCTTTACCGTCGTCTAGCGCTTGCTAATGGGATCCCCGTTGCACGCCTGAACGGACGCACCTGCGGTTCCTGCTTCATGGAGCTCGATGTCGGAACCGTGCATGAATTCACCACGCTCGCGCCGGAAGAAGTGACGTTTTGTCCTGAATGCGGTGCGATGATTGTGCGTGCGGAAACGCTGGGAGCGGTGAAGGGCAAGTAGATGAGCCAGGCTGCAGACAAGCGCGATAGCGCGCCGGGCTGGACGGGGGCGACTACCGACCCCACGCGGTTGGTGCTGCTGCGCCATGGGCAGTCGCCAATGTCGATTCGCCGGGAGTACTCGGGAAGCCGTTCGAACCCCGACCTGACAGAGGTGGGCAGACAGCAAGCGGAAGTGGCAGCACGTCACCTGGCGGCGCTGGTCGATAGCGGCAACATGAGTTTCTCGGCGATTGTGGCCTCTCCACAGCGTCGTGCACAGCAGACAGCAGAGGCGGCAGCCAAAGCGCTCGGGCTGGACATCCACCTTGAAGAGGATCTGCGCGAGACCGACTTTGGGCAGTGGGAGGGCATGACTTTCTCCGAGGCTCACAACGCCACCCCTGAGCTGCACAGTTCCTGGCTTGCGGATCCGGCCGTGGCGCCACCGGAGGGGGAGGATTTCCGCACGGTCGATAGCCGAGTGAGCGCCGCGCGTGAGCGCATCGCTCAACAATTCGGTGCCTCGGATGTGCTGGTAGTCAGCCATGTCACGCCAATCAAGTCGCTGCTGCGCCAGGGGCTCGGCTGCGGCTTTGAAATCTTCACTCGCCTGCACTTGGACCTGGCCAGCCTCTCCATCGCGGAGTTCTACGCAGATGGGCCGACATCAGTGCGGCTGATTAACGACACCAGCTACCTGCGTGGTTAGCAGCCGAGCACGGCGGGTTATTTGAATTGCGGTTGTGGCGGGTACACTAACCATTCGAGCGAGCCGGCCGGGTGATCGCGGCAGTTAACGGAACCGGACGCCTCTTTTACAGAGTGTGTCCAGGCCGCTGTCGAGGAAAGTCCGGACTCCACTGGGCATGGTGGTTGCTAACAGCAACCCAGGGTGACCTGCGGGAATAGTGCCACAGAAAATAGACCGCCGGGCGCACAGCCGATGTCTTTGACGTAAAGCTGTGGAGATTCGGTGAGGGTGAAAAGGTGCGGTAAGAGCGCACCAGCGGGGCAAGTGATTGCACCGGCTAGGTAAACCCCACCAGGAGCAAGGCAAAATCGCGCATGCTTCGTCGTGCGCGTGCGCGAGTGTTTGAGGGCTGCCCGTCCGATACTCGCGGGTGTGCTGCTTCAGGCTGTCAGCAATGGCAGACCGAGATGGATGATCGCCACCCGGCGCTTTCCGAAAGGAGCGCCGAGGGACAGAATCCGGCTCATAGGCCGACTCGTTCACACAAGCTTCATTACTCGACCACCGCGCCGGCCGCAGTGTTCTCCACACGGATGGTCTCGGAACCGCCGTCGTTAAGCGCGGAGGCAATCCGATCGGCGTCGTCGACGTGGGACCACATCACCAGCGACGCACCCGGGCATGGCGCACAACGGGCAATCTTCTCGCAGTCAATAGTGTCGGTCAGCTCGGAAATCTGCCCCAGCACAGAGCTTGCCGACGGCGCGGAGCCACGCTCACTGACATCGCGCGAAACCCCTGCGATGGCTGCTTGAATATCGCTGTGACGGATGTGGCCGATGACTGCGCGGGCACGGTCGGAGGATGCGTCGGCTTCGTCAAGCCACTGAATGGCACGGCCGATGGTGGGGATGTCTTCGTCGTCCGGATGCACCTCGTGACGAGCACGCACCCAGTCCGCGACCCGCTCCTGTGAGTCGGGGAGGCTAGCGAGAGTCGGCACGCCAAAAGCGGCGCAGGCTTGCTGGAAGAACTCGTAGCGCTCCTCGTCGGGCGAACCGCCGGTGACATCGGGGGAGTAAGCGACAGTCAGCGCCAACGACTGCGGGAACGCCGTCTGCGTGACTGCCTCATCGGAGTGGTTGATGCACAGCAGGCTGTCCGGGCGGCTGCGCAGTGCCGTGGTGTAGGGGTACAGCGGCCACGACTGTCCCTTAATCTGCACCATGGTCTCGTGGATAGCGGTGGCAATACGCGTGCGGGTGGGCACATCATCGCGGTCGCCAAAACGCGCGTTGAGAGCCAGTGCGAGGGCACACTGAATTGCCGGAATTTCTCCAAAACCGCGACCTGGCGCGATAGTGGAGGCAATGGTGACCTTCAGGCCGTTGCTGTTGCGCGGAACGAGATGCAGCGAGTGTTGCAATGCGACAATGGCAGCCGCGACAGCGGTCGGCACCTGAGAAAAAGCGGCGGGGACGCTATCCGGGAAATCCATCTTGGTAGTTTCGCGCTTGTACACGACAATGAGCTGCTGCTCGTCGATTTCCTCGATACCGACCGCAGCATAGGCCGGAATGGCGGTGGCTAGGAGCATGCCGCCGGAGGACGCGCAGTCCTCACCCAACAGGTTGATGGAACCCGGGGCGTATGCAACTGAAGCATTTGAACCGACGGCATCGAAGACGTCGTTTACGACAGCGGGTGCGGCGGGCATGGGTGAAACCTCTCCAGAGATCGGACTCATAGTGCTGGTGTGCAGTGTTCGCGTTCAACGCTTGTGTTCTAAGGTGAACAATTCCGTCGATAATACCCGGGTCGGGGGACAGTGACAAACCTATATACTGGGATTTTATGTCGCCGCAGCGCACATGGCAGTCAAATGGTTGCCTCTCTGCAAGTTTGCTTATCTGTGGAGTTGGCGGTGGCAGAACCGCTTGATAACTCGACATGTTCTCGATGTGGAAGAGGAGAAAAATCGTGAGCGACAACAGCAGTAAGTGGTACTACCAGCCGTCGACGGGCACGGTGTTTCAGGGGAAGAAAACCGGTTGGGACGACCGAATGGGCCCCTACGATTCCGAAGAGGAAGCCCGCGCTGCCATGGAAAAAGTCGCCGAGCGCAACAAGGCGGCCGACGACTGGGATGAAGAAGATGACGACTGGGGCGTAGCTGAGAAATAAGGCTTTGCCTTTAGGCCTTCTTGCCCTTCTTAATCTTCTTTTCCATCTTGCGGAAGGCCTTGAAAACCTTTGCCACGGCATCGTCGTACTCAGTCAGGGCCTTCAGGCCGTCGTAGTACTCCATCTGGTAAAGCACGCCGTAGCCGAACGTGTCCCTGCCCGCACGGGAGGCACGCTTCGCGCGAGCCAGCACGAAGTCGCGCGCAGTACAGGTGTCCTGGAAGTCACCGAGAACCGACTGCAGGTTCTTGCAGGCAGCATAGAGCTTCTCGGTCGGCAGGTCCGCGTTCTGAGCAGCTTCCGCGCTGTAGCGGAGCTTCTTCGCAGCCTTGCGGACATCGTGGTAACGCTCGTCCAAATCTGCCTCTGGAAGGTCAGCATCCTCTCGGCCATCGAGTACCAGGTTGTGGCGACGACGGAACTTCGAAAACGCGCTGCGCAGGTGATCGAGCAGCACCGCAGTGGTGTCGAGTTCCTTCGGGGCCGCTACCTTCTCCGGTGCGGCCTTGTCTGAGGTTGTGGAAGCTGCTGCATCGGCGGCTGCAGTATCAGCCTCAGCCGCGACCTCGGAACCAGCTGCCGACGTATCCTCGGAGTCTGCGTTCTCCGCTCCGTCGACAAGCGAATCATCCTTCTTCTTAGACTTCTTTTCCCCAGCCTCGGCCTCGTCCGCATTTGCGGCAATTGGCGGATTGGCGAGGAACTCATCGAGATCGTCGAGAAGTTGCAGGTACTCGCCGGAATTCAGCGCGAGAATAACGCGGTGATGGGCGCGCTCGTAGTCCTTCTGGACATCCTCGACAAGGTTCGCGCGCAGCTCCTCGCCCAAAGCGGCGCTTTCGCGATTGGCCAGCAGCTCTTCCCAGCGCATAGCGACGACCTCAGCGTCACGAGCCACGCCGAGAACACCCGCCAGCTGCTTGAGGTTGCTTTCCAGCTCAGCGACCTTATCGCCCACAACAATGCCGTGGAAGGTCTGCATGTGACTGCGTAGCTCACGAGTGGCGACGCGCATCTGATGCACCGAGTCAAACTCATCGCGGCGTACCTTCGGGTCGTACTCGACCATCTTGGCCACGTTAGCGGCCAGCGCATCGACCACAGTGCGCCCCGGAGTGCCCTTCGGCAGCTTCGCTGGAACCGGCGGCAGGGGAGCGGAGTCGATGGAGTCACCCAACGCCGTCGCCAACTTCGAAGGGCTTTCCGACGGCACGGCGCCAGCCACCTCAGCGACCTTGGACATCGCTGCCATTACGGCCTTACCGTCCGGGTGATTTGCCCAATCCCCGAGCAGCTCAATCTCCCACTCACGCCAGGTAGTGGTTTCGCCGCCATCGAGGAAGGAAGTCGCCGTGACGTGATCATCCGCAAACTCCGCCATGGGCGTGCCATCGAGGGCAAACACCGTGGTGACGTGGCGCTCATTGTCTACCTGCGCGATTGGTTGCAGCGGGTGATTGCGCACAATTGCGCGCACGGGAGCAAGCAACTCGGTAGGCACGATGTAGTCAGCATCGCGGCCTTCACCGTTAACAGAGCCCTCTTCCAGGCCGACGCCATATTCGAGGCGACCGCCGGTACCCGGCGCCTTCAGATGCCACCCCTCATCGGGGCCGCCCGTTCGGCGACGCAGAGTGTGCTTGGACCGGGTCAGACGCAGGTCCGCCGTGTCCAGGTAAATCGCGGAGAGATTTCGCACCTCAGTGGTGGTGGAGCCAACCTGTGGAACGAAATCGAACGATGGGGCTACCACTTCTGGGGTAGCTGAGAACTTAGATTCCACCTCCAACGCCGCAGTTGGAGTTTTGGACTTAGAACCAGACTTAGATGCCATAACCACTAATTCTACCCCCGAATCGAAGAGCTAACCCGAAAAGTTCTGCGCCTCAGTAGGGAACTCGCGGGAGTGCACCTGGTCGACATACTGCTTCGCTCCCTTGGTCAGCATCTCGCCGACCTCTTCGAACACCGAACTAAACGACGGCCTGCGGCCATCGGCCGGAACTGCAAAGGCATCCTGCCAGACGAGAACCTGGCCATCGCACTGGTTACCAGCGCCAATGCCACAGGTTGGGATGGATAGCTCGCGGGTAATCTCGGTGGCCAGATCCGCAGGCACCATCTCAAGGACCACGGCCGCGGCACCAGCATCGGCTACCGCATGGGCGTCGGCACGCAGCTGTTCCGCCCCCGCACCGCGCCCCTGTACCTTGAATCCGGACAGCGCGTTGACGGACTGCGGGGTGAAACCGATGTGCGCCATGACCGGAATGCCGGCGTTGACCAGCGCACGGATGCGCGGAGCGATACGAACGCCACCTTCGATCTTGATCATGTGTGCGCCGGTTTCGCGCATCATCTTCGCGGCGGACAGCACGGCCTGCTCATCGGAGGCCTCGTAAGTGCCGAAGGGTAAATCGGCAACCACAAGTGCGTTGCCAGCGCCCCGGACGACACCGCGAGCAAGCGGGATCATTTCTTCCAGCGAGATCTCGGTGGTGGTGTCGTAGCCGTAGACAACGTTTGCTGCAGAGTCGCCGACCAACAGCAGCTCGACACCGGCGGCGGAAAAAGCGCGCGCGGTGGAGTAGTCGTAGCAAGTCAGCATTGCCCAGGGGCGAGACTCAGCCTTCCATTCGGCCAGATTATTCAGACGAATCTTTTTTCCGCTCATGTCAATAGAGCATGCCATAGTCACCCGCAATTCGAGGCCACGAGGGCAGCGGTTATGACACGGGCGCGGCAGTTGGCTAGCCACGCCGGATGGTCAAAATGTGTACCGCGAATCCGGGCACCTGGGTAACGTTGGAAAGTATGAACAGTCAGCAGGAATTCGTCCTCCGCGCAATCGAAGAGCAAGATATCCGTTATATCCGTCTGTGGTTTACCGATATTTTGGGGTATCTGAAGTCCGTTGCCGTCGCACCGGCTGAGCTCGAGGGCTCCTTTGAAGAGGGCATTGGTTTCGATGGCTCCGCGGTGGAGGGCTTTTCCCGCGTTTCCGAGGCTGACACTATCGCGCAACCGGATCCTTCGACGTTCCAGGTCATGCCGCGTCTACATAAAGAAGACACAATCACGTCCGCGCGCATGTTCTGCGACATTGTCATGCCCGACGGGCAGCCGTCGTGGGCAGATCCACGCCAGGTGCTGCGCCGCCAAATTAAGGCGCTTGCCGACGAGGGCTTCCACGCGTTCATCCACCCGGAGATTGAGTTTTTCCTCGTAGAGAGTCTGGCTACTGATGGAAAGCCGCCGGTGCCAACGGACAATGGCGGTTACTTTGACCAGGCGGTCTACGACCGCGCACCCCGCTTTCGCCAAGAGGCGATCACGGTGTTGGAAGACATGGGAATCCCTGTGGAGTTCTCCCATCACGAAAATGCGCCGGGTCAGCAGGAAATCGATCTGCGCTACGCCGATCCGCTGACTATGGCGGATAACGTGATGTCTTTCCGCTACATCATTAAGCAGATCGCAATGAAAAATGGTGTGCAGGCGACATTCATGCCGAAACCTTTCCAGGATTTGCCGGGCAATGGCATGCACACTCATATTTCCCTCTTTGAAGGGGACACTAATGCATTCCACGACCCGGATGATGAAAACCAGCTCTCGGACACTGCAAAGGGTTTCATTGCCGGCATTCTGACCCACGCCAGCGAAATTTCCGCTGTGACCAATCAGTGGGTCAACTCCTACAAGCGCACGGCATTTGGCGATGAGGCTCCGACGTCCGCGACATGGGGCATGGCCAACCGCTCGGCTCTCGTGCGTGTGCCCATGTACTCACCGGGTAAGGCACATTCGCGCCGGGTGGAAATTCGTTCCTTGGACTCGGCCTGTAACCCGTATCTTGCTTACTCGGTGATTTTGGCCGCCGGTTTGAAGGGAATTAAGGAGGGCTACCAGCTTCCGGAGCAGGCAGAGGACAACATCTCCGAGTTGACCAAGCGGGAACGACGTGCGATGGGCTACCGCGATTTGCCGACATCCCTGGAGGTGGCGCTGCAGGAGATGGAACGCTCCGATCTGGTGGCCGATGCTCTCGGTGACCATGTTTACGAGTTCTTCCTGCTCAATAAGTGGCGCGAGTGGCGCGAGTTCCAGCGTCAGGTGACGCAGTGGGAGCTGCGCACAACCCTGGATTATTAGTTTCCCCGTACCGCTCCCTTCCTTTTTCGTCTTTAATTTGTTTTTTTGGGTGACCAGTTTCAATGGTGATGAATCGACCTCGCACATCCCGCCAGTCAGTGCCGCGGCCCGCAGCGCTGGGCTTGCGTAACGACGATCGGACGCGCGCTGACCTGGAAGATTTGGGGTGGTACAACGAGGAGTCCCTACAGCTGTTGTGGGGGCTTGCCGGGGCCAGCGACCCCAAACTGGCGCTCATGGCGCTAGTGCGGCTGAAAGGCGCTCTCGACGAGCTGGAGCAGCAGGGAAAGCTGGAGGACTGGGCCACCTGGTCCGGTCTAGATGAGGCCATGCGCGAGCAGGTGCCGCTGCGTACGCGTATGTTTGCGCTGCTCGGAGGCTCGAGTGCACTGGGCGATCACCTGGTCGCACACCCAAAAAAGTGGGTTTTGCTCCAAGCCGAGCTTCCAACTGAGGCAGACATGTTCCGCGAGATGCTCTCCAGCGTCGGGGCTGTGCCAGAGGTCATTGAACTCACTGATGAGGCCAGTCTGGAAAAGAAGGAGGATCCGGAGTATCGCAAGCCCGTCGTTGCGCCCGCCACGCTTGAAGGCCCCGGTTTGTACCGTGCGAAGCTTACCGGCCGTGAGGCCGAAGTTGCGATGCAGTGCGCCTACCGCGACTTGATTATGCGTATTGCGTGCTACGACTTGGCTGGCACGTACCCACGGGGTCCTCGCCGTCCGGGACAGCCACAAGTCCCATTCCGTCAGGTCTCGGAGGCACTCAGTGATCTGGCTGATGCAGCGTTGACGGCTGCACTGTCTGTGGCTGTTCAGCAGGTCTTTCCTTCGTCGCCGGTCTCAACACGCCTGGCCGTAATCGCCATGGGTAAGTGCGGTGCGGAAGAGCTGAACTACATCTCCGATGTGGATGTCATATTCGTCGCAGAGCCGGCGGATGCCCGAGCGACTCGTTTGGCCAGTGAATTTATCCGGATTTCTTGTCACTGCTTCTTTGAGGTCGACGCGAATCTCCGCCCGGAGGGCAAGTCGGGTGCACTTGTACGCACCGTGGATTCCCACGTCGCTTACTACAAGCGTTGGGCCGAAACTTGGGAGTTCCAGGCGTTACTGAAGGCGCGTCCGATGACGGGCGATGTCGAGCTGGGCCGTGAATACATCGATGCTCTGGCCCCGATGGTGTGGACCGCCTCTCAGCGGGAATCCTTCGTCGATGATGTTCAGCGCATGCGCGCCCGCGTGGTCCAAAACGTCCCCGAAGAGCTTCGCTACCGAGAGCTTAAACTCGGTCGCGGTGGTCTGCGTGATGTCGAGTTCGCGGTGCAGCTGCTGCAGCTGGTTCACGGTCGCTATGACGATAGCCTCCGCGTGCTGCCAACTGTGATGGCACTCGACGCACTTGTCGAGGCTGGCTACATCGGTCGCGAAGACGGTGCCGCGCTGATTAACGCCTACGAGTTCGTCCGTCTACTAGAGCACCGCCTGCAGCTGCAGAAGATGCGGCGAACGCATTTGTTGCCTGCCGAGGACGACACTGAAGCTCTTCAGTGGCTTGGCCGCGCCTCTGGCATCGTCGGAGAGGGTGGCACCGATGCCAGCAAACCGCTGGCCAAACAGGTTCGACTGGCCAGCTCACAGATTCGCTCCCTGCACAACAAACTTTTCTACCGTCCACTGCTGAACTCCGTGGTGGAGCAGGATATTGGAACCCTGCAGCTATCGGCCGATGCGGCAAAGCGCCAGCTGGCCGCGCTGGGCTATCAGTACCCGGATCGCGCCTACGAGCATCTTTCTGCGCTGGCGGCGGGGACCTCGCGCAAGTCGCGTATTCAGGCGATGCTGCTACCGACGCTGATGGAGTGGCTATCGTCGACGCCAGATCCCGACGCGGGTCTGCTCAATTATCGCAAGCTCTCTGAGCAGCTCCACGACGAAACGTGGTTCCTGCGTACGCTGCGCGATGAGGGCGTCGTCGGCCAGCGGCTGATGCGTGTGCTCGGTTCTTCGCCGTACGTGTCTGATCTGATTATGAGTGCGCCGGACGTAATTAAACGGTTCGGCGACGGTGCATCCGGGCCGAAGCTACTGAATACCGACTCCGATGCAGTCGGGCGTGCGCTGGTCGCAGCGGCTGCCCGTCACAACAGTCCAGCTAAGGCCATTGGTGTGGCACGTGCGTTGCGCCGTGCAGAGCTCGCGCGCATTGCCTCCGCGGATCTTTTCGGGCTGATGGATGTGCAAGAGGTCTGTCACTCTCTGTCGATGGTGTGGGACAACGTGCTCGAAGCTGCCCTCGCCGCCGAAATCCGTGCATGGTCGCTGGAGCATCCTGACTCGGAGGTCCCGGGCGTTATCTCCGTAATCGGTATGGGGCGACTCGGCGGTGCTGAACTGGGCTACGGCTCCGATGCCGACGTGATGTTCATCTGTGAACCCCGCAAGGACGCTGATGGCACGCCGCTTGTCGACGATTCCGAGGCGGTCAAGTGGGCAACCAGGATTTGTGACTCGTTGCGTCGTAGGCTGGCAAAGCCAAGCCAGGACCCGCCATTGGAGGTCGACGTGGACCTGCGCCCAGAAGGACGCTCGGGCCCGATCGTCAGGACCCTGGATTCCTATGTGACCTACTACGAGCGCTGGGGTGAAACCTGGGAGATTCAGGCACTGCTACGGGCTACCTGGATTGCCGGCGACAAAGACCTGGGCACCCGCTTCCTTAAGGCCATCGATCCGCTGAGGTACCCACAGGGCGGAGCTGATGCCAAGATGGTCCGCGATGTCCGTCGTATGAAAGCGCGTGTTGATTCCGAGCGGCTGCCTCGCGGAGCCGATCGCCGTACCCACACCAAACTCGGTTCCGGTGCACTGACCGATATTGAATGGACTGTGCAGCTGCTAACCATGCTGCATGCCCACGAGGTGCCGGAGTTGCACAACACTTCGACGTTGGAGTGTCTGGAAGTGCTGAAAGACCGCGGAATTCTAGATGCGGAAGATACCGACGCACTTCGGGATGCCTGGCTGATGGCGACGAATGCTCGTAACGCGCTGGTGCTCACGCGTGGTAAACGCACGGATCAGCTGCCACAGCCGGGGCGTCAGCTGACTCAGGTCGCAGGTGCGGCGGGGTGGGAAGCATCGGATTCCAACGGTTTTATTGAGCACTATTTGCGTCTGACTCGTCACTCCAGCCGTGTCGTCAATCGCGTGTTTTGGGGTGAGGAGAACCCCGACCACGAGTAGGCCGGGCAGAGGTCTGCCGCACCTCGCTGCGAGGCTCAATATGTGGCAGCGGGGTGCAGCCTTTGTCTTAGCACGGCGACCGGGCATAATGGTGGGCTATGGAACGCAACGTCGATTACTCGGTACGCCCTAGGTATGAGGATTTCATTCTCAACCTCGATGGCACTGACCTGCGTTTTTTATTGAGCCGCACGTGCCCAGCAGCTGACACCTCAGCTGCTGGGCAAGAGGCGGTGGAATTGCTGATGTCACAGGATTCAGCGCATACAGCGCTGTCTTTTTGTGATCCCGATGTTCTCGATGTGGCGCACTTGGTTCATATTCTGGAGGATTCCGCATCGCTGGATACCCTCACAGAAGTGGCCTATTGGGCATCGGATGCGGACGTGATGGCGCACGATACGCCGAAGGGCGTTGACCGCAAGCGTCGTCGCGTCGGCAAGCAGCAGCTTGAGCATGTGCTACGCCGTGGCCAGCGTCAGGGGCTCGTGTGGGAGGAACCGGCGGGCGTGTGGCATGTGCCGCCACATATTTCGGAGGTGTTCCCGGCGGAACCGAGCCTCAGCTTCCGCGTCGCCGACTTGGTGGCGAATATGCCAGCGGATGTGCTGAGTCGCCGTATGGAGCGCATGGGGCTGGAGCCGGATAACGCGCCGGGAGAGGGCACATCGCGAGCTCTGAACGCCAGCGATTTAACGGTGCGGAATGTGCAGGCTCGCCAGGTGGAGCACATTGCAGGCTTCCTCTGCGATCCGGTGAAGGTGCGGGCTCTGGTGATGACAGCTCCGGTGGATATTCGCAATGAGCTGCGCTGGATGGCAACCGACGAGAAGTACTTGCCCTCCTATATGTGGTCTGAACTACGTGCCGACGCAGTGCGCTGGGCCGAAGAGCGTCTGCTGCTGACTGTGCTAGAAGAACCGGCGATGCCGACATTTGAGCAAGAATCGGAAGCACGCAACGAATCGACAGTGGTTGCCCGCCTGGTGGGTGCAGTCGCGCTCGCGCTCAAGGGCGACATGTGGTCGATTCGTAAGCCGCATCCGACGGAGTCTTTCCCGGCAACGCTGGAGTCAAAGGAATTGACCGAAGCTTCGGTGGCTGCGGTGGCGTTTGCTTCGGCGTTTATGGATGCTGCGGGCAGCGGCGACGGGCGCCTGAAGGACCCGTTGCACATGTATGAGGAATCGAGCCTGCTGTGGATTCAGGACTTCGCAGCGTCAATAGGGGCGAGTGCTTTCGCGGCGCCCTGGATTGTGGAGATGCTGGTCAACGCGGGATTGATTCACGCTGACAGCGGGCATCCGACGCCGCGCGCACTGCAGTACTGGTACAACGCTGATGCCTCGACCCGATGGGCGTATCTCGCGGCGGGCTTCCTCGTTGGTCGCGGTCCGTGGCACGGCGAGTTTCCGTGGGTGACCATGGGCGTCGATGATCTGTCGCATGCCACCCTTGCCTACGGCTACCCGTATGCCGCGCGTGAAGTAGTGTCACTGGCCGCGCAGCTGGAGGAAGATCAGAAGTTCTATGGCTGCTGTGTCGAAGGGCATATGGCTTGGAATGTCGACAACCTCTGCGCTCGCAATGGCGCCGATGGGGAAGCGATGGTCGGTTGGCTGCTGGAGCAGGCCGGCATCTTGGGCATTCTCTACCATGGGCACGCCTCCTGGCAAGCCATGGCCATCATGTATGCCTTGCACGACATCTGGCTGACTGATCAGCACGTCGGTGCTCAGCGCATGGCCGAACTCATCGCTGAGTATGCCGCTGGCCAGGTGCCGACGGCGGAGGCAGTCCAGATTGCCCGCCTGTTCAAGGATGCCGCACCTAACGAGCGCCTGGCTGCCACATTGGATGGCGTCGCCAGCAACCAGGTTGCCCTCGCGTTGGACTTCATCGGCGACCGCGAAACCTGCGCGGAAACTTCTCGCTGGATTATTTCCGAGGAGAGCCTGCGTCGCGCTTGCCTCGCGGTTGACGGCGACGTCGATGTCCTGTTTTCCCAGCTGGGGCCACTGGTCAATAGTTCCATGAAGCTGGTCATCTACGCCGAGCTAGTCCGCATTACCAAGACCGAGAAGCTGCAGGAAATGTATGAGCGTGAGGCCGTAGCGCCAACGCCTTCGCTTGACGACGTCCCGGAGAACGCAGCCTCCGAAACTGACACCGGTGAGCGCGTTTCCCATGGTGCTCAGACCGATGGCAGCGAACGCACGGCGGATAGCGGCCGCGCAGACTCCTCTGGGCAATCGGAGGACTCGGAGGACTCGGATGACTCGGAGGGACTGGAAGGACCAGAGCAGCTTTCGCTGTTCTAGCCGCTCCGTCTCTCGACTTCCTGTAGTTCCTACTCCGTAGGTTCCAGCTCAAAACGGCTCTGCTGGGCGACAAAGCGTGCCGCCGCACGCTTTGCCACCAGCAGGCCAACGAAACCAATCACCCACACACCGACGACAGCCAACCAGCCAATGCGGAAGGTCTCCCAGGTGTAATTTCCATCGGGAGCTGCAATATCCAGCAGGAAGCCGACACCTTGTGCAGCGAGCATGGTGGCCACAAAACCGCCCATATTCGCCAACCCAGTGCCTGTGGCGAGTACCTTGCGATCGACCTCTTCGCGCACTGAGTCAAAGCCGAAGTTGGACATTGCACCAAGACCGGCCATTAGGATGTTGACTACAATAATTGCCCAGTACGCTGGTGGGTTGCTCGGTGCCAGGAACACAATCCAGACGGCCATGTTGATAAACGCGATTGCGACAACAACCTTGATACGGTCGCGGCCGGTGCGTGCCGAGACCATGCCCATCAACGGCCCGGCGATAATTACTGACAGCGTGTTAACGACCAGCACCACACTGGCCTCGGAGGGCTTAAGACCCATACCCAGCATCATCAGAGGCATGCCCCACAGCAATGTGAAGATGCACTGATGCATCAAACCAGTCCAGTGAGTGAAGAAACCCTGCCAGCACACCGGGTGAGTGGTCACAATCTTCAGAGTCTGGCCGATAGTCAGTTTCTCGTCGGCTGCGGCAGAGGTCCCGCCATTGGCAGCCGTCTTCGCGGCCTTCTTGGCGGCGCGGCGTTTACGAAGTGACATCTTGGCTGTGGAGGAGTTCTCCGGGACGTCGGCAAGCGCGATCATGCCTACGATAGCGATGAGAAGACCCGCGGTGCTCAGCGACAAGAACGCGGGCACCCACCCCGCGGCGTGCAGAATCGCGAGGAACGGGACCGCAGAGATGAACTGGCCGAGCTGGCCAAGACCAGCCGTGAGCTGCGTGAACAGCGGAGTGACGCGCAGTGGGAACCACGCGGGAAGCAGCCGCATAGCACCGAGGAATGCGGTGGCATCGCCGGCGCCGATGAACACACGAGCAATGACAGCCAGCGGATACGATGTCGTAAACGCGATGATGACCTGGCCCAGCGCCATGATCAGTGCGCCCACGACCATCGTTTTCTTGGCGCCGACGCGGTCAATGATGATGCCCGTCGGAATCTGCGCCAGGGCGTAGACGCCAACCTGCACGGCGGTGAACAGCGCGAGTTGGGAGGCGTTGATATGGAAGCGATCGAGCGCCTCGACGCCAGCGACACCCATGGAGGTGCGGCCGACGATGGCAACGATGTAGGTAATCAGCGCCGCCAGCCAGACGGCAATCGCGCGGCCAGTGACGTGCTCGCGCGGGTCCTTTGCCACCGCTGTGGCGGGCTGATCTGTTGATGAAATTTGATCTTTACCGTTACGCTGCTTTACCACTCGCCACATTGTAGACCCCATCAACCAACCGGCCTGAAGTTGGGTCGCACCGGGGGTTCTAGGCAGCCCGATTATGCCTGCGGCAATCTACCTTTGTGCCTTAGCCAGAACTTCCTTCACGAAGTCCGCAACCACCAGCCGTGAGACCTTGAAATCAATTACGGCAACGGAGGCCTCATCGGAGTTGGAAACGTCATGGAAATAGGCGTCGAGCTGGGCAAAGTCCTCAGGTGTGCCGACACTGAAACCGTGAGCGCCATAGGCACGTCCGACTGCGGCGAAGTCGTAGTCGGCAATCTCCATGGACGAGGTGTCCAACCCGACATCGCCAAACTGGTGCAGCTCCGCGCCGTAGGCAGCATCGTTAATGAACACCACGCAACCGCCACGACCACGTCGCAGCTGCTCAATCGCCGCAGGTAAATCCGCAATACCCATCGTGCCGCCACCGTCACCGGCGACTAGCACGCAATAGTCCTCGGGCCGCGCTGCCGCGAGGCCGACAAGCGACCCCATCCCCAAACCAATTGACTGAATCGCCGTGCCCACAATCACTTGCTGCTGCGGACCAGGCACATCGAGATACTTCGGTACCCACCCCAGGAAATGGCCACCGTCAGTACACACAGCGCGCTGATTGGGCAGGATACGATTCAGATACTGCAGGCACGCCCGCGGATCCAACCGGCCATCCGCGCACGTCAGGGACTCGACCTCCGCTGTCGTCGGCAGTGTCTTCAACTCCGCACGCCATGTGCTTGACGACGCCCCCCGGGGCTTCTCCAGCTGCTCTGCCAGTACGGGCAGAAGTTCCTCCAACTTAGCCAATAGCGGTGTCACGGACGGCTGAGCGGCGGGATGGGGCTCGTCGACAACCTGGATAATCTTCGCGTCCGGTGCAAACATGTTGCCGCCACGGTTTTGGAAAGCGTTAAAGCTTGCTCCCAGGAACAGCACCACATCGGCCTGTCGAGCTAGCTCCACCTGCCACGCATGCGCAAAACCGCCCACGGTGCCGATCTGCCACGGACTGGAAAGCACATGACGAGCCATCGCTGAGTGCATAAACAGTGCCCCCACGCTGTCCCCGATGCGGCGGACTAGCTCTGCGGTATCAGAGAGCAGCACACCTCTACCAGCAATAATGAGAGGGCGACGGGCGGTCTGCAGTTCCTCGGCCAGCGACGTGACAGTTGACTCCAGCCATTCTGGTCGGCCCGTGTGCAGATGTTCCTGGTTAGCCGACTGTGTTTCAGATGCAGATGCCGTTATCGGTGCTTCTTGGATGTCATAGGGGAGCAGCAGCACGACAGGCTGCCGAGAACTCAGTGCGTGCTGGACCGCAAAGTTTGCGTCGTCAAGCGCGGACTCGGGAGTAACGGTGCGATGACAGACGTCGAGGGCGTCGAGGAGCGCCGCCTGATTAAGGTCAAAGGGACGTGGGCGTTCCGGGTGCGTGCCGACGACAAAAATCAGCGGAATACGGGCTACTCGGGCCTCGGCCAGAGTGGTTAGCGCATTGGTGAATCCTGCGCCGCAAGTAGCGGTCGCGATAGCAAGCCCTCCGCCTGCACGGTGGAAGGCATCGGCGGCCCCGACAGCAGCCGATTCGTGTCGGACGGAGGAGTAGCCGAATCCCGATTCAGTAAGGGCTGACGTGAAGTGGGAGTTCGCGTTGCCGATGAGACCGAAGCAGTGGTCGCAGTGCTGGGCCAGTGTGTCGGCCAGCGCCCGCGAGACCGTGGTGGTCTTTTGGGAACCTTCCTGCGGAGAGGAAGCGGGCGCGTGGGGCATAGGACGGCTATTAACTCGAGTGAAACTCATGTGAACAATTGTGAGGTAATCACGGGGGTAATAACAGCCCTATAGCCCAAGATAATGCCGTTTGCCCTTAAAAAAGAGGGCACTATTCCACATCGTTGCTGCGCGGATGGGGGTGACGTTGGGCTATGCCCGGTTTTAAGCCACGTTGTCGTCGATGAACTTCCTCACCACATCGACATCATTCGGCAGCTCGGTAACGCGGCGCGGGGCATTCATGATGTCCGCGAAACGCTCCGGGCAATCCGGCTCGCGTCCGGTGGCCTCCAGGATGGTCTCGGAGAACTTTACCGGCAGGGCGGTCTCCAGGCAGACGATTGGGGTGGATACCTGGTCTACCAGGCCGCGGGCGACGTGGATGCCGTCAGCGGTGTGCGGATCGACCATGACCTCTAGGCGCTCCCAGCAGTCCTTGATGGTCTCGACGCGGTCAGCGTGAGTCGAGCGACCGGAGAGGAAACCGTACTGGGCAGAAGCCTCTGGGAAGATTGGATCAGCAGTAAGCGAGAAGCCGCCCTCCTTGACCTTGACACCAAAGAGGTCTGCAGTGCGCTCAGCATCGCGTCCCAGCAGATCGAAGATGAAACGCTCGAAGTTAGACGCGCGGGAGATATCCATCGATGGGGAAGAGGTAGCCTGCGTCTCCGCAGCGCTGCGCACGCGGTAGGCACCCGTGCGGAAGAACTCATCCAAGACATCGTTTTCATTGGTAGCCACAATCAGGCGGTCAATTGGCACACCCATCTGGCGCGCAATATGGCCGGCGCAAATATCACCGAAGTTGCCGGTCGGCACACTGAAGCTGACCTTTTGCGCGTTGTTCGCCTCAGCGTCGTTGCCGCCAGTGACACGAATCCACGAGGAGACGTAGTACACGATCTGAGCCATCAGGCGAGCCCAGTTGATGGAGTTGACTGCGCCAATGTGGCGGCTGGCCTTGTACTCCAAGTCACCGGAGACCGCCTTAACGATGTCCTGGCAATCGTCGAAGACACCGTCGAGGGCGACGTTGTGAATGTTGGCATCCTGCAGACCAAACATCTGAGCCTGCTGGAAGGCGGTCATTCGACCAGCCGGAGTTAGCATGAACACGCTGATTCCCTCACGGCCGCGCATTGCATACTCGGCCGAGGAACCCGTGTCACCAGAGGTGGCGCCGAGGATGTTCAGGGTCTCGCCACGACGAGCCAGTTCATACTCGAAGAACTCACCGAGCAGCTGCATCGCCATATCCTTGAATGCCGCTGTGGGGCCCATGGACAAGTGACCGATGTAGAGCTGATCTTCCAGCTTCGTCACCGGCACAATATCCGGATCGGAGAACTTCGGGTAGGTGTACGCCCGTGCACAGATACCGCGCAAATCCTCCAGTGGAATGTCGTCCACAAAAAGGCTGACGACCTCTGCAGCCAAGGCTGCGTAACCGTCGTCGACAAGCACGGAGCGCCAACGCGTCAAAGTGGCATCGTCAACCTGTGGGTACTCGACCGGCAGGTAGAGGCCACCGTCGTTAGCGAGACCTCCCAGGAGAATGTCTGAGAACTTGTGCGGCGTGCGCTCTGGGTCGCGAGTCGAAATGAAGTCCAAGGCGGGCCCCTTACATGTATGCCAACACCCGCCGCATCGGCCCATAAGAAGGCCTTTTGAAAGATTGCGACGGGGTTGACCGGTGGATGTTTTCTTTAATTTTTACATATGCACCGAAGCCAGTTAGGCCTCGGTTGTGGAAGATGCGGAATTGGCCTCTTCAGCGTCGAAGCTGAGCTCTTCGGAACGGTCGATGACATCATCCTTGGCAAAGCGGTTAACAATCATGGCAATTGCACCGTCACCAGTGACATTACATGCGGTACCGAAGGAGTCGATGGCGATGTAGGCGGCAATCATCAAAGCGACCTGCTCCTGATCGAAGCCGAGCATGGACTGCAGCACTCCGACCGCGGCCATAATTGCGCCACCCGGAACGCCCGGAGCCGCGATCATGGTGATACCCAAAGTGAGAATGAAGCCGATGGCCATGCCCGGCGAAAGCGGCTTGTCCGCCATAAACATCACAGCAAACGCGAACAGGGTGATCTTCATCATCGAACCGGCCAGGTGAATGGTCGCGCACAGCGGCACGGTAAAGCCTGCGACCTTCTCCGAGACACCATTCTTCAGCGCGGCCTTGTAAGTCACCGGAATGGTAGCGGCCGAGGAGGAGGTGCCGAGTGCGGTGACGTAAGCCGGCAGCATGTTCTTCAGGGACGTCCACGGGCTACGGCCAGCGATGGCGCCAGCGATGGAGAACTGGATTGCCAACAGGAGCACGGTGCCGATGACTGCCAGAAGCAGCACCTTGAAGAACATCGACAGCGTCGTGGTCAGGTTGCCGTTCATGCCCATAGACAGGAACATGCCGAAGATGTAAATCGGCAGCAGCGGGATGATAAACGCCGAGATGATCTTCATAATCACGTCGCGCAGCTGCGTCGCACCGCGGTAGAGCGAGTCCGACTTCACGGTGGTCATCGCCACACCGACCGTGAAAGCCAGCAACAGGGCGGTCATGACGTCAAACGGCGGTGGCATCTCCACATTGAAGAAGCTCTCCAGCGCGCCCTCATCAATATCCACCGATGTGCCGGCCTGATCAGCGCCGAGCAGCCAAGGGTAGAGCCCCTGGGTGGCGGCGTAGGCCAATAGACCCGAAAACACCGTCGAGCCGTAGGCGATAGCAGTGGTAATACCCAGCCACTTTCCGGCGCCGCGGCCCAGGCTAGCAATCGCCGGCGTGATGAGGGCAAAAATCAGCACCGGGATAAAGAAGCCCAGGAAGTTACCAAAGAGGCCATTGAAAGTGACAAAAATTCGAGCCAGCCAGTCCGGGAAGAAAAAGCTGCAGACAATGCCCAGAATAATCGCGACAATAACGCGGAAAAGGAGCGTTTGCGTAAAACGCATTCGGGTACTCATAGTCAATCCTTGTTCGGATGGAATTTACTTCTCTAGCGTGCGGTATTTACGTTATGCAACGCAAATAACCGGGTGTGGTTTTACGCCTTTTCGGCTACCTCTTCTGCAACGGTCTCGTCGGCAAGCACACTCGCCGGGCGATTTGCGCGCTGCTTTCGCGTGACGACGTCAATTGCGTATCCGATCACCGTCGCTGCCAGAGTCGGCAGGAACCATCCGAACTCGATGGTCTGACCAGGTACGAGACTGAGGAAGTCCGCCAAAGCAGAACCACCGACACCCAAACCGGAGAGTACTGAGATACCCGACCAGATGGTGGCAACCCAGACGCCCAGGCGGTAGGTGTAATGCAGCTTGAAGGAGTAGGAAATGACCGGGTCGAGAAGAGTCAGTGCAATCAGAGTGATAGCCGGCGGGTAAATAAAGGTGATAATCGGCGCGGCAATCGCCAGTACCTGAGACAGCCCCTGTGTTGCCATTACGAAGGACATGACCGTGAAGATAATCGCCCAGGCCTTGTAACTGATGCCCGGAAGTAGCAGGTTGAAGAACTCGCTGGTGGCGGCAATCAGGCCGACAGCGGTGGTCATACATGCGAGCAGAACGATGAGGCCGAAGACAATCTGTCCGACCTGGCCCATGGCCAGCTTGGAAGCCTCTGCGAGAATGCCCGAGCCGTTATCGAAGGAGGCGGCATTCGGCAGCACCTGGCCGACATAGCCCAGACCCAAGTAGATGATGGCCAGCAAAATGCCGGCGAACAGGCCTGAGATCATTGTGCCGCGAACCATACGCTTGCCCTCTGGGACACCGCTGACGCGGAGGGCAGAAATGACAATAATGCCGAATGCCAGGCCGGCGATGGAGTCCATGGTGAGGTAGCCCTCGACTAGGCCGGAGGCAAATGGGGTAGAGGAGTACTTCTCAATTGGCGCAGCTGGAGCGGCATCGAATTTGAATGCCGACATTCCAACCAATACAACCAAGAGAATCAGCAGAGCCGGAGTGAGAATCTTGCCCAGTTTGGACACAATCTCATTCGGATTCCACGCCAATGCTAAGGCGATACCGAAGAAAACAAAGTAGAAGGCCGCAGCGACGGCCAGTGAATCACTGCCGAAAATCGGCTGGACACCGGTTTCGTACGACACGGCACCGGTACGCGGCAGAGCGTAGAAAGCACCGATGGAAAGGTATGCGATTACCGGGAAGCCCAAGGAAAAGATGCGGCCTGCGCGAAACGCTAGGTCACGCAGGTTGTTGCCTGAAATGGCGATGGCGATGATGGCCAGAACTGGCAACGCCACACCGGTGAGCAGGAAGCCGGTGATTGAGGGGCCAAAATTGGTACCGGAATCCACTCCGAGCTTCGGCGGGAAGATGAGGTTGCCCGCGCCGAAGAACATCGAAAACAGCATGAGAGCTGTAACAACGATAATGGAAGCGAAAGACTTCGGGGACTCCACTCCGCTCGACTTGGTCATGAGAATTGTGTTCTTTCTAAATTAGTGTCGCCCGTAAGGTCAAGGGCGATGCTGCAAGCTGCTGTGGCGACGCCGTTGTTGCCTGTGCTGCGGTGGCGCAAACGCCCGTTACAGCAGCGCAATTGCAGTTCGTGTGCCCATGTAGATGAAAGGCCACGATGTCGAAAACTGACACTCTTAATGTGAAATTGTGAATTTTCACGGGCTGGGTGGAGCCTGATGCGTGAATTAAGTTGCGGCTTGTATGAGCCGTCTTTATTTGAATTATTAAGGGGCTTCGACGGCGTTGGTGGTGCCGACGAAGGCACTCTATTTATCCTAATGGGGCGTTCGAGAGAGGGAAAATCAAGAAATTTCCCAGAAAGTTTGCTGCCTGTGATGGGGCAGCGAACAAAAGAGAAAGAGCCTGGCGCACACGTTTACGCTGACAGCGTGTGTACGCCAGGCTTAGTACTAATTCCGTCTGCTCTACAGCAGATCCTTCACTTTCGGATCCACCAGCGCGGTCACTGCGGCCTTCGCATCGGCTGCAGTTTCGGCATCGACAGCGTATGCTGCCATCTGCTGGCAGGTAGCGCGGTCGTGGAGGCGGAGAGCGGCGCGGACGGCCGGCACCTTCTTGGAAGCCATGGACAGCGAGCTCACGCCGAGTCCCACCAGGACCAGTGCCAGCAGCGGGTCACCGCCGGCTTCACCGCAGACACTAATGGGCTTGCCGGTAGCATTGCCGCCCTTGCATGCGGACTTAATCATTTGCAGCACAGCCGGCTGCCATGGCGATAGGAGATCCGCCAGAGCCCCCTGCATACGGTCGGCCGCCATAGTGTACTGCGACAAGTCGTTAGTACCAATGGAGGCAAAGTCCACAATGGACAGCAGCTGCTTCGCGCGAATTGCTGCTGCGGGGACCTCAATCATGATGCCGACCTTCGGCAGGCCACGCTCCCGTGCCTTGTCTGCAAACCACTTTGTTTCTTCGACCGTTGCGATCATCGGAGCCATAACCCGCAGGTCAGCCTTACGGCCGGTGGCGTCAAACGCAGCGGCGAGTGCATCCAGCTGCGTATCCAGCAAATCTTCCCGAGCCTGCGACAGGCGCAGTCCGCGGCGACCCAGCGCCGGGTTTTCTTCCTCGCCTAGGTCGGCAAAGCTCAGCGGCTTATCCGCACCCGCATCCAGCGTGCGCACAACCACGCGTCGCTCACCGAATGCCTTCAGCACACGAGTGTAGGTTTCCGTTTGTTCCTCCAAACTCGGAGCCTTGTCGCGGTCGAGGAAAAGGAACTCAGTACGGAACAGGCCGGTGCCCTCATTGTCCTGCGCTGCTGCAGACTCACCATCCTCCGCCGTACCAATGTTGGCCAGCAGATTCACGGGGTACCCATCAGCGGTCTTGCCTGCGCCCACAGACTGCGCCAGGGCTGCTTCCCGGCGTCGAGCGCGCTCTTCCAACGCGGCGACCTCATCGGCGGTCGGATTCGCAATTACCTCACCGGCGCCGCCGTCAATGGCGACGAAGGTACCGGCCTCGAGTTCCATGACGCCCTTCGCCTTAACGACGGCTGGAATGCCCAGCTGTGCTGCGAGGATAGCCGTGTGACTGGTCGGCCCGCCACCGGCGGTGGCAATGCCTACGACCAACCCGGGGTCAAGACCCACGGTTTCGGCGGGCGCGAGATCGTCGGCAAGCAGAATAGTTGGGGTGGAGACATCCGGGACGCCCGGTTTTGGCAGGCCACGCAGCTCGCAAATTGTGCGGTCGCGAACATCGTAGAGGTCGGTGACACGTTCAGCCATGTAGCCACCGAGACTGGTTAGGAGCTGCGCGTAGTCTTCAACGGCATCGTGAACGGCCTGGGTGATGCCGGAGCCCGCCTTGAGTTTCTTCACCACGGCCTTGGCGAGCGCCCTATCGGAAGCCAGTTGCGCAGTGGCCTCCAGAATCGGGCGTGCCTGCGGGCTGGAGTGCTCAGCCTGCTTCTTCAGCGACTCTGCGACGTTGGCCATCGCCGCGCGGACGCGCTCACCATCGGCGACGGGATCGGTCGACGACGGCTCTTGAGTATCAACTCCCGGGGCGGGGAGTACCTTTACTACTTCAGCGCTGGCCGTACCGGTCGAGACACCGATGCCATAGATGACAGTGTGCTGCTCGTTCATTGCTTCCGATCTCCTTTTCGGGACCTCTGCGGGGATACTCGTCGGTCGTGGTGTGCCGTGGTGTTATCCAGGAGCGTTCTAGCTGGGCTTACTCGGCATCAAGGTCGCGCTCGAGCATGGCTGCAAGCTCGTCCAGAGCTGCAGCTGCGGAGTCGTCCTCGCAGCTCAGCGTGACTTCGTCGCCGTGCTTAGCGCCGAGGGTCATGACCTCCAGGATCGAGGCGGCATCGGCCTCTTCGTCGTCAAGGGAAATGACAATGTCGTAGTCGTACTCAGCAGCAGCCTGAGTGAACAGGGAAGCCGGGCGAGCGTGCAGGCCTACGGAGGAACCGATGGTAGCGGTACGAGTAATCATGGTTGAATCCTTTCGGGTCGAATATGTGAAATGTTCTGACTCAGGCACAGTGCCTGTACATCCCACCGCGGGTGCGCCGCCCGCTGGTGCTTGCTTAGCATCAACGTCGCGAACGCTCCGGGAAACCCTGGAGGCGGTGGGAGATACAGCCGCTGCCTGCACAATGCGTGCAATGTGCAGGGTGAGGTAGGAAACTTCGTCTTCCGTCAACCCCGACCCCAGACGCAGTTCAATGACTGCGGAGATACGCTGTGCGCAGCGAAACGCCTCTGGGGCGGAGTCACGGATGGCCTGGCCAATAGCGGAGGAGTGATCTTTCAACTGCTCATGCTTGGCAATCCGGACGAACAGGTAGCGCAGGTGTGTGATGAAGCGCCCCACATTGACAGTCTCTGGCTCCAGCGTGATGCCAAAATCACTTTCAATGATTGTGAGCAGCTGCTGCAGGACGCCCGTCATGGTGTAGGTGAAGCTCAAATCACCCGTGGCAAACCCGGCGTTGACCAGGTGCAACGTAATAGCCACTGCTTCGGAACGGGGCAATGGTGCTATACGACGGTCATTGAGAGCGCGATTGATATGCGACAAAATCGCCTGCGCCTGCGCGTATTCTTCACTATAAAGTTGGCTGACTTCCGCGAGCAGCGGGTAATCTGCTCGCTGCCCGTTAGCTGCCCTCATGATGGCGAAACCAATGTGATCGGCTAACGCCACAAGGAGGGAAGCGTTCTTCGTCATTGATTCCGGCAGGCCGGCTGCGGTTACCGCATCGGTCACAAGAGTCATGTGAGCCAGCGGAATTTCTGTGAGCATCGTGGCAATATGGTCCGGATCACGGCCTTCCGCTGGGACAAAGATGCGAACAACTTTGCTCGAATCAACCGGCTGCCCCGGGCGGGCCTTGAAGCCAATGCCGCGGCCGGTGATGATTTTCTCGCCGGTCGCGTCCTTGGCCAGAACCACGTTGTTATTGAATACTCTCAGGATTTCCATGTCGGTAACCGTGAACTCCTCCATAAGTTGAGGGATTTCAGGCCGGTATGCCTTCTAGAAATCAATTATGGCTGAACTTCGATGACCGTGTCGCCGGCTTGGACGGAGATGCCGGTGACCGGGGAAACCTTGGTCAGCTTCTTGGTATTGGTGATGGTCATCAGTGTCGTGGTTGGGTAGCCAGCTTCCTTGACCTTGTCGAAATCGACCTCGGCAAGAACATCGCCGGCCTCGACGTGCTGCTTCTTGGAAACCTGGACATCGAAGCCTTCACCGGCCATCTTGACCGTGTCGATACCGACGTGGACGAGTACCTCTACACCGTCATCGGTCTTAATACCGAAGGCGTGACCGGTCTTTGCCACAGTCATCAACGTGCCCGATACGGGTGCGACCACGGTAGAACTGGTCGGCTTGATACCGACACCGTCACCGAGAGCACCGGAGGCAAAGACCGCGTCGCCGGCCTCGGCAAGGCTGACAACCTCACCGGCAACCGGGGCCTGCACCTGTACAGGCTTGGTATCAACGGCAGTTGCGACACCACCGGCGCCAGCTGCCGCAGCAGCCGGTGCGGCAGCCTCGGCGTTGGTACCAGCGTCACCGGAAGCCTCAGCTGGAGCCGAATCGGAGCCACTGGTGGCAGCGTGTGGGGTGGCGTCGCTGGGTTCGTCGTCAAGCTCTGCGGCGCGTGCGGCCTCGGCCTCAGCCTTCTCTTCCGGCGTGCGGTAGTCGGTGAGAATGATGGCGAACATGGCGACGAAGAATGCCACGGCGACGGAAATCAGGTAGACCCACATCGGTTTGAACACGACAGTGGTGATGAGGGAGGTGAAGACGAAGGCGTTGGTTGTCACACCACCGAACGGAGCCGACAGGATGGCGATAGTCAGACCGCCGGCAAAACAACCGAGCAGCATGCGTGGGTAGATCCGCTTGAAGCGCAGGTGAATACCGTAGAGGGACGGCTCGGAGATACCACCGAAGAGACCGGCAGCGAGTGCACCCGTTGCAGTTTGGCGCATCTGAGTGTCGTGGTCGCGCATGGAAAGAACCAGCACACCGGCAGTTGCTCCGAAGCAGGCGAAGTTCCAGGCACCCATCGGGCCTTGGATGAAGTCGTAGCCGAGAGTCTGGATATTGACCAGCATCAGCGCATTCAGTGGCCAGTGCAGACCCAGTGGCACCAGGAACGGGTAGAGCATCGGGATGAGAATTGCGAACACAAACGGTGCGTTCGAGTTCATCCATGCCAGGCCGGAGCCGATGCCGTTACCCAGCCAGATTCCCAGTGGGCCGATGAGGAAAGCGGTCAGCGGAATCATAATCAACATGGAGATAAACGGCACGAAGACCATCTGCACATTCTCCGGGAAGATCTTCTTCAAACCGTGGTAGACCACTGCCAGGATGGCGACCATGATCAGCGGTACAAAGACCTGTCCGCCGTAGTCATTGAGCTGCATTGGCAGGCCGAAGATGTTGGCGGTGAAAGTTTCGGTACCGAGTTCCTCGTTGACTGTCTTGATGGTGTCCGAGAAGCGATCGGTATCCTGCAGACTCATAAACTCCGGCGTCATTAGGGCAGCCATGATGGCTGCGCCCAGCCATGGATCTACCCGCAGCTTCTTCGCTGCGTTGTAGGCGACCATGATTGGCAGGAAGTAGAAGACGCTGCGCCACATGGCGTCAACAAAGATCCAAGTAGCGGACTTATCCTCAGCGCGGAAGTCGACGATGTTCAGACCGTCGAGAACCGCGGCAATAGCGATAATCAGCGATGCGCCCAACAGCACGCCCAGGATTGGGCGGAACGAATCGGAGAGGTACTCGAAGAAGTTGTCCAACCAGGAGTACTTGCCGCGTGCCTTCGAGCGAGCTTCTGCCTTAACGTCTGCGTCGGACTTAGTGGCGACTGCGCCGGCGCCCTTCATTTCCGGTAGATGCTTAATTGCCGTGTACATCGATTCGACGCCACCGCCACAGATGACCTGGTAGCGGTTATCGCCCTGGTGAACGACACCGAGTACGCCCGGCACCTTGTCAATCTTGTCCTCGTTGATCTTGGAGACATCACCGAGTTCAAAACGCAGACGCGTCGCACAGTGCGTCATGCTTGTGATGTTTCCGGGTCCACCGAGGTTTTCAACTATTGCCCTCGCGCTGGAATCTTTTGACGACCCCATCGTGACCTTCCTTCACAGTAAGCAGGGCCGTTAAACGCAAAAAGACCCGAGGCGCCACAAACTGTGGGCCTCAGGTCTTGCCTCAAAAGAGTAACAACCCTGGGTTGATATCTATTAATTTCGACCCTACTCCGCTTTACATAGTTTTGACAAGGTAGTAAATCAAGCTCAAATTTCACATTTGGGGATAGCCTGGATTGCCTGTGGACAACCGCATGCAACCTATTTCGCGCTCAGTGCGGAAGTCGTAAGGTGGCAGCTATGAGGATTGGAGTTTTAGGTGTAGGAGCTGTCGGCGGCTGGTTTGGCGGTCGCCTCGTGCAAGCGGGTTATGATGTCGTCTTTCTCGCCCGCGGCGAGACCCTGACACGTCTTCGTGAGGTGGGGCTCACGCTTATCGACGAGCACGGGGAACGCAGCATTATCCCCGTCAAAGCAGCCGACAATTGGGGTGAACTCACTGCCGATGGCGTCGACGTCGATGTTGTGATTGCAGCAACCAAGGCGCTGCCGGGCAACGATCCTTTCCCGCAAGTTCCGGCTGGTGCAGCAGTGGTGACCACCCATAACTCGGTGGAAATCCCTTATTTGGCAGCGGGGCGGTTCGGTGAGGACAAGGTGTTCCCGGGTGTTATCCGCGGTTTCTTTATCCACACTGGCCCGGCAGAAGTCACCTTCCGACCAGGACCGATGAGCCTGAACATCGGCACATTCGATGACTCCACTAATGACCTGGTCGGGGCAGTTATCGAGGCATTGCACATGGCTGGGCTCGGTGGCGAACAGCTCCCGGATATCTGGGTCGATATCTGGGCAAAAGCGATGTTCGTGGCTAACCTCGGTGCCCTAGGTGCCCTGGCTGATAGTCCGATTGGTTACTTGCGTTCGGAAATGCGCGACAGCTTGACGCGGATGTTTGAAGAAACCGAGGCAGTCGGTCGAGCCTGCGGCGTTGCGCTGCCAGAGGACATCGTGTCGCGGACCTTGGCCTTTACTGATGCTCAAGGGTACGACAACACCTCGTCGATGCAGCGCGACTACACCGCGGGACTTACCAATGAGCTCGATGCCCAGATTGGCGCAATCCGCCGGATGGGGCAGAAGGCGAAAGTGGAAACGCCGACGCTGGATCTGGTGTATGGCGCTCTGGTTGGGCGTCAACACAAGCATAAGAATTAAGACCTGCGGTGCTCAGCTAAGTCAAACCGGAATTGGGGGATTGGAAAGACTGATGAAAATTGGATCGGACTACACGGAAAACAATGGGCTCATCATCGGTGAGGATGGATTGGCTCGACCGGCATGGGCTGCTCACAGTGAGCTGCTGAGAGAGTACTACGACACCGAGTGGGGGATGCCGGTGCGCGATGAGCAAGGACTATTCGAACGGCTCAGCCTGGAGGTATTTCAGGCGGGGTTGTCGTGGGAGACAGTGCTGAAGAAGCGGCCCGCGTTTCAGGAAGCCTTCGCGAACTTCGACCCCGATGCGGTTGCTGATTTCGATGACGAAGATGTCGAAAGATTGATGAATGATGAACGAATCATTCGGAATCACAGGAAGATTACCGCGGTAATCAATAACGCCGCGGCGACGATTGCTCTGCGTGAAAACGGAGGCTTAGCCGAGTTGATGTGGTCGTTTAAACCGGAGAAGTCTCCCGAGCCACGTTCAATCGAAGAGGTGCCCAGCTACTCCGAGGAGTCCAAGGCGCTTGCCAAGGCATTGAAGAAAGCTGGTTTTAAGTTCGTAGGCCCCACCACGGTCCTTGCATCAATGGCTGCCGTGGGGATTGTCGATATCAACATTGTTGGCGCACATCGGCGCGGTGCCTCTGGCGTTTTTGACTAGGGGAAAGGGGGATTTAACTAGCTAGGGGGAAAGAAAAAGAGCGTGCCACCCGGCACGCTCAAAATCTTTCGGTTCGTGTAGAACTACTTGTTCTCGTAGGAGTCGGAGTAGTTCTGGCCGTCCTCAGAGGTCCACTTCATGGTGTCCTTAGTGAACGGCTGCTCCCAGCCGTTTTCAATCTCCGACTCCGGTGCGGTCGGCAGACCAATCTCGTTTGCCAGTGCACCGTTGGCAACCCAGGTCTCGCGAATCTTACCGATCAGCGGCTGTGCACCATTAGTCTCTGGGGACTCAACGAAGGTGACGTTCTCGTATTCAGCGGCAACCGCGTCGCCGACCTTCTTAGCGGACTTGAACTCGCCAGCCTCAGAATCGTACGGGGAGGTGAAGGAAGAAGCTGCCTCGGTGATGGACTCAGGCAGGTCAGCCTCTGCCACATCCTCGCCAGCAGCGTCGCCCAGCCCCAGACCGTTCATAGCCTCGTTAGCCTTGTCCTTAGCGCCATCAGCAGCCTCGCCAGCCTTGTCCTTAGCGCCATCAGCAGCCTCGCCAGCCTTGTCCTTAGCGCCATCAGCAGCCTCGCCAGCCTTGTCCTTAGCTCCGTCCATAGCGTCGCCAGCCTTATCAGTGGCGTCGGTTGCTACCTGGCCCGCCTGATCCTTGGCGTTGTTAGCAGCATCCTGTGCATCATCGGAAGAACATGCAGCCAGGCCGCCGAGTAGGGCGGCGGAGCCGACGATTGCGGTAGCGATACGGGTCATCTTCTTGTTCTGCATTTCAAAACCACTTTCTTGAGAGCTAACTAAGTTACCTATTCAATTATTGGCATCTTCCACTATTCGCCAGAATTAAATTCAAAGAGAAATTGACAATTCTTTTGAATATCAGGCATTGGAAGAGGGCGTGGCTTTAAAGCCGTACAGAAGGAACACTAGGTAATTCTGAGGCTTGCGCAAGTCAAATAGCGTGAATCTGTGCACTCTATGCACTATTTGTTACCGAATTTGCGTGATTGCGAAATTGGAATAGTGCTGGTGAGGGCGTTGCGAGTAACGGAAAGGTATCAATCTTATTAAGCTTGACGTTTATTGCTTATTTTCTTTCCCTGCGGGGTTGGAGCCGCGAGCATCGTCGTCAAGCGTGTACTCGCCATCTGGCAGGACGAACCAGGCCAAGAGGTAAAGAGCTAGGAACCCAGCGCCAATCTTCCAGCCAATCATCGATCCAACGCAGGGAAGGATGATGTAGACCATTCGTGTGAAAGTGATATCCCAGCCTTGGCTTTCCGCGATTCCTGCGAGGACGCCACCGAGGAGGCGGTCATTACGCGAGCGGTAAGTTTTCTTGGTGGACTTTTCGGGAGCGGCGTCGCTCATCAGATAAAAACTCCAAGGTATGGCTATTTAGGCATTTTTCGGTCGACCGCGCTTATACGTAAGTTTCCTTCGGCATGATAATCCATGCTGCGAGGTAGAGAAGAAACTGCGGACCAGGCATCAGGAAAGACGCGACAAATATAACGCGCAGCAAAGTCGCATCCCAGTTGAAATACTCAGCGAATCCACCGAGCACACCTGCAACCATTTTGTTATTGGTGGAACGGGTCAGTGACTTGTTGTTCATAACAATCAAGGGTAGCCCTGATCCGTCTAGTTCGCAGTGGTGCTAGCTCTACTAAATGTGCCGACTAAAAAGTATGCCCCAGCTAAAAACACCGCTACCCCAAGACGGTTAGGTGGGGTAGCGGTGTGGGCGTCGTCAAGCGAGCTTTACGGGGCGAATGCTAGCAGTCGTAGTAGAGCTCGAACTCCTGCGTCGTCGGGCGCAGACGTGCCGGCATAATCTCCTGCTCGAACTTGTAGCGGATATGCGCGTCGATGAGATCCTGTGTGAAGACATCGCCGGCAAGCAGGAACTCGTGGTCCTCTTCCAGCGCCTTCAGCGCACCCTCCAGCGAATGCGGGACGGTGGGGACGTCCTTGAGTTCCTCTGGTGGCAGCTCGTAGAGATCCTTGTCAATCGGCTTGCCAGGCTCGATGCGGTTCTTGATGCCGTCGAGACCAGCCATCATTGCGGCGGTGAAAGCCAAGTACGGGTTGCCCGACGGGTCCGGAGCGCGGAACTCGATGCGCTTGGCCTTCGGGTTTGCGCCGGTAATCGGGATTCGGATGGCGGCCGAGCGGTTCTCCTGGCTGTAGACCAAGTTGACGGGAGCCTCGAATCCCGGAACCAGGCGGTGGTAGCTGTTCATTGTCGGGTTGGTGAAAGCCAGGACTGCACCGGCGTGCTTCAAGATGCCGCCAATGTAGTAGCGCGCCATGTCGGACAGGCCACCGTAACCGTTTTCATCGTGGAATAGTGGCTTGCCATCCTTCCACAGTGACTGGTGGATGTGCATACCAGAGCCGCCATCGCCGGCCAACGGCTTCGGCATGAAGGTAGCGGACTTCTGGTTGAACTTGGCGGTGTTCTTCACCACGTACTTGAAAGTCTGCATGTCATCGGCGGCGTGCAGCAGGGTATTGAAACGATAGTTAATCTCCTGCTGACCGCCGGAGCCCATCTCGTGGTGGGAGCGCTCAACATGGAAGCCAACATCCTGCAGGTGCTCGCCGATTTCGTCACGAAGATCCTGCATGTGGTCATACGGAGCAGTAGGGAAGTAGCCGCCTTTGGTGCGCACCTTGTGGCCGAGGTTGCGCGATCCGTCCGGGTTTACCTTCACACCGGAGTTCCACCAGCCCTCAACCGAGTCCACCTCGTGGAATGACTTGTTTGAACTGGAGTCGTAGCGGACGGAGTCGAAGATGTAGAACTCTGCCTCAGCGCCAAAATTACAGGTATCGGCGAAGCCCAGTTCGTTCAGGTAGTTCTCGGCCTTACGGGCAATATTGCGCGGGTCGCGGCTAAATGGCTCGCGGGTGTGCGGGTCATGGACGAAGAACTTCATGTTCAGCGTCTTCGATTTGCGGAACGGGTCGATGAAAGCCGTGTCCAGGTCGGGCAGCAGCATCATGTCGGAGTTATCCACCGAGGTGTAACCCGCAATGGACGATCCGTCGAAGGCAAGGCCCTCGTAAGCGGAGTCCTCATCAAACTCGGATACCGGAACGGTTAGGTGCTGTTCGATGCCGGGAACGTCGGTGAACTGGACGTCTACCCAGCGAATGTCATTGTCCCGGATGTATCGTTGGATTCCTTCCGGAGTTGTCTGGTCACTGCTGGGTTTGAACTTACCCATTGGTAAAACTCGCCTACTTCGCGTCTAGCTTGTTGAGCTTACTAATCGTGTTGTCGAACTTACTGGTCACTACTACTTCAGCAGCGGAACATCCCACAGGTTCAGCTTGGTGCCGATGCCCTTTGCCAGGGCGTTGTCGTAGACATCGGTGGCCCAGGCGACGTCCTCGACTGGCATGCCTCCGATGGAGTAGCAGAAGATTTCCTCGTCGTTCTGGCGACCCGGAGCCTTACCGGAAGCGATATCACCAATGTTGACAAGCTTCTCGGCGGGAAGGGTGCCCTCTTCCTTCATGTCCCACCAGCGGTTACCCGGAATACCGAGCAAGCGCTCATAGGTCACGTCTGGGCCGTTCTCGTTGAACCACTCTTCGTACAGGCCGGTGTAGTCAACGACGAGGTTGCAGTCGTCGGAACGCACGAAGTCGTCGTCGAGGCGTGCAGCGGCCGGCATGAGCAGCAGCGCGCCGGGCTTCAGATACTCCTTCTTGAAGTACGGGAAACCGGCCGGACCATCGGAGGAAGTCGAGGTGCCGGCGATGAGGATGTCGGAGTCGCGGATGGCCTCTTCTTCGGTCTCGACGATACGGACCTCTTCCAGCTGCGGGAACTCGTTCTTAATCCAATCGACAGCCTTCTGAGTCGAGGCCTGGGAGCGGCCCTTGACCTTGACCTTCTTAATGCCCGGACGCTGCGACATGGCAGAGCCGAGAATGGTGCGGCTCATAACACCCGGGCCAATGATGCCAACGACCTCGGCGTCTTCGACGGCAAGGTGCTTGACGCCGACACCCGGAACAGCGCCAGTGCGGTATGCCGACAGGAGGTTTGCCGACATGACAGCCTTCGGGGCACCCGTAATTGCATCGTTGAGAATGAACAGGTGGATCGAACGTGGCAGGTCGTTCTGGCGGTTATCGGCATTGGAGCCGTACCACTTCACACCTGCGCCGTTGAAGCGACCACCGAGGTAAGCGGGCATTGCCATGAAACGACGGTCAGGGCCATTTGCCGGCATACCCTCATGGATTGGGTTATCCGGGAAGTTGATCTGGGCACCGTGGGAGTTAGCGGAAGCACCGGCCATGCGGTAGTCGCCGTCAGCCAGCAGAATCAGGGTTTCTTCCATGGTCTCAACACACTTGGCGAAATCCGTGACACCAGCTTCAACCATGTCCGGTTCGCTGAGGTAGAGAAAATCAATGCGAGTTGAGTTTTCTGGGTTGGCAGCGTTTTCGTTAGTCAAGAATGCTCAAATCCTTCTTAATGTTCATCGGCCACCCTATGCGGCGGCTCTGCTTAAGAAATTCCAGATGCATGCTCTCCAGAATCAATCAAATCGCCTCGGCGTGGGCTCTCGAGTCGCCATTTCCGAGGGGTATGGCGTACCACCATACGGAAAAACCACAGCGTAGGGGCGTTTACGCAGTTTTCAGCACGACATTCCCGCTTTACGACGGTCACAGCGACAGAGCCCAACTTCCGTCAATAAGTTGCCCGTAATAACTACTTCGACATGCACAATTGATACTTTTTGAGAACGATTACAGATGAGTGAATTATCCTCCCACGCATCAATGTTTATGAACTTTGTCACATGTCATTAAGTTGCGACACATTTCTGGTTCAACGGGCGTGATTGCCTGGCATCCTACCTTCGCAGCATGCCCCATCCGCTCTTGGTGTCCGCCCCCTTGCGGTGTCCCTCGCATCCGTCCCTCGTGTTGTCCCTAGCGCCACCCTCGCACGTATGGCCAATTTCCTGGCACTTATCGATGATTTTCCTTGACTTATCGACGATTTTTCGTCACTTATCGACGGCTGTCCGGCACTTATGCGCACGGTATCCTCCCCACCCTGTCACTTGTCGATGCGCTGTTCACTTATGGCCACGATATAGCGCATCGACAAGTGAATATTGCATCGATAAGACTGGGGCGGAGAGTGTGCAACTCTACTCGTGCAGGGGTCGCGGCCCTTTTGTGGTGGTGTATGACCCTGTTCAGGGGAGTGGCCCGGAACCGCGCACAAATTCGTGCTCACATACGCGCGCGTATGCGGGCCCAGGCGCCCGCAGCCAGCATGACCGCAATGAAAAACCGCCTGACCACATTAACTGTGGTCAGGCGGCATCTAACAAGCTCGTTGGGCGGCCATGAGGAGCAATGGGGGGTGCTTGCTGTGGCCGTCGTGAAGCGAAAACTTTAGCAGTCGTAGTACATTTCGTATTCCTGCGGAGTCGGGCGCAGGCGAACCGGTTCGATCTCGTTTTCGTACTTGTAGTCGATGTAGGTCTGGATGAGGTCCTCGGTGAAGACATCGCCCTCGAGCAGGAACTCGTGGTCATTGCGCAGGGCCTCGAGTGCGGCCTCGAGAGAGGTCGGAGCCTGCGGGATGTCGGCAGCTTCCTCCGGCGGGAGCTCGTAGAGATCCTTGTCGACCGGAGCGTGCGGCTCGATGCGGTTCTTCACGCCGTCCAGTCCGGCCATCATCATGGCAGCGAAGCCAAGGTACGGGTTGCCCGACGGGTCCGGGGCGCGGAACTCGATGCGCTTTGCCTTCGGGTTGGAGCCGGTGATCGGAATGCGAACAGCGGCAGAGCGATTGCGCTGCGAGTAGACCAGGTTGATCGGAGCCTCGAAGCCCTTGACCAGGCGGTGGTAGGAGTTCAGGGTCGGGTTGGTGAAGGCCAGTACCGCACCTGCGTGGTGCAGGATGCCGCCGATGTACCAGCGAGCGATGTCCGACAGGCCTGCATAACCGGCCTCATCGTGGAACAGTGGCTTGCCGTCCTTCCACAGCGACTGGTGAGCGTGCATGCCCGAGCCGTTGTCGCCAGCCAGCGGCTTCGGCATAAAGGTGACGGACTTGCCCTCTTCCCAGGCGGTGTTCTTGATGATGTACTTGAAGGTTTGCAGGTCGTCTGCAGCGTGCAACATCGTGTTGAACTTGTAGTTGATCTCCTGCTGGCCACCAGTGCCGACCTCGTGGTGGGCGCGCTCCAGGTCGAAGCCGGCGTCAGCGAGCTTCAGGCACATCTTGTCGCGCAGGTCCTGGTAGTGGTCGTACGGAGCGGTAGGGAAGTAGCCGCCCTTTAGACGGGTCTTGTAACCCAGGTTTGCAGAGCCGTCCGGGTTCTGGTCCTTGCCGCGGTTCCACCAGCCTTCGATGGAATCAACTTCGTAGAAGCCGCGGTTGGTGTCGGTCTCGAACTTGACGTTGTCGAAGATGTAAAACTCCGCCTCAGCGCCGAAGAAGCAGGTGTCGGCGATGCCGGTAGAGATGAGGTATTCCTCCGCCTTCTTCGCGACGTTGCGCGGGTCGCGGGAGAACGGCTCGAGGGTAAACGGATCGTGGACGAAGAACTTGACGTTCAGGGTCTTTGCCTTGCGGAACGGGTCAATGCGCGCGGTGCTCAGGTCGGGCAGCAGTGCCATGTCGGACTCGTCGATGGAAGTGAAACCACGAATCGAGGAACCGTCGAATGCCAGGCCTTCGGCCATCGCGTCCTCGTCAAATGCGGATGCCGGGATGGTGAAGTGCTGCTCGATGCCGGGAACATCCGTGAAGCGGACGTCGACGAACTCGACGCCCTCTTCCTTGATATACGCGACTACTTCCTCGGGAGTTTTGAAGGACATGTGCGGTCTCCTTAGTTGGCCTTGTTTAGTACGCAGTAGGGAATTCTTGCACGATGTTTCGTGCACCTGCCGCGCTGTCAAGGACTGGCCGGTTGACGCCTTCAAGCTTAACGAACCACGCATTCATTCTGGAATTAGAACCACGAATTTCTGGCATGGTGCGTGAGAAATTCGCCAATACGGAACAGGTTACGCAAATAGGGAGCAGGTTATCTATTTGTGGAAACAAGGCAATACCCTGCGCATTCATGTCACACACGCTTTACGACGCGCCTTTAGCTCCCGTGCTGATAAGAAAATGGAAAAGGCGACGCAACATCGCCCCCGGATTACCCCCGCACGCGCTGAATGGCTGTCCCAGCCCGTGATTTGATAGCCGGATTGCTGCATTAGACTATGAACACATGGAAGAAAAGCACAGTTGGCTAGATGGCCCTCAGATTCCGGGAGAGTTCGATAATCCGGACAAGCTCTCGGACTATCCCGGCCAGGCATTGGGTCTTGCCCCCGATGGCCCAGGATCGCAAGCGACGTTGATGCGTCGCGTCGGCGGCATTCTCATTGACTGGATTATTTCCTTGATGATTGCCGGCGCTTTTTCGATGTTCTTCGGCCCGAGCGAGGCGCAGATTGACCAGTTCGGGGATTCGTTTATCGCCTGGCAGTCATTCCTTGCGACCTATTCGCCAGTTGTCTTCCTCATTATTGGCACGGTGTCGGTTTGGCTGTTCGCCCGCACTCCGGGCCAGTGGATGATGAAGATGGGTGTCGCTCGCGTGGACAAGCCCGGCGAGCGAGTTGGCTTTGTTCGTGCCTTCTTCCGCAGCTTGCTTACTCTTTTCTTGCTGCCGCCAGCAATCACCGACTCGGATATGCGCGGCATGCACGACCGTGCCACTGGCACGGCCGTCATTTTGGGTTAGCGCTATAGCACCAACACGACCAGGACCTGGGCGAGAATAATCTTCATGATCATGGCCATTGGATACACCGTTGTGTATCCCATTGCCGGCAACTCGTTCTTGGCCTGGTCGTTGACGTATGAGAGCACTGCCGGGTGAGTCTGCAAGCCCGAGAGGATACCCGCAGTTTGGCCGAATGGAATCTTCAGCACACGGTGACCGACAATGAGGGTCAACAGTGCGGAGCTAAACGCGATGATGGCGGCAAGACCCAGAACTGTCAGTGATGCCGGGTCAGACAACGCAGCCTGGAATCCCTTACCGGCAGTGGTGCCGATACCTGCCAGGAACAGTGCTAGACCCATGGTGCGGAACGCCAGGTTGGCCGAGTAGGGGATAGGCCAGACCAACGGGCCAGTGCGACCGACAGCACCCAGAATCAGCGCCACAACCAGTGGACCACCAGCGGATCCCAGGGCGAGCGAGCTGCCGCCCGGAAGCGGAATCTTGATGAGACCCACCAAGACACCCAGCGTAAGCCCAAGGGTGAGGGGCAAGAGGTTGACGTCGGAAAGCTTCTTGTAGGAGTCGCCGAAGAACTTTGTTGCGTCCTTGATTTTCTCTGGCGGTGCAACTACGCGGACGCGATCACCAAGCTCTAGGCGCATGTTTGGCTCTGCGACGATGTCGTGGTCGCCGCGGCGAATACGCGTAATGATTATGCCGTCCATGCGAGTCTGAAGTTCCGCAATGGGTACACCGACCACGTCAGATGCAGAGACGAAGATGCGACGGAAGTCCAGGCGACCGTCGTGTGTCGGATCACCCGGCATAAGCTCGCCAATGTACTCGGCGGCACGAGCAATTTCTTCCTCTGTACCGACGACGGAAATAATATCGCCGACGGAGACAGTGTCACCCGGAGACGGAATGTAGAGGTGGCCCTTGTACTCAATGCGCGAAACCGTAATGTCCAAACCGAACTTCGACGGAAGGTCAGTGATGGAAGGCAGGTCGTCCTTGAGAATCTTGATGTCCCGAGTATGTAGCGGAAGCGCGGCGACACCTGCGTCAATAGCTTCCTGGTCGTGATCGACGCGGAAGACCTTCGACATAATACCGATAGAGGCAATCACTGCCAGCACGCCGATTGGGTAGGCCAGGGAGTAACCAATCACCGGCATATCGTGGGCAGCGGCCAGCTCGCCCTTATCCGAAATGAGGCTAGGAAGAGCATCGACGATTGCGGCCATAGCCGGGGTGTTGGTCAGGGCGCCTGTGAAGGCGCCTGCGCCCTCCACCGGGTCGATAGGCAAAAACTTGATCAGCAAGAAAGACTCGATAGTGACAACTGCGAGCACACCAATGCCGAACAGGTTGTGCTTGATACCGCGCGAGCGTAACGAGCTGAAGAACTCGGGGCCCGCCTCCAACCCGATGGTGTAGACGAATAATGCCAGGCCCACGATGTAAATCAACGGGGAGATTTGAATTTCCGGCTCAATAGTCGCGAGGATAAGGCCGACGAAGAGGACGGCAGCCACGCCAAGCTTGAAGCCGAAGATCTTGATCTGGCCAATTGCCAGGCCAAGAAACAAAATCACTAGAAGCGCTAAGAGTTCATTTTCAGCCAAGAGTTGCACATATCCCATGGTGGCACAACTAGCAGTAATCTTCATTAAGCATTGTTTCCAGCAAGGATACGACCTTTGCTGACAGCGTGATAAGTGAGAGCAATCACTTCAACAAGACATCAATAACTGTGTGTGAAGACATGGCTTTAGGCATCGTTTTAAAGCTTTAAAGCACAAAAAAAGGGGGCCCGAAAGCCCCTTTTTTCTGCTTCAACCTAGATTGCCCCTCGGCGGGTTGCCCGAGCAACCGACCCTGGTGAAACCTAGCTAAAACCTCTAGTGCTTCTTGCCGCGATTGGCGGCACGGCGCGCACGACGGTTCATGCCGGCCTGTGGGTTAGCGCCCTTCGGCATTGGACCCTTGGGCATGTTCGCGCGCGCATCGCGAATACGGTCCATCGACTGGATGCGCTCATTCAGAGCGTTGGCCTGATCCTTATTCAGGTTGCGCGGCAAACGCATGAGTTCGCGCTGCAGCTTCTTCGGCGGGACCTGGCCCTCGTCGCTACCAGCAATCATGTCGTAAATCGGCGCTTCGCCCGCAATGCGTGCCAGCGACTTCTTCTCACGAGCAATCATCTGCTTGACGCGGTTCGGATCACCTTCACCGACCAGCACAACACCGGCGTTACCAATAACACGGTGAACAGCATCCATGTGCTGATTAGCGACAACACCGGTCTTGACGTGCCAGACATAGCCAACGCCCTGACGCATATTGTCCAGCGTCCACGCCGCAGCGCCGGCCTGGCCTTCCGCCTCTGTGTAGAAGGACGCCTCAAGACGCTTAGAGAAGATGTACATCGCGACCATAAAGCCGATCGAGATACCAATAATCGTCAGAACCCAGGGCCAGACTCCACCAATGAGCAGACCAAGCAGTAACAGCAGGATAATTGGACCGAAGAAGCCCAGCGCCATGTAAGGCACGAGCTTGTTGTCCCGCGAGCGCTGCAGCTTAAACGCCTGCCACATCTGGCTACGAGTCTGCTTACGCTGAGCGCGCTTGGCGGCGCGGTTCGCCTTCTTCATTTCTTTCGCATCATTGGTCGCCATAATCACCAACTTTAGGGCATGCGATGTAGTTTTAGGCAATAGACCGCGCCGTAGCGCCGTTTCGCTTTACGACGGCGCTGCGGCCGTCGGCCTCTCGGAAGCCGGAATAGTCGAAGTGACTGGCGTATCCTCCGATGCGCCATAGCGGTCGAGCAGAGTCGAGGCTTCCTGAAGCGCGAGGTTGTTGTCGTTGTCGTCGGCAAGCGCGGACAGATGCGCAGGCAGTTCCTGACCGCGGTGCGCCAGTGCACGGGCGTAGAGTCGGCCAGCGCGGTAGGAAGAGCGGACCAGCGGGCCGGACATGACGCCGGCAAAGCCCATCTCTTCAGCGGTCTTGGAGAGTTTGACGAACTCCTCCGGCTTAACCCAACGTTCAATTGGATGGTGCAGTGGAGTGGGGCGGAGGTACTGAGTGATTGTCAGAATATCGCAGCCGGCATCGTGCAAATCCTGCATAGCGGAGATGATCTCGTCGTAGGATTCGCCCATGCCCAGGATGAGGTTGGACTTGGTAACTAGCCCAGCTTCGCGAGCGCGAGTGATGAGTTCCAAGGAACGCTCGTAGCGGAATGCGGGGCGGATGCGCTTGAAGATGCGCGGCACCGTTTCCAAGTTGTGGGCGAAAACCTCGGGCTTGGCGTCGAATACCTGCTGTGCTGCAGATTCGTCGCCACGGAAGTCATCGACAAGGAGCTCGACTCCGGTATTCGGGTTGAGTTCGTGGATCTGGCGGCAGGTCTCAGCGTAGAGCCAGGATGCACCGTCGGGCAGATCGTCGCGGGCGACACCGGTGATAGTGGCGTAACGAAGACCCATCTCGCGGACGGATTCCGCAACACGACGCGGCTCATCCTTATCCAATGGGTCGGGCTTGGCTGAGTTAATCTGGCAGAAGTCGCAGCGGCGGGTGCACTTATCGCCGCCGATGAGGAAGGTGGCCTCGCGGTCTTCCCAACATTCGTGAATGTTCGGGCAGCCAGCCTCCTGACAGACCGTGTGCAAAGAGGCACCCGAGACACGGTTTTTCATGTCCTTGTAGCTGGGGCCCGGACGAACCTGGTTGCGAATCCACCGGGGCTTGTTCTCGATAGGGGTCTCGGCATTTCGTGCCTCGACGCGCAGTAACTTACGTCCTTCTGGCTTAACAGTCACAGTTTCATCCTACTCTTTTGTTGATGAGTACTCGAATATGCCGGTGGTGGAGTTGTGCTTCACCCGGTGTGGCAGGTCCTTCGTGGGGTCGGGCGCGGAGCCGAAGGAATGGTCGGCAACGGTCAAACGGCCTTCCAAAGCATCTTGCAAATCTGCCAGAAGCGACTCTGTCATCTCTGACACGCTAACATCTCGGTCAAGCTCCCGGGATAGGGTGGTCACTCCAGCGTCGGAGATGCCACACGGGATGATGTAGTTGTAGAACTCCATAGAGTTGTCGCAGTTCAGACTGAGTCCGTGCATGGTTACACCATGGGTCACGCGGATTCCCAGTGCCGCAATCTTTCGGTCGCTCAGTCCGTTTGATGCGGGAACCCATACCCCCGAGCGGCCATCGATGCGGCCAGCAGCCGCGATGCCGGCTCGGCGAACGGTTTGAATGAGGGCTTCTTCCAGTCTGCGGACGTAGTCCACCACATCGACCGGCTGAGCGAGCTTGATGATGGGATACATCACAAGCTGGCCCGGGCCGTGCCAGGTGATGCGGCCACCGCGGTCGACATCGACGACCGGCAACCCATTGGTAGGACGGTCCTCCGGCTGGGTGCGCTTTCCTGCTGTGTAAAGACTCGGGTGCTCAAGCACGAGAACCTGATCTGGAATTAGGTCTTTCGCACGCTTGGCAGCAAGGTCTGCCTGTAGGTGCCAGGTCTCTTCGTAGTCGACAAGGCCGAGATGTTGAATCTCGATGTCGGAGCTTGATTCCCGAATGGATTTATCTGCGCGAGTAAAAGGTTTTCTTGGGGCAGTCATGGTGGCCTATAGGATACGCCGAAATTCTGTAGGCCTCAGATTACTTGTTACTTGGATAGCGCCAAACTTACTTGGATAGCGCCAGACGTAAAAATACCCCGGTGGTCACTAGAAAGTGACCGCCGGGGTAAAAGTGGCGTGCTTTTGTGGGCTTAGCCGAAGACGACGCGGAGGATGGAAACGGTGATTGCCGAGATACCTGCAGCGGCCGGAAGGGTAATAACCCAGGCCAAACCAATCGGCTTCATCAGGTTCCAGTTAGCGGCACGGTTAACGATACCGACACCGAGAACGGCACCAATCAGAATGTGGGTGGAGGAAACCGGCAGACCCAGCAGGGAAGCAATCATAACGACCACAGCAGCGGAAAGCTCTGCGGCAAAACCCGATGCTGGGTGAATCTCAGTCAGGCCGGATCCGACGGTCTTGATAACGAAGCGGCCGATAAACCACAGACCGGAGATGAGAGCGACACCCATGGTGGTCATGACTGCCAGCGGGACGCCGGACTCGGAAGAGATCTCGTTGGTACGGAGAACATCCAGAATTGCCACGAACGGGCCAAGCGCGTTAGCGATGTCGTTCGAGCCGTGGGAGAAAGCGAACGCAGCAGCGGTGAAGACCTGCATCCAGCTGAACAGCAGGAAGGTGGAACGATCCAAATCCTGACGCTTCAAAGTACGCGCGAAGATGTAAACGGCAAGCCACACTGCGGTGGCGATCATGCCCATAATCAGGAAGTTGTCCAGGCTGGAAAGCCCTAGGTGAAGGTTCTTCAGACCCTTGAACAGCATCATCGCGGAGATGACAATAGAGCCCAGGGCTGCTAGACCCGGAACCCAAGCTTCCAGCGCACGGTGAGCGCGGACATCATCAACCTTGGATTCGATGTGGACGAGCTTGCGGAAGTACTCAGACTCCAGGTCATCCGGAGTCCAGTCGTTGTCACGCATCGTCGTAGCGTCGCGAAGCATCGCGTTGGTGTACGAGATCTGATCGTGCTCAGGGAGCTTTTCGAAGTCGTCGCGGTGCTGCGCCTTGAGGTCCGCCTTTTCCTGGTGGATGGCCTGCAGCTGCTTGGAAGCCTTGTCGTTGTAGACGAGAATCGAGTTCTTAATGCCGCCGAACAGGAGGAACGCGACCAAACCGCCGAGGAGCGGAGAGAGGACCCAGGAAACGGCGATCTGACCAATCTGATCCCACTGGACCATGCTCCAGCCACCCTTGCCGGTGATGAAACCGACCGTCAGTGCGGCACCGACGATACCGCCGACGATGGAGTGGGTAGTGGAGACTGGCCAACCCATGCGGGTGGCAACGAGGAGCCACACTGCCGCGCCGAGAAGCGCGGACATCATGATGAAGGCGAACTCCATCGGGTCCAAACCGTGGATTGCGTTCAGGTCCACAATGCCGGAACGGACGGTGTCAGTAACCTCGCCACCAGCGAGGACGGCGCCCGAAACCTCAAAGACTGAAGCGACAACAAGCGCCTGCTTCATGCTCAGGGTGCCGGCACCGACTGAAGTACCGAAGGAGTTAGCAACGTCGTTACCGCCGATGTTGAACGCCATGAAGACGGCGAACGCGATGGTAATCAGAAGGATTGCCGTATTTGCCTGCGGGCCCACAAAGTCATAAGCCCAGAAGACAAAAATTACGATGTTGATTGCGAGAAGCCCGCCGAAGAAGAGGTGCCACCACTTATCTGAGGAGCTCGATTGCTCAGATGATGTGGTCCCGGTCGACGAACTAGTATTCGCTGGAGCCGAGGACATGCTCCACCTTTCTAAGTTACGTACAGAGAGCAAAAATAGGCACGCCAAAGAAGCCTGCTGTCTAATGATTTCTTAGATTGGTAAAGGCTAATTGCTAACTAGGTGACGGCGAGGTTAACAAATAATGAATTTAATTATCGCTATCTTCAGCTCTCGTCGGTGTAGCTGAAAGCGATAGCCGGAACTGTGTGCGGGGGTGTGTGGTGTTCTCGCATTTCGGCAGGACAAAAAGTATGCGCATTTGCTACTTGCAGCTTTGCTTTCGGTTCGACCCTCCCGCTGTCTGCTAATGGCTTAACGGCGCAATAACAGCACGTTAATTCTTTGTGCCGATGGAGCCTTTGCTAGCTATGTGTGGCTACGTGAAATCTGAGCACTAGCCAAGAATAGGGGGCCTGCGCATTTGAAGGAATCGCTGATTAGGTTCAACTGCGGGACGAATGCGGCAAAAGAAATACCCGCGTCAGCCGCAAAGTGCGACTAACGCGGGCAGGGAAGAGGCAGAACCTCCTGCTAGCAAGCCAGCTAGATTCCCGCGGCGCTACTACCCCAGGAGGGGAGCAAGCTGCTTAGAGCTGCAGATCCGATTCGAAGTTAGCAACCTCGAGGCGGTCAACAACGGTCGTCATGAAGCGACCTGCATCAGCGCCGTCGATCAGGCGGTGATCGTAGGTAATTGGCAGGAAGACCATGGCGCGAATACCAATGGCATCTGCCTCATTCTCGGTGACGACTACTGCGCGCTTCTTAATCGCGCCGGTGCCGACCATTGCGGCCTGCGGCGGAACCAGAATCGGAGTGTCGGTCAGAGCGCCCTCGGAGCCGATGTTGGTAATGGTGAAGGTGCCGCCGGACAGGTCGTTCGGGGTCAGCTTGTTGTTGCGAGCGCGGTCTGCGATGTCCGCAATAGCAGCAGCCAGCTCCGGCAGGGACATATCCTGAGCGTTGTGGATGACCGGGGAGAGCAAACCACGCTCGGTATCGACAGCGATACCCAGGTTGACCTGCTCGTGGTAGGTAATCTCCTTGGTCTCTTCGTTCCAGGAAGCGTTGACGTTCGGGTGGCTGACCAGAGCCTCAACGATTGCCTTTGCAAAGAATGGCAGGAAGGTCAGCTTTGCGCCGTGCTTCTTCTCGAACTCAGCCTTCTTAGTAGCGCGCAAATCCCAGATGGCAGTCATATCGGCCTCGTGGACCTGGGTCAGCTGTGCGGAAGTCTGCAGAGACTCGAGGGTCTTGGCAGCGGTGATCTCGCGGATGCGGTTGACACGCTGGGTGGTGCCGCGCAGCTCAGCGAGCTCAGGGCGAACGCCCTTGGTGGACCAGTTGGAGCCGGACTCAGCAGTAGTCTCCTGGCCGCCCTCGGCAGCGCGCAGAACATCCTGCTTACGAATGCGGCCGCCGATTCCAGAGCCCTCGACCTTAGTCAGGTCAACGCCGTGCTTGTCAGCCAGCTTGCGGACCAGCGGGGTGACGTAAGGAACGTCCTTGTTAGCGGAAGGCTTGGATTCAGCCTTCGGAGCCTCAGCCTTCGGAGTCTCCTTCTTCGGCTCTTCCTTCTTTGGCTCCGGCTTGGACTCTGCCTTTGGAGCTTCCTTCTTTGGCTCCGGCTTGGATTCAGCCTTTGGAGCTTCCTTCTTCGGTGCAGCCTTCTTTGGCTGGCCACTGCCAACGCGAGCGATGACCTCGCCGACGTCAACGGTGTCGTCTTCGTCGTAGAGGACCTCGAGCAGGGTGCCTGCGACTGGGGAAGGAATTTCGGTGTCGACCTTGTCGGTGGAAACCTCGAGCAGTGGCTCGTCGACCTCGACGGTGTCGCCGACCTTCTTCAGCCAGGTGGTGATGGTGCCTTCGGTGACGGATTCGCCGAGCTCCGGCATCTCAACGTCAGTAGCGTCGCCAGCGTCAACGTCAGTGGAGTCTTCCTCAGTCTCCTCGTTGGCCTTTACTGGCTCCTCGTCCTTCTCGACTGCGGCAGATGCCTCCTCGGCCTCTTCCTTGGCGGCCGGAGCAGTGTCTGCATCGCCAACGCGAGCGATGACCTCGCCGACGTCAACGGTGTCGTCTTCATCGTAGAGGACCTCGAGCAGGGTACCTGCGACCGGGGAAGGAATTTCGGTGTCGACCTTGTCGGTGGAAACCTCGAGCAACGGTTCGTCGACCTCGACGGTGTCGCCGACCTTCTTCAGCCAAGTGGTAATCGTGCCTTCGGTGACGGATTCGCCGAGCTCCGGCATCTCAACGTCAGTAGCGGAACCGGAGGCAGCCTTCGGTGCTTCCTTCTTTGGCTCTTCAGCGTCTTCCTTCGGAGCCTCTTCCTCGGTCTCCTCAGCGGAATCGTCAGCGCCTTCCGGCTCTTCGCCCGGCTCGCCGACCTTTGCGATGACCTCGCCAACATCGACGGTGTCGTCTTCTTCAAAGAGAATCTCGGTGAGAACACCGGCGACCGGAGATGGAATTTCGGTGTCGACCTTGTCGGTGGAAACCTCGAGCAACGGTTCGTCGACCTCGACGGTGTCGCCGACCTTCTTCAGCCAGGTGGTAATGGTGCCTTCGGTAACTGATTCACCGAGCTCCGGCATCTCAATAGAGGTCGCCATGTTTGTGCACTCCTCGAAAAGTTAAGAAATCTCGTTTTAAGACGGTTATTACAAATTAGCTTACAGGTTGAAAACTCTGCTTGCCCCGTGGGCTGCGCCCGCTTTCGACTGGTGCGTGGAATAGCTCATTCCAGCCAGGATTCCAGCCGGGCGGGGCGCAGTCGGATGACCGGCTACTTCGTTGCCAAATCCTCAATCACAGAGAACATCGTCCGAACCGGAACACCAGTGCCCCGCTTCGGGGTATAACCATACTCCCCGGTGGTGTTGAAGGCCGGACCGGCAACGTCGATGTGAACCCATTCAACATCCTCGCCAACGAATTCGCGCAGGTATGCAGCTGCAACACTCATACCGCCAAAGCGAGAGTTCGTGACATTCCGCAGGTCAGCCACCGGCGACTTCAGGGCCTCTGCTAGCTCAACTGGAATCGGCATTGCCCAACCATTTTCACCAATGCTCTGAGACAGCTCTGCAACACGGTCACGGAACTCGTCGTTACCCAGGACGCCCGGGGTGCGCTCGCCAAGAGCGACCAGCTGCGCACCGGTCAGGGTAGCGGTGTCAATCAGGTGAGTCGGCTTGTCTTCGCAGGCGCGGACAATGGCGTCTGCGAGTACGAGGCGGCCCTCAGCGTCGGTATTCAGAATCTCAATGGTCTTACCGCCGTACTGCGTAATGACGTCGCCCGGACGGTACGCCTTACCACCCGGCATGTTCTCCGCCATTGGAACAGTTGCGGTCACCGGGGTGGATACACCTAGGCGAGCAGCCAGGACGACTGTGGCAATAACAGCCGCAGCGCCGCCCATATCGGAGATCATGTTCTCCATGCTGGCGCCCGGCTTCAGCGAAATACCGCCAGTATCAAAGGTGATGCCCTTACCGACCAGGCCCAGCGAATTCTCTGCCGACTCATCGCCCTTCCAGATCAGGCGCACCAGGCGCGGCCCGCGCGAGGATCCACCACCCACGGCATTGAGGCCTCCGAAACCGCCGGCGCGCAGAGCGTCGTCGTCAAGCACCTCGACCTCGAGCCCCGCGTCACGGCCCAGCGCTGCAGCAGCGTCAGCAAACGTCTCGGGGTAGAGGTGCGACGATGCTGTATTGACGAAGTCACGCGCGGTGGCAACGGCATCTACAATTGCCGAAGCGCGCTTTACGACGTCGTCATCAGCGCCCAACACAACCACCTTCTGGGTGGCCTCGTTGCTTTCTTCGGTGCTCTTCTGACCGGAGTAAGCGTAAGCGCCCAGCGCAAAGCCCTCGGCTGCAGCCTGCGGATCGATGGCGCCGAGAGTGTTAAAGACCACCTTGGCCTTGGTCATACGGCGGGCAGCGGCGCCGCAGGCACGGCGGATGTCTTCCGCATCCAGGTCCTCAGAACCCACGCCAACGCCCGTGACACTGTCGACATCCAGGCCAGCAGGAGCCGGGATGGCGGTCACGGACTCGGCCTTAGCGCTGGCGGAGACTGCCTCAAAGGAGGCGAGCAGCTGCTCTGCAACCGAACCGATGGCCTCGGGTGCGACCAGCTCGAGGCCATCCTCGCCGTCGATAAGCGCGACGAGGACCGCGTCGGCGTCCGCGGGCAGAGAGTTGTCGGCAGCGATGACCACGCGAGTGCCGATAGCCGGCAGGTAATTGGACAAAACAGCGGCGTTGCGAGAGGCACCGAGCTGTGCCGAATCATTGTTAGCGGGGACTGACATGTAGTTGCATCTCCTTGTAGTCGTACTATGTGGTACACCACCGTATCCCTATTTGCCGGTTCGTGTCCTTCACCCCTGGACAGCGGACTGACGAGCCAGCGCCACGACTATTGGAATGTACCCGCGCCTAGTGCCCGCGACGCTGACATTGCCCTGACTAACACGGTCTTTCGGGGGCGAGTATTGATACGACTCGATCCTCGACGGTTTAGGATGAAAGACATGTCTGCTTTGGAATTTGCAATCGAACGTAACCCGAATCCACTCTCTGATGCCGAGCGCGAGGAGATTTTGGCCAACCCTGGTTTCGGTAAGCACTTCACCGACCACATGGTCCGAATTGACTGGACTGCAGACAAAGGCTGGCATGGCGCCAAGCTGCAGGCATACGGTTCGATTGAAATGCAGCCGTCTTCTTCGGTCCTGCATTACGGGCAGTCGATTTTTGAGGGCCTGAAGGCGTATCGCATGCCGGATGGTTCCATTGTTACTTTCCGCCCGGAGCAGAACGCCCGTCGCTTCCAGCGCTCCGCTGACCGCATTGCAATGCCGCAGCTGCCGGAGGAGACCTTCCTCGAGGCAATCCGCCTGCTGGTTGAAGCCGATGCAGCATGGGTGCCGCCAGCTGGTGGCGAAGAATCCCTGTACCTGCGTCCAATCATGTTCTCCACCGAGAGCACCCTGGGCGTGCACCCGTCGAACTCTTACACCTTCCTGCTCATCGCTTCACCTGCCGGCGCGTACTTCTCCGGTGGCATTAACCCGGTGACCGTGTGGATCTCCCACGAGTACGTGCGTGCCGCGCCGGGCGGCACCGGTGCTGCGAAGTTCGCAGGTAACTACGCAGCTTCGCTGGCGGCTCAGCAGCAGGCAGAGGAAAAGGGCTGCGACCAGGTTGTGTGGCTGGACGCTGTCGAGCGCAAGTACATCGAGGAGATGGGCGGCATGAACCTGGCGTTTATCTACCCGGATGAGAATGCTGACGCTGGTGTTCGGCTGGTGACTCCAGAGCTGTCTGGTTCGCTGCTGCCGGGCATTACTCGGGCATCGCTGCTGCAGGCTGCTCAGGATCTGGGCATGAATGTCGAGGAGCGTCGCATTTCCACCGAGGAATGGAAGAATGATGCCACCTCCGGTGTTATGAGCGAGGCATTCGCCTGCGGTACCGCTGCAGTCATCACCCCGGTCGGTTTTGTGAAGTCCGCTGAGGACGAGTTCGAGATCAACGGCGGCGAGACGGGCGGGTGGACCATGAAGCTGCGCGAGCGCCTGACCGGTATCCAGCACGGCGAGGTTGAGGATACCCACGGTTGGATTTACAAGCTCGTTGAGGCTTAGTTTCGGCGTAGGTCGGCTAAGAAAAATTTAATAGTGGTTACAAGAATTAGTACTTTCGCAGCCCCTGTTTAGTATTCGCTGGTCAGGGGCTGCGTTTTTGCTTTGCTGGCTCCCCAACGGCTGTGCGATTTTCTCATGGTTCATGAATTGTTCAGACGGCATTTGTTTAGCCATTAAAAACACCTCTAGCGTGACCGGGGTCACTGTGAAAAACTACCAACACGATTGATTTTTGTAGTTGGGAAAACAGTTTGAGGCGCTGTGATGGTGGTAGTTCAAGACTTTTTTAAAGATAGTTTTTCGTCAAGTAGTTCAAAGCGCCTAAGGGTAACCATCGTCGTCACTCTGTTGTTGGCTGCGTGGACGATTGGGTTTAGTGCGATTCCGGCTCCGGTGGCGGCAGCCCAAGATTCGCCTTCGCCGTCCGGGGTGGAACAGCCCGCTCCTACGGGCGAAGGGGGTACGGGCGAAGCAAAAGCAGAGCTAATCATGGATCTGTCTGGTTCGATGCTTGCCGACGACGCCGGAGGCACCCGCCTCGATGCGGCAAAGCGCGCATCCACGGAGCTGATTGACTCCCTCCCGGATGATGCGCTGCTTGGCATGCTGGTTTATGGCCAGCGCGAATCCAGTGATGAATCCAACCGCGAACGTGGTTGCCAGGACATCGAGGTGCTGTCGCCTGTCCAAAAGGTCGACAAAGAAGGCCTGAAGAGCAGGATTGCCGGGTTGGAAGCTCAGGGCTACACGCCGATCGGCAATGCACTGCGTAAGGCGGCTGATGAGCTTGGCCCAGACGGTGAGCGGTCAATTATTTTGGTCTCTGACGGTATCGACACCTGCGCGCCGCCACCGGTGTGTGAGGTTGCGAAGGAACTGGCAGGGCAGGGTGTTGGCCTGACGATTCACACAGTGGGCTTCAAGGTCGATGAAGAAGCTCGCGCTGAGCTGGAGTGTGTTGCGCAGGTATCCGGTGGACAGAGCATGACTGCGGACGATGCTACCCAGCTTGCAGACCACATGAAGTTCTTGACTCAGCGGTCAGTGCAGGGCTACGAAACTACGGGTACTCCGTTCGAGTTCTCCGAGACTAAGGAAGGCGCGAAGTGGCTCGGTGAGGGCAAGTACCAGACCACGCTAGTGCCAGAGGTTGCCCAGCACGATCGCACCCCGCTCTACTACCGAATCGCGGTGCCGAAGGGACACAACGCGATTGTTACCTCAAAGGTGTTAGCGAATATCGATGCTGAGGGTAAGGGCCAGCAGGATGTCCGAACTGAAGTTGACGAAATCATCAATGAAACTGGCGGAAAATGCCAGGACGACGGTCGTATGGGGTCGCTGACTGGCGCCGAAGCTAGTGCCGATTCGTGGACTCCAACTTCGGCCGATGCAAGCGTTCTTGCATGGGATAGTGACCGCATCGAATCCAGTTGCGATCAAACCAAGTGGCTCGTCGCAAATAACGTGTGGGTCTATGACGGTGATTCAGTAGCGGACTATCGTGATGAACCGGTGAAGGTCGAGGTTAGCGTCCAGTTTGAGCCAGTCCTGAAGAAGCAGGATGCTGACAAACTAAATGAGGGGCGGTCTTCTTCGACCGGCGACAAAGCCTACAAAAAGGCCACTTTTGGAGAGGCCAAGCCCGTAAACGGTGGCAATAACGCAGCCCAAGCGCCGGAAGTTAAATCTGGGGATAACATCTCTGACACAATCGTGCCCGGTGAACAGAAGTTCTACAAGATCCCTGTCGAGTGGGGTCAGCGACCAGTGATTGCTGCCCGCACTGGAAATTCGGAGCGCGATAATGCCGATTCCATGGGAGTTGCGCTGTTGAATCCATTCGAGGTTTCCGTGGCGGATGGAACAATGCACTTTTATCAGGATTCCGAGGACCTGAACTTGTCAACAGATCGTCCGGTCGAATACAACAACCGAGAATCTAATGTTGGAGGACGACCTGTAGCCAACGCCGGCTACTACTACGCGACTGTCCGAATGGCTAACTATCGCCCGGATGAAGAGGTCAGTGGCATCGATCAGCCGTTCCAGCTCGCATTCCTCCTGGACAACAAGCCAACTAAGGGGCCTGACTGGCGACCGACTGACAAGAACGGCCCGACTCCATCCGATAAGCCGATTCTGGCCAAGGGAGAGCCGGAACAGGAATCGTCAAAGGACTCGTCAGAAGATGCGTCGAATGAATCTGACTCCTCGGATACGGATTCTCAGGCATCCGCATCCTCGTCGGACATGGAAGATGAGGGCATGAGCCCGTTGGTCATTGGCACCGTTGTAGCAGTGGTCGCCGTGTTTATCGGCATTGCCGGCGCAATCGTCTACCAGAACAAGAAGCGCAAGGAGTAGACAAACCGTAAGATCAGGAAGTTCCTGAGCAAGGGGGCAGGGTGGGGAAGGCAGCAAAAGTGTGTCCGCCTGGCGTATCGCTGGCGGGCACATTTTTGCTACTTAGCCGCAAGAACTGACAACTCCAAGAATTATGGGCTGCAGATGTGAAACTGTGTGAGTTTATGACACTTTCATGCCATTTTTCAGGCCATTTTTGACATAAACGCAGTCAGTAACTCGGATCGACCCACCGCCGCCAGCCATAATCGCAGTCACTAGCCCCTACTGAACCCAAACCCCACTGAACCCAAACCTGGGAGTGCCACCCCAACAAAGAAAAGCGCGCCCCGTGCATCGCTGCGGCGGGACGCGCTTTTTTAATTAGCTGGGAGGCTAGAAGGTGTGCTCGTTCTTGGCGCCCCGGCAAACGGTCGGCGCAAAATAATTTGGGCGAGCCCCGAAACGAGCCTCCTGTACTCCGCCTTCCCGGCGGTGTGCCCTCAGAATACGTCCGCGTCAAAGCGACCGTCAATAGTTCTTTTTAAAGAAAACCCCAACGGGGGCAATGCGCGCATTTTCCCTGCTAGAACCCTATGGCAAGTGCCACGGCACAGACAGCGCACGTTATCTCAATGACCGCACCAAACACGTCGCCGTTGACTCCGCCAAACCTCTTCACGCAATGCCGCGTCAGCAGCAGTGTAACGCCAAAGCTCAGTGCACAAGCGACTACGCCCACGAGCCCAACCACCCAGCCCGACACAGCGAGCAGCAGTATCCACCAGCAGGTCACCGTGACTGTGGACTGAGTACCGGCAGTCAGAGAGCCGAAGCCGCTGTTCGAAAAAGGCGGAAAGCCGCGCCAGCAGGCAGTCGTTGCTGCCGCGCGAGAGGCTACAAAAGGCAAGCACAGCGCAACCACACCAGGCCACATCTGACCAGCAGACCACTGCGACAGCACACTAGCCACAATCACGGCAAAAGCAGTCGTCGTCGTCAACATCGTCAGCACGATGGAGCCCACGCCCATTGGGCCGGTGCTCGGATCGCGCAGCACCTCCCGCGCCCCCTCCGGCGGCTTATACGAGCCGAGGGCATCCGCCACATCCGCCAGCCCATCCAGGTGCATCGCGCGGGTCAACATCTGTGCCGCCACCATAATCAGGGTGCCGCCGAGGATCGGGGTGACGTCGTAAAGCGTGGGCGTGCGTGACGACGACGTTGCGAACAGCGCCGCCGTGATGAGAACTGCACCCGCGGCAGGAACGAGCCCAGCTACTGGCAGTGCGGCGATGGCGCGACGGCCGGTGATGCGGTCGAACACGCTCGCGCCTTTGAAGGGCAGGATGGTGAGCCAGGACAGGGCAGTGGTGATGGCCTCAGCGACGGCATTGCCGTGAGCAGAGGGATCGCCGTCGAGGTTGTCCTGGCGAGACGGGCCGGCTTTGTCGGACAAGTCGATTAGTCCTTGGTGCTTACGCCTGCGTCGGCGAAAGTAGCCATGTTGCGCAGGACCGATACGCCGGACTTGACCAGCGGTAGGGCAGCGACGGCGCCGGAGCCTTCGCCAAGACGCATCCCGTATTCGAGAAGTGGTTCCTTATCCAGGTGTCGAAGGGCAAGCGCGTGCGCGGGCTCTGCCGACTTGTGGCCGGCGACCCACCAATCGCGGGCGCCCGGAGCGAGCTGGTCAGCCAGCAGAGCAGCGGATGTGACAACCACTCCGTCCAAAATCACAGGAGTGCGACGAACCGCTGCTTGCGCCAAGAACGCGGCCATCACGGTCATATCCGGCGAGGAAATACGACGGAGCACCTCAACCGGGTCATTGCGCAGGCGACGCACGCGGAACATGGCATCGCGTACGGCAGCGACCTTGAGCTTCCACCCCTCGTCATCAATGCCAGTGCCTCGGCCGACGACGACCACCGGTTCGGAGTTGGTCACGGCACCAATCAGCGCCGCGGCTGGAGTGGTGTTTCCGATGCCCAGGTCGCCGGCAATGAGCAGGTCAGCGCCTTCATCAACGGCGGCGTCGGCAATCGCGATGCCCGTGCGGATGGCCTTATCGACCTCCTCCTCGCTCATCGCATCCTCGCGGTCGATAGAACCACAGCTGCGACGGATACGGTATGGCCCTTCGGCATCGTGGTCGAGGGAAATGTCCACGCCGGTAACAGTGGCTCCCGCGATGTCAGCGATAGCGTTCACGCCGGCACCCTTTGCCTCGATATTGGCAAGCATCTGGATAGACACCTCGGACGGGTACGCGGACACCCCGCCCTGGGCAACACCGTGGTCACCAGCGAAGACATAAACACGACAATCGTCCAGGTCACGCGGAGGGCATTCTCCCTGACACGCCGAAATCCAAATGCCGAGTTCTTCCAACCGGCCAAGTGAGCCTGCGGGCTTAGTCAACTGCTCATGGCGCGCGCGGGCGGCCTGTTCAGTCTCTTCGTCAGGGCGTGCTACCGGTCCAAAATAATCCGCGTTCATACTCTCAAACGCTACCCGAAAACGATTTGTCTACCGACCATTGGTGCACAGTTATTCGCATTGCTAGGCAGACCGTCATAGGGGAAGCGGCGTGGAGTGAATCTAGCTCGCCGCCTTGACTTCCATGGGGCAGCCAGCCACAACTAGGACAACACGATCACAGATAGCTGCGAGCTGCTGGTTGAGAAGGCCAATCTCATCACGGAAAAGCCGCCCTGAGCGGTGTTCGGGAATGACACCGAAGCCCACTTCGGGCGACACAATGAACAGGTCGGAATCTGCGGGGAAGTTACGCACGGCGTCGACAAGCGAGTGCGTCCACGGCGCGACGCTGCCCCTCGGCGCCTCCCACAGCCCCTGCGCGTCGATGATGTGCGTCAGCCAGGTGCCGACATCGTCCAGCAGCATGCGCCGCTCCGGCGACGCGAGAGCTTCCACCGCATCGACGTCATCAACCGTGTGCCAGGTCACTCCGTGCTCTCGTGCCTGTGCTTGACGACGAATGCGGTGCTCCTCAACCCTGGAGTGAAAGTCGCTATCACCGGGCCAGGGCCGTGCTGTTGCGATGTAGTGCAACACCGTTGAGGCTGCAGCATCTGAGGCACCGCCGGTTGAGGCTGCGGCGGTGGCCAGCAGCTCGTGCTCAGCCCATGAGGACTTGCCTGAGCGGGCGCCACCGAGAACCAGAGTGCGCATGGCAGATGAGGCTACTTGATTTCGTCGCCGATGTTGACCTGCGGACGCGGAGTACGCAGACGACGCGGCTGAGAAGCGCGGGAGTAAGCGTAGAAGCCCAGTCCCCAGGCCCCTTCGGTGGTCTTCGGGAAGCGCTCACGCGTCAACTTGATGGCACGGCGGCCGATGTAAATGCCCTCGATGATCAGGGCGATGATGAGAACCATCGCGATGAGAGATGCGATGTTGGCCAGCTTCGGCAGGGAAGTGCCAATCATCATAATCAGCAGCAGAATCAGCGCGAACGGGAGGAACACGTTAGCGAGGAAGCGACGGGAATCAACCCAGTCGCGGACAAACTTGCGCTCAGCGCCCTGGTCGCGTGGCAGCATGTAGCGCGGATCGCCGGCGGCCATGCGCTCGTCGGCAATGCGACGCTGCTCACGTCGCTCTGCTCGCTCGCGTGCCTTGGCGGCCTTGAGCTCTTCCTTGGACATGGAAGCCTTGAGCTCCTTGCGGCGCTGGCGAGCTTCCTTAGCGGTCAGCGGCGCCTCGACCGGGCCACGGCGGATGCCGCGTTCGCGCTCAACCTCGTTGCGCTTCGGAGTGGGGCGCCCCTTCTTGGGAGTAAAAGCACCGCTGTGCTTCTTCTCGGGCTGCTGAGACTCCGAAGCGGTGCCCTTGGCCCCGCTGGATGCGGTCGCGTCGGTGGCTACGTCTCCGGCGTTGGTTGCGTCAGCGTTAGCTGCCTCAGCTGCCTTGGACTTTTTGTCATTCTTTTTCCACGGTAGATTCACGACCCCAGATTATAAGGTCTTCAAGGTGCTTCCCTAATTAGGTTGCAGGTTGAGGGGCAGGGACGGGGCAAGGGCGAGGTTTTGGGGATGACCGCCGCAGGGGCAGGCGGGAAGAGTGCGCTTGTGGCGTGGGAAGCCGTGGTGTGGTTGCGATGTGGCGGCAAAAAGAGACTTCCGAAAAAGAGAAAGAAAAAGAGAACCCAGAATTGGGAATTAAAGACTGGTCGGTAAGGTTGTGATAAATAATGACGTAGCCGACCTTGGGGTCGACTCGCATACTTAAACACTTCAACAAGGAGGACACGCGCTATGACTACTGCTCAGAGCACTGGCGTTACCCTGACCGAAGCTGCGGCTGCCAAGGCAAAGGCACTTCTGGACCAAGAAGGTGCCACCGACCTGGCACTGCGTATTTCCGTGGCTCCGGGCGGCTGTGCCGGCCTGCGCTACCAGCTCTACTTCGATGACCGCAGCCTCGACGGCGATGTCGCCGAAGTTTTCGGTGGCGTCAAGCTGGTCGTTGATCGCCAGTCGGTTCCGTACCTGTCCGGTGCCACCATCGACTTCGCTGACACCATTGAACAGCAGGGCTTCACCATCGATAACCCGAATGCCACTGGCTCCTGCGCTTGCGGTGACTCCTTCAACTAAGTCATTAGCTGAGCAGAGCTGTCAGCAGACGCTGTGAAAAGCGTCGGATAGTAAAAGGCTCGGACCTCACTCTTGTTAACTGAGTGAGGTCCGAGCCTTTTCTATTGGTTGCCCCAGCTATGGTGGCAGCCTGCCGGGGCAGGATGGGGTTGAGGCGCGGGGACCGTCGTAAAGCGAGCTAGAGCTCGACGGGGTAGTCGCGCTGCTCGATGTCCGGAGTAATGCGGTCTTCGATGAAGATGCCGTGCCAGACCATGAAAGCAAGGATGGTCCAGAGGCGGCGGGAGTGGTCGCGCTCGGTTGGGTGGTGCTCGGCGAGCATCTTGAGCACGGCGTCCTTATTAATGAACTCATCGGTCTGGGACTCGCGGATGATGTCCTCGGCCCAGCCGTGCAGTTCGTCGCCTGCCAGCCAGTGGCGAATCGGCACCGGGAAGCCCAGTTTGCGGCGGTTGAGCACGTGCTCCGGAACAATCTGCTCCATGGCGCGACGCAGTGCGTACTTGGTGGTGCCGTGAGAAACACACATGTCCACCGGCAGCGTCTGTGCAACGTCGAAGACCACACGGTCGAGGAACGGCACGCGCAGCTCCAGGGAGTTAGCCATGGTGATCTTGTCCGCCTTGACCAGAATGTCGCCACGCAACCAGGTGAACAGATCCAAGTGCTGCATCCGAGTCACCGGGTCCCAGCCTTCAGACTGCGCGTAAATCGGCGCAGTGACATCGCTGTGGTCCCATTCCTTCTTGGCCCACGGCAGCACTTCCTGCAGCTGCTCAAAGTTAAAGGAACGAGCATTGCCGTAGTAGCGCTGTTCCAGCGGAGTAGTGCCTCGCTGCAGGAGCGACTTGCCGCGCATGCCCTCTGGCAGAGCTTCGCCGACCTTAGCCAGACCGCGCAGCAGGGGAGATGGAACCTTGTCGAACGGCTTCAGCGACAGCGGCTCCTTATAAATGGTGTAACCACCAAAGAGCTCGTCTGCGCCCTCACCGGACAGTACGACCTTAACGTGCTTACGAGCCTCTGCGGCCACGAAGTACAGCGGCACCAGTGCAGGGTCAGCTACCGGGTCATCGAGGTACCACATAATCTTCGGAATCGCCCCGGCGAACTCCTCCGGCGAGACGACCTTCACAATGTGCTCGACGCCAATGGCGGCGGCGGACTCGGCAGCCACATCGACCTCGGAGAAGCCCTCGCGCTCGAAGCCAGTGGTAAACGTCAGCAGGTTCGGGTTGTGGCGCTTAGCCAAAGTTGCAATCGCAGTGGAGTCGATACCGCCCGACAGGAACGAGCCCACCGTGACGTCGGCACGCATATGCTTCTCGACGCTGTCCTCCAGCGCACGGGCAATGCGGTCAAAAACATCCTGTTCAGCGCCCTTAGCCACTGGCTGAATCGGGAAATTCGGCTTGAAGTAGCGGGTCTGCTTAACTTCGCCACCAGGCGTAACGATGGCAGTGCAACCCGACTCCAGACGAACAATGTCAGTGTGCAGCGACTCCGGCTCCGGAACGTACTGCAGATCGACGTAGTGCTCCAGTGCGCGCTTATTCAGCTTCTTCGCATCGATGCCCATCTCCGGCGCAGCTTCGAGCAGGGACTTCTTCTCAGAACCGAAAATTGTGCCACGCTCTGTGGTGGCGTAGTAGAGCGGCTTAATGCCGAACGGATCGCGCGCCAGGAAAAGCTTGCGCTCGACGCTGTCCCAAATGGCAATGCCGAACATGCCGCGCAAGTGCTTTACGACGTCCGCTCCCCAGTGGTGGAACCCAACGACGATAGGTTCACCATCGCCGGAGGTATTAAAGGCATAGCCTTTCTTCTCCAGCTGCTCGCGAAGTTCGACGAAATTGTAGATTTCGCCGTTGAAGGTCATGGAGTAACGATTCGGCTGATTCTCTGGTCCCCACTGCAGCGGTTGGTGGCTGTGGGCAATATCAATAATGGATAGGCGGTTGAAGCCGAAAACTGCGTCCTCATCGTGCCACGTGCCTGCATCGTCAGGGCCGCGGTGCCGCATGCAGGGCAGGGCCCTTTCGACAACGGGAACGAGCTCCGCTGCGTCAGAATTTGCAGCCAGGATTCCGAGAAGACCACACATGCTTCGTGCGCGCACCTTTCGCTTAGTGTCACTTAATGGATTTTCGACGGCTCCGTAGCTAGCGGCTCAGCGCGACTGGTTGTCGCCTTAACCGGTGGCCGTGAAGGACCGCCGCGTGGCTGAGTAGCTGGGTTGAACCCCAGATTGGCGCCACATAGAAATGCTGCACCTACTTTAATGCCTTTTGGGGAAAAGCGAGAATGTCTGAGTTTGCCGTGTCTAGGGCTCGGGGCAAGGTTGCGCGGGACGGTGTGTGCGTCAGCGCGTGGCACAAACACTAAAAAATTCATAGACTTAGGAGCGTCAACAGGGTGTAACTGGTGAGAATGCCACCCCCGATAGGCGGGTCTTTCTCAGTATTTTATTAGGGCAGATATACTCAAAGGCACCCCACAGCCATATTTATTGTGGAGAAAGCTTAAGAATCGACTACTCTGCTTGGGTAGGACGAAACCTTAATCGGTTATCGAAAATTGTGTGGATCAGGAAGGCAGACACACGTGAATCAGCGTAGAAAGTTCGGAGTCGCCCGTAAGCTCGGCGTCCTCGGCGTTGCCACCGGTAGCGCAGCCTTGCTTGCCGGCTGCGATGTTAATCCTCCGGAGAACGGCTTCTTCAAGCTGCTCCGCTTTGGTTGGCCGGAAGGTGTGACCCCGGAAGCACAGTCCATGGGTAACTTCTGGGTTTGGACCTGGGTTGCAGCTTGGATTATCGGCATCATCGTTTGGGGCGTTACCCTTTACTCGATGGCAAACTTCACAGCTAAGAAGGCTGAAAAGAAGGGCAAGGGCGAGTTCCCGCGCCAGACTGCATACAACGTTCCGGTTGAGTTGTCTCTGACCATTCTCCCGATTCTGATCGTGATGACTCTGTTCTTCTTCACGGTTCAGACTCAGGACAAGGTCACTGCCCTGGATAAGGATCCGGAAGTTACCGTCGACGTCACCGGTTTCCAGTGGAACTGGAAGTTCGGTTACGCCAACATTTCCGCTGACCTGATGGGCGGCGAGGAATACAACGGCCGTATTGAGAAGCCGGCTGATGAGCAGTTCTTCACCGAGGGCGGCCACGAGGTTCCGTCCGCTGAGGATCGCGCAAAGCAGAAGGAGCACCCGGTTCACGGACGCTCCAAGGAGAGCCTCGACTACCTGCACTACGACGAGATTGAGACCCTCGGTACCACCGAAGAGGTTCCGGTCCTCGTTGTTCCGGAAGACACTGCAATCCAGTTCGACCTCGCGTCCGCTGACGTGATTCACTCCTTCTGGGTTCCGGAGTTCCTCTTCAAGCGCGACGTGTTCCCGCACCCGGAGGCTAACAAGTCCAACCGTGTCTTCCAGATCGAAAAGATTGACTCGGACAAGATTGCCAACCGACCAGAGGACAACCCGAGCGACAAGGTCAAGAACGCATTCGTTGGCCGTTGTGCCGAGATGTGTGGTACCTACCACGCAATGATGAACTTCGAGATTCGTGCTGTCTCCCGTGAGGCATTCACCGAGTACATCAAGTTCCGCCAGGAGAACCCAGAAGCTACTAACGCTGATGCTCTGAAGCACATCGGTGAGCCGGCATTCGCAGTCTCCACTTCGCCGTTCAACTCCGGTCGTGTCGACACCCGCGACATGGGTGATCGTGGTGCTAACACCATTGACCTGAACGCGACCGCCAAGTAAACCCAGCAAGATTCTTACTTAAAGGAAGTTCTCAAATGAAGTCTGCAGCAAAGCTCTTCTACGGACTTACCGTGTTCCTGGGGTTCATGGCTGTCGTCTACATCTTCGGCACTCAGTACCTCCAGGACACCGGTAACGTCATCAACGAAAGCCAGGGTCGCCTCGAGTGGGCTGGCGCAACCGGCCTGGTCCTCGCAGCTCTGATGACTCTGATGCTCGGTGGATACTTCCACTTCACTGAGCGCCGCTCCGACATCACCCCGGCCGACTTCGAAGAGGCAGAGATTGCCGACGGTGCAGGTACCCTCGGTTTCTTCTCCGCTAGCTCGATTTGGCCGTTCGTGATGACCATGGGCATCCTCCTCATGGGCTACGGCATCGCATTCATGGCCTACTGGCTGATTGTCCTTGGCGCGGTAATTCTGATTGTCTCCGGCACCAAGCTCAACACTCAGTACATCACTCCGCCGGAGAAGCACTAGTCCGAGTGCAATCAGACTGAACCACAGTCGTAGATAACCGAAAAGTCTCTCCCACTAACAAGGGCGTTAGTGGGAGAGACTTTTTTGTTTGGGCGAGTGGGAGGGGATTCCTAACTGGTGTTACCTCGTCGGTTAGGATCTGTAGTCAATATATGATTCCGCATCAAGCGAATTCGACGGGTTTCTGCCCCTTAGGTAGTTCGATGACCTCACCGTCAGTCACCTGCAGATGACGCGCTTCGAGCGAGTTGATCATGCGGTGATCGTGGGTAATCACAATAATTGTGCCCTCTGCAGATGCGATCGCGTCTTGGACCTGCTCGATTAGATCCACACTCAGATGGTTCGTAGGCTCATCGAGCAGCAAGATCTCCGGCGGATTGGCTACGACCAACGCTAACGCCACCCGGCGCTGCTGGCCGATGGAGAGGCTTCCTACCGGTCGATTGGCATCCTCAGGGCTAAGCAATCCAAAGTCGTCGAGAGGCACGCGGGCATTGGGCGCAAGGTCGTACAACTCACGGGCGGACTTCTTTGGGTTTTCCCAGTCTTGTTCCTGAGCCAGCATGGCTACTCGACAGTTCTCGCCGATACGCACCTCGCCAGCCTGCGTCTCAACTTGCCCCATGATCGTCTTAAACAAAGTAGATTTGCCGGCCCCATTAGGGCCGGTGATCACGACCTTGTCGCCGGGACGAATAGTCAGTGAACCAACCCGAATTCGATCTGGGACGACCACACCGCGCATCTTGATGTGAAAATCTTCATCGCTGCCCGAAGCAGCGCGCTTGGTCGGTAGGGGTGCGGTCAACGGGGCATCAAAGCCCAGTAGTGCCGGTGGACGCTCCACACCTTCCTCAATGAGTTCCTCCAGCCGCTGCTTAGCCGAACGCACGCGGCGGGCGATTTGCCGCTCTACACGACCGCCACGGCGGTCATAAGCCATCTTGTTATTGTCCGTCATTTCCCGACCCGGTGAGATCTCACGAGCGCCATTCTCGATGGTGTCTTCCAACCGATTGCGTTCATGCTCCTCCGAGCGCCACTGGTGCTCCCATAGCTCACGCTGGTGGCGACGGTGCTTCGCGTAGTCGGAGTAATTACCACGGAACAGCCCAATACCAGGGCGCCCCGGCACCAAGTCTCCAATTACAGTACAAACGGCATCCAGGAAGTCGCGGTCATGTGTTGCCACCACAACCACTCCAGGGTGGTTCTGGATGGTGTCAATCACGAGCTGGCGACCGCGTTCATCGAGATGGTTGGTGGGCTCGTCGAGAAGCAGAATCTCTGGCTTTCGAATGAGCGTAATCGCGAGCCCCAACCGCGCCCGCTGCCCGCCGGAAATCTCCGTGGTTAGTTGCTCTGTCAGGGGAGCGCCGTCCGGAGCAGAACCGGTCAGGCCGAGATGGTCGAGCACAATCTCCGCATTATGTTCGGCGTTCCAGTCATCGTGAGCCATGACGTCCGAGAAGGCCTTCGAATACGCCTTCTCTGCCGCCTTAGACTCATCTGGGGTCTCTGCTAAGGCCATCGCCTCAGCTGCCTCTTCTAACTCCGCTAAACGACGTTTCGAGGGGCCGAGGGCTTCATCGATAAGCATTTGCACCGTGGAGTCGAAAGGAGCTTCCAGTTCCTGAGAGCCGAGTACACGCGTGCCAATATGAGTCACCGTACCGCTCGTGGGCCGACGACGACCCGATAGTAGCCAAAGAAGAGTGGACTTGCCGGCTCCGTTGTCTCCAACCAGACCGAGGACATCGCCGTCGGAAAGCGTGAGCGAGACATCGCGCAGAACAGGCGTGGCCTCGTAGTCGAAATTGACACCGTTGGCGACAAGCTGTGTGGCGTTGTTCGAAAGATCGGTGGTGGGGGAGGGACTGGTAGACATATGTCCATTTTAGTACTGGTAAACAGCAGATTTGGTATCCGACATATGTTGGGTCAAGGCGAGGTCGGAAGAATCTGGGTAACAAAAACCACCCCGGTCGACATCCGAAGTGGATGCGGACCGGGGTGGTCTTATTTGAGCGCAGTAGAAAACCTACCGCGGAGTTTTACTGCTCGAGCTGGCGACGCTCTTCAGCGTTCTGAGCTTCGAGGTCACGGAACATCTGAGCCTGCTGCTCGTGGTTCTCGTGCTCGATACGAGCTGCCTCTTCGGCAAGCTCCGGGGAGTCCGGGCTGAAGAAGCTACCGCGACCCGGGCTACCAGCGGCGCCCAGTTCGTTCATGGTCTTCGGGACGTAAGCACCCTGGTACTCGAGCGGAACGGCGTGGCCGTGCTCGTCGACCGGACCCAGTGGCTGGTGGACCTCGATGAAGGAACCATCAGGCAGCTGGTTGATGATGCCCGTCTCGATGCCGTGCTCCAGGACAGCGCGGTCAGAGCGCTGCAGGCCGATGCAGATTCGGTAAGTGACGAAGTAAGCGATCGGAGGCAGGATGATCAGACCGATACGGCCAACCCAGGTCATCACGTTCAGCGAAATCTGGAAGTGGTATGCGATCAGGTCGTTACCACCGGACAGAGTCAGCAGGGTGTAGAAGACCAGAGCCATGGCACCCAGGCCGGAGCGAACCGGTACGTCGCGCGGACGCTGCAGCAGGTTGTGGTGGGCGTTGTCGCCGGTGATCTTCGCCTCGATGAACGGGTAAGCGAAGAGCAGGACAACCAGAACACCACAGAGCAGGGCGACCCAGAAGACTGCCGGGATCGTGTAAGAGCCCAAGTAGAGCTCCCACGGCGGCATGACACGGGCAGCACCGTCAGTCCACAGCATGTAGATATCCGGCTGGGAACCAGCGGAAACCTGCGCCGGGTTGTACGGGCCAAGGTTCCAAATTGCGTTGATCTGGAAGATACCAGCGAATAGCGCCAGGAAGCCGAACGTAATCAGGCCGAAGGAAACGGACTTGACTGCGAAGATCGGGAGAATACGAACGCCGACGACGTTGTTCTCGGTACGACCTGCGCCAGGGAACTGGGTGTGCTTCTGGTACCAGACCAGAGCCAGGTGAGCGGCAATCAGACCCAGCAGCAGGGCCGGGAGAATCAGCACGTGTGCAATGTACAGGCGCGGGATAATCATGTCACCCGGGAAGTCGCCGTTGAACATCATCCAGTGCAGCCAGGTGCCGATAATCGGCAGACCGATGATGATTGCGGACATAATACGCAGACCAACACCGGAAAGCAGGTCGTCCGGCAGGGAGTAACCCATGAAGCCCTCTGCCACGGACAGCAGCAGGAGGATGGAACCGATGACCCAGTTAGCCTCACGCGGCTTGCGGAATGCGCCGGTGAAGAAGATGCGGAACATGTGCGCCATGATGGACACGGCGAACAGCAGAGCACCCCAGTGGTGAATCTGGCGAATGAACAGGCCACCGCGAACCTCGAAGGAGATCTGCAGGGCGGTCTCGTAGGCGCGAGACATCTCGACACCGTTGAGCGGCGCGTAGGCACCGTCGTAAATGACCTTCGACATCGACGGGTCGAAGAACAGAGTCAGGTAAACACCCGAGAAGAGCAGGACTACGAAGGAGTAGAGTGCAATCTCACCCAGCAGGAAGGACCAGTGGGTAGGGAATACCTTATTGAGCTGCTTACGCATGCCGCCAGACAGGGTGTAGCGGTCATCCATATTCTTAGCAGCGGTTGCTAGTTTCGTTGGATTACTCATGACTGACGCTCCCAGAATGCCGGACCGACGGGCTCAATAAAGTTGCCCTCTGCGTACATGTAGCCTTCTTCGTCAACGCTGATCGGCAGCTCTGGAAGAGCGCGAGCAGCTGGACCGAAGACTGGCTTGCCGTAGTGCAGTGCATCGAACTGCGACTGGTGGCATGGGCAGAGAATACGGTTCGTCTGCTGTTCGTACAGAGAAGTCGGGCAACCGATGTGTGTACAAATCTTCGAGTAGGCGAAGTAGTCGCCGTAGTGGAAGTCTTCCTGACCCTTGCGCAGGATTGCCTTTTCAGCGTCCTGGGAACGCAGACGGATCAGCATGACCGAGTTGCGGGAGCCGTGAATCGAGTGCATGTGTGCCTCGTAGACATCAGCATCCTTGGAGTACTTGTCGCCGTCGTTGACGTCCTCCTCCGGAAGAGGGAAGACGGTCTCCATGGAACCTGCGGACAGGTCCTCTGGGCGGAGGCGAACCAGGCGGGAAACGCCCTTAGTGGTGTAGCCGTGTACGCCCTCTTCAGCGATAGCGCCGGTGTCGCGACCCAGGTAAACCTTGTGGCCCTTCTCGACGAGAGTCCAGCCGGTGGTCCACAGGGTGCCGTCACCAGTGACGTCAACGTCGTGGCGTGGCTTCCACGGGTTCTTAATCATGCCGCCAAGCGGAAGGATCATGCCGATACCAGCCAGGACGGCGCCGGTACCAAGGAGGCCCTTGATAGCGGAGCGACGACCCAGGGTGGAGGTCTGCCAAGAATCGTTCAGCAGGGCAACGATGGTCTTCTGGTCGACCTCTTCGGACGGACCATCGTGGCGGCGCTGAACCGAAATTTCTTCCGGAATGAAGCGCTTGGTGAACTTAACTGCACCAATACCCAGGGTGACGATGCAGCCACCGATGGTGATACCCAGCAGCGGGGTGTACATGGTGTACAACCACAGACCCTCTTCGCCGTGACCCTTGTAGTGCCACGGGTAGAACAGGTAGATGGCGATGAATGCCAGGCCAAGAATGACCGACAGTGCCAGCCAGATGGTGACACCACGAGCCGCGCGCTTTTCAGCCGGGTCGTTGGCAATCGGGAAGCGTTCCTTGCGGTAAGCAATGGTCACGTCATCGAGTTCAGCACCCAGACGAGCGAGATCCGCATTGCTCATCTTCGACAGCTCTTCGGAGCTGTACTTCTTGTTTTCGTTATTACTCATCGGCGGGATCCAATCCAAAGAGCGGCCGCTACGAGAGCGACAATGCCTACAATCCACATGACAAGGCCCTCAGCAACTGGGCCGATGCCACCAATGCCCCAACCACCCGGGGTCGGAGTTTCCTTGGCGTTCTTGATGTAGGCGATGATGTCCTTCTTCTCGTCAGCAGACAGCTGGCGGTCAGAGAACTTCGGCATATTCTGCGGGCCGGTCAGCATTGCCTGGTAGATTTCCTGCTCATTTGCAGGATCCAGGACCGGTGCGTACTTACCGCTGGACAGTGCGCCGCCACGACCGGTGAAGTTGTGGCAGGATGCACAGTTCAGGCGGAACAGCTCGGAACCGCGAGCAACGTCAGCCTTGTCAAGCTCACCGTTCGGGCCGGCGTTCTTACCGCGCAGCGACTCCATAGCGATGGAGCCGTCCTCGTCGCGGACGATGCCGGCGCCGCCACCATTAGCCTGGACGTAGGCTGCGATAGCCAGCGTCTGCTCTTCGGAGTAACGCGGGGTCTTACGTGCTGCCTGAGCCTCGTTGCGGAGCATCGGCATACGACCGGAGTGAACCTGGAAGTAAACCGAGCCTTCGCCGACGCCAATCAGCGACTTGCCGCGGTCCTTAACGCCCTGAAGGTTGGCGCCGTGACAAGTAATACAAGCAACGTCGTAAAGCTCCTTGCCCTGCTGAATCATTGCGGCTTCATCCTGCTGAGCAGTAGCCGTCTGTGCATCAGGGGTCAGAGCATTAGCGAGGAAGCCCGCGCCGGTGAGGGCGAGAGCCATAGCCATAATGCCGGAGGCAGTACGGCGCATCTTGCGGCGGCCCTTTGACTTCGGGGCCGCAGCCAAGGACGTGGTGTCCTTGGTTTCGGAGGTAGTGTTTTCCATCTTTTTCCCTTTAAGACTGTTCGTGGAAAGTGGATGGGCTGTAGGCCGTACTAAACAAAGGACGGCCAATACGGCCTACTGGATGAAGTAGATGGTGATGAACAGGCCAATCCACACGACGTCGACGAAGTGCCAGTAGTACGAGACCACGATGGCAGCAGTGGCCTGTGCCGGGGTGAACTTCGCCTTGGAGGTACGGATAAGCACCACAACGAAAGCCAGCACACCCGCGAGGACGTGGGCTGCGTGGAATCCGGTGGTGATGAAGAAGACCGAACCGTAAATGGAGTTCTGAATGGTCAGACCGTGGCTAACCAGTGTGAAGTACTCGTAAGCCTGGCCGACGAGGAAGATTGCACCCAGGGCGGTGGACAGTGCGTACCACTTACGGAGTGCGAAAACGTCGCCACGCTCGGCCGCGAACACGCCCCACTGGGCAGTGAACGAAGACGACACTAGGATCACGGTGATCAATAGTGCGTACGGGACATTGAGGTGGCCGGTACCCCAATCCCACGAATCGCCCTGGCCGTTCGCGCGTGACACGAAGTACATCGCGAACAGACCGGCGAAGAACATTAATTCCTGAGACAGGAACACAATCGTGCCGACACTGACCATATTCGGTCGGTTCAGTGTCGCAGCACGACGTGGTGCTGTCATACCTTGATTTTCAACTGCGCTCGTCACAACTAACAGTATGTACTGTTCTTAAGGAGTAGTCACGTTGCAACCCCCGTTTTTGTATAAAAATTCCTAAAATCCCAGGTCGCGAGGAAAGGTTTCTGAGAATTTCACTAATTTTTCCCCCTGTTGGGAACTTTCCGGTGTCTTTATCCGACGCGGGTGAATTCGAGGGTTTTGTTGTGCCGAGGTGCGTGGTGTCCATCCCCCTGGACTGCCAAGTTCGCCTCCGGTGAACCTGGGTTAGCGATACTGCGGCATCGGCTGTCGGTTAGTTTATCGCAGGTTCGGCTCTGTTTAATATCGTATTTTTCCAGTTGCCCCAATGGGGGTGAGATTTTCGGTGAACGCAAAAGGTGGACCTGGTGATGCGCTGGATATATGGGGGAGGTATCTTGTCTTATTACGTACATCACGGTGGGATTTTTTCAACAGCCCTGTGATGTGGTGCGCCTGGTGGGCGGGATAGCCAGCAGTACCTAGGTGCAGTTGTATTAATAAAGTACGAATACAGACTTGACTATCTAGTGGAAGGGAGTGGCGATGAGCGAGATCGGCGATAAGAGGGCGGTCGAAAACTGGCGCCATGTTCTCTCCACGATTGGCGCTGGCCGCGAAGTTTCCGGTGAGGGCATTCGATTCGCCATGGATCAGATCATGTCCGGTGCTTCCGGAGACGTGCAGACCGCAACGTTTGCTTTCGGTCTCCTCGCCAAGGGGATTACGGCTGCCGAGCTCGATGCTGCGGCTGAGGGCATGCTTTCATTTGCCCGCCCAGTTCATGATCCACAGCTCGCCGGTGTTATTGAGCGCGGTGCAGTCGATATCGTCGGCACCGGTGGTGATGGCGCAAATACCGTCAACATCTCCACGATGTCCATGATTGTTATCGCGGCCAGCGGTGTGCCGGTGCTCAAGCACGGTAACCGCGCGGCTTCCTCGAAGTCGGGCGGAGCTGACATGCTGGAGGCCTTTGGCATCGACATTGAGAACGGTCTCGTTACTTCTCCGGAACATCCGGATTTCTACGTGCGCTTCCTCTTTGCCGCTCGCTTTCATCCGGCCATGCGCTTCGCTGGACCGGTGCGTAAGGAGCTAGCGGTTCCGACAGTCTTCAACCTGTTGGGGCCGCTGACGAATCCAGCACGCCCGCAGGCGAGCTTGATTGGCTGTGCCTTCGAAGATCAGATGGAGACGATGGCGGACACCTTCGCCCGCCGTGGTCAGCGCGCGCTGGTGGTTCGCGGAAGCGATGGCCTCGACGAGATTACCGTTACTGGCCCCACCAAGGTCTTTATTGTGGAAAACGGTGGAGTTGCCGAAGATGTCATCGATCCACATGACTATGGCATGGAGTACTCCGAAATTGACGCGCTGCGTGGCGGTGACCCTGCTTACAACGCTGATGTTGCACGTCGCATTTGGGCTGGCGAGCTCGAAGGCCCAATTCGCGATGCAGTCATCCTTAACTCCGCCGCCGCAATCGCCATTTCGCGTGGTCTGAGTGGCCGTCCACTAAAGGAAGCTATGGCCGACTCCATTGAAGAGGTCAAGGAAACGCTCCAGTCGGGGCTGTGCTTGGACATCCTTACCGCGGCGATGAAGGGTTAAGGTTCGCGTCGCGCTTCACGACGTGCTTGCTGCGCGTCAATTGCCCACTGAAGGTATTTTCCTGCGCCCAGCCTAGGGTAGGAAAACTCGCCTCCGGTGGGCTTTATTCGTACCTCCGGGCGCTGCAGCCATTTCCAGATAATACTGAGTTCATCAATTGATGCTCCTTTATATAAGGAGTCATCTGGAGTGACTGTTTGGGCCGAACTCTCCATGAGGTCGATGATGTAGTTCATATCCGCGCCACGTGGTGCGGTGCTGGCGCCGGCCAACCTGCCGTAGCGAATTTCCGCTAGGTGCCAGCCTCCATTGCCATCGGGGAAAGCGGCTTGCAGAGATGGGATGGCGGCAAGCATGCTCAGGCGCTGCTGCTTGTCCAAGCTGATAATGAACTCCGCAGTGCGGTCACGCTGCACTGCCGCGCGTTGGAAGCGGTGTGCTTCGGCAAGTGCTGATATCTCTGCAATCATGTCTGCGATCTCGTTGGAACCGGTGGTAGAGATCTGGGTGGTTGTTATCGCAAAGTCGTCGTTAAGCGCAGAGAACCTGTCGCGGATGGCGGTAGCGGTGTCGCGCGTGCGGAAAGGACCTAGGCCGCGGGCGTCGGTGACTGTCCGGCTAATCTTGGCAGGCCGACCGGGGCTAGTGGGGACGATGTACCAGCCGCGGGTTGGTTCGGTGCGTTGTCGGTTGTAGGGCGGACGGAGTGCAGAAATCAGACGAGCCTCGCGGATTTCTGCAGCGAAGCCGTGCGGGCACTCGATGATCTCGACGCGTTCGGCTAGAGAGACCATTTCCGTAATCTTGCGACGAGAATCAGTGCCGTTGAAATACTGCAGAAGTCTACGTCGCAAATCGAGAGCTGTACCTATATATAAGGGGTCGTCATTTCTTGACCGAAAAACATAGACACCAGGGGTGTGCGGAGCTCCATCGGCAAGGTGCCGTTTAGCACGAACCTCTGGAGCGACGGTGGGCGAGTAGTGCACTAGCTCGGACGCTGTTTGTACTTCATCGCCAGCTAGTCTCTCCATGAGGTAGTGAAGGACGTCGACGGTTGCGATTGCGTCGTCAAGCGCCCGGTGGGTGGGGTGATTCGGAGAACCGACGTACCGTGCGAGCTGTGAGAGCTTGAAACTGCCAACTTGTGAGCGGTCGAGGACGCGACGCGCCAACGTGAGAGTGTCTACGACACTGGGGCTCGGCCAATCTAGGCCCAAATCTGTGCAAGCCTGGCGGAGGAATCCAATATCGAACTTGGCATTATGCGCAACCCAGACGCTTCCCCGGGCAAATTCGAGGAACTGAGTAATAACTGTGCCGAGCTGTGGGGCAGTTTCAACATCGGCGGTAGTGATACCGGTGAGAGATGTGATGTGGTCGGGGATCTCCATGCCGGGGTCGATGAAGCTGGAAAAGGTGCCAATCGTCTTACCGCCACGGGTTTTGATGGCCCCAATTTCAATGATGTGGTCGTTCTTGGCCTTCAGTCCAGTCGTTTCTAGGTCTACGACGACAAAGGTGGTGTTGAAAAGAGAATCATCGACGGTGCCTTCGAGAGGGAAGTGCTGTTGTCCTGAATCCACATCAATAATCCTATTCTGAGCGCTCCTAGCGGTGTTAAAACTGTGAAACTTGAGCAAATTGAGCCGCCACAAGTTGGAGTGTGACATAAAACACGTTTTGAGCCCGCGATAAAAATGTGTCGACTTTAAGGCATTGAGTGTAAAGTTCTCGGCGGACTTCAAAATGCCAGGTAGTGACACGTTTATCAAACTGTTATTATTCCGCTATAGGGGGAGTGTCTAGTTGTAACAGCTTGGTAACGGTTTAGTTCTATCGATGGTAACAACCGGGCCTCGAGCGGTTTTCTGGGCAAACGGCTAGACAAAACTTGATGCCATTTCGTAACCTTATCGAGACATTGAAACGGGGCCACTGAGTTGGTGCCGGTCATTGATAAGAAAACACAGAGCCTTATCGAAGGTCCTGAGGGTCTAAGTAGTGAGAGCCTCAGGGGATTCGAGCCGGGGACCCACCTCGAACCATGGGGTGAATCCCAAAGGGAAATCCCGGAGGGTAGGAAGTCTTCCATTCTTCCGAACCCGTCAGCTAACCCGGTCGGCTAAACAGGAAGATTTTGGAGTTTCAAAACAATGGGCAAGCACCACCGCCGTTCTAACTTTGCACGCAACGCAGTCGCATTTGGCGCAACTGTCGCCGGCGTTACCGCTCTCGCAGTTCCGACCGCTAACGCTAACCCGCTGAACGACATCCAGGGCGCACTGAACGGCTTCGATACCCCGCAGGTTGCAGGTATGCAGGATGTTGTTGGCAAGTTCAACGACATCGCAGGTGAGGTTACCTCCGGCAGCGTTGCAAACGTTGCAGCACCGTCCACTGGTTCGGCTATCGTCTCCGCTGCACGTTCCAAGATCGGTTCCCCGTATGTGTGGGGCGCTACCGGTCCGAACTCTTTCGACTGCTCCGGTCTGACCTCCTGGGCATACCAGCAGGTCGGTAAGTCGATCCCGCGTACCTCCCAGGCGCAGGCTTCCCAGGGTACCGCGGTCTCCAGCCCGGCACTGGGTGACATCGTTTCCTTCTACTCTGGCGCTACCCACGTCGGCATCTTCTCCGGCAACGGCAACGTGATTCACGCTCCGCAGTCCGGCGATGTCGTCAAGGAAGCTCCGATGAACTACATGCCGGTTCACAACTTCGTCCGCTTCTAATCTGTTTGAACGGATGACAACCTGCGGGGCCTTGATGCCCCGCAGAGCCTTGGCTCTCTTTTTACCGAGGGGGCACTGAGGCGAGCGCCCGGGTGCTGACGCTATGCGCGTCGTAAAGCACTATAGGGGCACTCGCCTCATTTTTTGTTTTTCTACTGCGGTTACGCAATGCGTGGAGTCGAAGGGCTATCCTGGTTACTCCCTTTGGATACCCCTTTGTGCTGGCGGTTTGTCGGTGTGTTGTTCCGCGGCAAGGCTGCTACAATTTGCTCGAATGCGTCAAGTGGTTTGATGTTTTGTTTTTCGGGGAAGAAATTTGAATACACAACTTGAAAAGGGTTTGGATTTGTCGCGTCACCGTGCCTCTCGCCGTCGCCACAACTCTCGTCGCGGTGTAGTCGGGCTTACGGTCGTGACTGGGCTAACCTTTGGCTCCGTAGGTTTGGCGCCGATTGCCTCTGCGCAGGATGAACAGCCAGCCCCGGATCTGGCTACTGCAGACGGCATTATTGCAGAGCTGGAGAAGATTTCTCGGGATACCGAAGCGGTTTCTGAGGAAGTTACCGAGCTGGATTCTCAGGTTCAGGCCAAGGAAGAGGAACTCCGGCACGCCGAAGGGGAACTGAAGCACTCTGAGGATCAGGTTCTCCGAGCACAGGATAATCTCAAGGCGCTCTCTGGTGAGATTTCCTACTTCGCGAAGAAGCGGATGCGTGGTGAAATCGTCGACCCATTGTCTGCCGCCCTGGGATCTTCCAGTGCTCAGGACGCTATCGACCGTGCCGGCTACATCAACAAGATGTTCCGCGACAACGATGAAGTCGTCAGCCGTGCGGTGCAAGCCCGCAAGGATGCCGAGGATGGCAAGGCCAATGCGCTGCGTCTGCAGGGCGATATCCGCAAGCAGCTCGATGACCTGGCCAAGCGCCGCGATGATTTGGACAAGCGCAGCGCCGAATTTGATGAGCGCGCCGAGCATGTCAAGTCCATGGTTGAATCGCTGAGCCCCGAACAGCGGGAAATCTGGATTTCCAAGAACAACCCAATTACCGAAGGGTTGGACAAACTGCTCGGATCTTCCGCCGCAGTTGATGCCGCGATGTCGAAGCTGGGTTCCCCGTACTCGTGGGGAGCTGCTGGTCCCTCCGCATTCGACTGCTCCGGCCTGATGTACTGGGCGTACCAGCAGATTGGTAAGTCCATCCCGCGGACCTCGCAGGCACAGCTCGCCGGTGGTACTCCGGTGAGCCGCGACCAGCTGCAGCCGGGCGACATCATCGGTTACTACCCGGGAATCACGCACGTGGGCATGTACATCGGCAATGGTCAGATTGTCCATGCTTCCGACTACGGTATTCCAGTCCAGGTCGTTTCCATCGACCAAGGTGGCCCGTACCAAGGCGCTGTCCGCTTCTAACTAGCGGCAGGTGACCTCGCGTCCTTTTAGTCAAGGTAGATAAACTCGGCTCCATGTCTGCGCGCGTACTGCTCATTACGAATGACTTCCCGCCTCGCGATGGTGGAATCGAGTCCTACCTGCGTGATTTCTGTGCTCGTTTGGATCCGGAGAACCTCGTAGTCCTCGCGTCCTCGCGAGCCCCCGAAGAAAAGCTCCGCGCCTACGACGAGTCGCTACCGTACCGTGTTTATCGCATGCGTGATTCCGTGCTGCTGCCACTGCCGCACGTAGCTCGTCGCGCCGCTCAGATTATTCGCACCGAACGCATTGACACCGTATGGTTTGGTGCCGCCGCGCCACTTGGTTTGCTTGCCGACGCATGCCGTCGCGCAGGTGCCACCCGCATCGTTGCTACCACTCACGGACATGAAGTGGGCTGGTCGATGCTGCCATTGGCCCGCCAGATGCTGAGGCGCATTGGTAAGAGCTCCGATGTTGTGACCTATATTTCCCGCTACACCCGTGGTCGATTTGCGGCAGCCTTTGGTCCGCAAACAGCATTTGAACGCCTGCCTTCCGGTGTCGATATCGAGCGATTTTCCCCGGACCCCGAGGCGGGACAGAAGATCCGGCAGCACCACGGAATCGGTGAGTCCCAGCCGCTTATCGTCTGTATTTCTCGGCTAGTGCGCCGAAAAGGCCAAGATATGCTGATTCGCAGCATGCCTAAGGTTCTTGAGCAGCACCCGGATGCCAGGTTGCTGATCGTGGGCGTTGGTCCGTTGAACCGAGAATTGAAAAAGCTGGCAGTAAAGCTCGGGGTCTCCGAGCAGGTTATTTTTGCCGGCAAGGTCTCTTATGATGACCTCCCCGCCTATTACAATGCGGCCAGCATTTTTGCCATGCCCGCCCGAACCCGCGGACGTGGCCTCGATGTAGAAGGCCTCGGCATTGTCTACTTGGAAGCACAGGCCTGCGGTGTCCCTGTCATAGCTGGCAAGTCTGGTGGCGCCCCGGAGACAGTTATCGATGGCGAAACTGGCATCGTTGTCGACGGGGCCTCGAAGCGCAGCGTCGCCACCGGGCTGGTTGAGATTTTGGATAATCCGGAGCGCGCGGCGGCGATGGGAGCCTGTGGTCGGGAGCATGTTGTGCAGTCGTGGACCTGGGAGGTCATGGCTGCTCGGGCTCGCCGAATTCTCCGAACCTGCGCAATCCCTTTATAATCAACTGTTATGTCCACCGATATTCCGATTCATCCGAGCTCAGACGAGTCCGACGCCGCTGATCGCCCGGCTATCGGTTTTGATATTGGTGGAACAAACCTGCGCGCTGCAGTGGTCAGCGCTGATGGGCAGGTGCTGTATCGAGTTCAGACTAGTTCTGACGGCAGTGTGGATGCCATTGAACGTGGCATTGTCCAGACATCCGAGCGCTTGGTTGAACGCTTTCCAGATGTCAGCGCCATCGGTTTAGCTGTAGCTGGTTTTTTGGATTCTGACCGCCAGACGGTTCGTTTTGCCCCGCATCTGCCGTGGCGCGATGCGAACGTCGTCAAGCGTTTATCCTTGCTTCTCCCATGTCCGCTGCAGCTTGAGCACGATGCTAACTCGGCCGCCTGGGGTGAGTATCGCTTTGGTGCGGCTCGCGGTGCGGATAATTGGGTGCTGTTTGCGCTGGGTACGGGAATCGGCGGCGCGATGATGCAGGGGGGTGAGATTTACCGTGGCGCGTACGGCACGGCGCCGGAATTCGGCCACCTCACCGTTGTGCCGGATGGTCGTCCCTGCTCCTGCGGAAAGCGTGGTTGCTTGGAGCGTTACTGCTCGGGTACGGCGTTGGTTACCACCGCTCAGGAACTCTCTGAATCCGGTCGCTACTTCTCGCGGCTTACCGACGGGCTCGTGGCCGGCTCGGTAACTGGTACCGATGTCGTCTCGGCTGCTCGCCAGGGGGATGAATTGGCTCTAGCTGCGATTGATGACTTTGCTACCTGGCTGGGGCGTGGCCTGTCGATGGTGGGCGATGTCTTTGATCCGGAATTGATTGTTATCGGTGGCGGTGTTGCCTCGGCGTCTGATCTATACCTGGACAAGGCCAAGGCCGAGTTTGCCCGCAATCTCACCGGCGCTGGCTATCGTCCGGTAGCGGATGTGCGGGTCGCTGAACTAGGTGCGGATGCTGGGTTGATCGGTGCGGCGGATATTGCGCGCAGCGTTGTGGCTGCCGAGGGTGCGACATCGTCGTAAAGCGTCAATTGGGGGATTGCAGGGGAATTCGCCCGCGAAAAGGTGGGGGAATGGCTGCGGAGATGGATCGTCGGACCAACTGAACCTGTATAGTTTTAAACTGTGAATAATCGCTGGTACAAGTTCTTTAAGTACATCCTCATTGGCCCTTGGCTGCGGATCTATAATCGCCCGTACTACATCGGTGGTGAGAAGATTCCTCAGGAAGGTCCAGCGCTGATGGCGTCGAACCACCTTGCTGTGATGGATCACTTTTTCTTCCCACTGGTCTGCCGTCGTCAGCTGACGTTCCTGGCGAAGGCGGAGTACTTCACCACGCCGGGCTTTGTCGGCGGTATCCAGAAGTTCTTCTTCTCCTCGGTGGGGCAGGTGCCGATTGACCGTACCTCTGGTGATGCAGCTCGCGATGCGCTGAACGCAGGCTTGAAGGTGCTGTCACGCGGTGACCTGCTGGGCATTTCCTTGGAAGGCACCCGTAGTCCGGATGGTCGACTGTACCGCGGTAAAACTGGTGCGGCACGTGTAGCGCTGGAGTCCGGTGTGCCGGTGTTCCCAATGGCGATGATTGATACGGAGAAGGCCAACCCGATTGGTTCGTGGATTCCTCGTCCGGTGAAGGTCGGAACGATTATCGGCGATCCGATTGATCCGTCGGAGTACAAAGCCAAGTACAGCGATGAGTATGAAGCGGCCAGGGCGCTGACGGATGACCTGATTAAGGAAATTCAGAAGCTTTCGGGTCAGGAATATGTCGATGCTTACGCGACTGATGTGAAGAAGTCCTTGGAGGCCGGCACCGGCTATCCAGCGGGAACCGAACCGGGTGGAGAGCTCACTACTCCGGCTCCGGGGCCGAAGCCGACCCCTCGTCGCTGGTTCCGACGCGCTCGCTAGAATAATTAGGCGCAGATAGTTTTCGCGACAGTGGGGCTGCACACTTCCTATGGCGATTCGGTGCATGGGTAAGATTTGCTCGGTAGGGCTCCACGGTCTTTTGGTCGCGAGGTAGCCGACGCGAGGCCGAGGCTGGAGAGGATTCCACACCGTGCGTTATTTTTATGACACCGAGTTTATTGAAGACGGCAAGACTATTGATCTTGTCTCCATCGGTGTCGTAGCTGAGGACGGCCGCGAGTACTACGCGGTGTCTACCGAGTTCAATGAGAGCAAGGCCGGGCCGTGGGTTCGGGCCAATGTGCTCAATCAGCTGCCCAACCCCTCATCTCCGCTGTGGAAGAACCGGGACACGATCCGCGAGGAACTGCTGGCATTTTTCACCGAACCCGGTACGGGCAGCCCAGAGCTGTGGGCTTGGGTAGGCGCCTACGATCACATTGCGTTGGTGCAGCTTTGGGGTGATATGACCAAGCTGCCGCAGTTCATGCCACGTTATACCCGTGAACTCAAGCAGTACTGGGAGATGGCGGGTAAGCCACGGTTGCCGAAACAGACTGCAGGTAAGCACGACGCGCTGGCAGATGCCCAGCACAATCTGCTGAAGTTTCAAAAGATTGCACAGAAATTGCCGCTCGATTAAGCAGCGGAATTCGAATATTTGGTGACCTGACTAACACCCTTCTGGCAGGGGCACTACAATGAACTTCTGTGAGTTGGACTATTGATCTCCCTGTAGATGACCTGCCCGATCTGCCACCGCTTCCCGGCGACATGGCTGAGCGTTTTGCTGATGTCGTATCCCGCCAAGCCCTACAGCAGCCAAGCTGGGATGCCCGCGCCGCTGCAAACGTGCGTCGCATTCTCGAATCGGTGCCGCCAATTGTGGTCGCGCCTGAGGTTCGTAAGCTTCGTCAGGAGCTTGCCGACGTCGCTAATGGTAAGGCCTTCCTGTTGCAGGGTGGCGATTGTGCGGAGACCTTTGAGTCCAATACTGAGCCGCACATTCGCGCCAATGTGAAGACCTTGCTGCAGATGGCCGTTGTGCTGACCTACGGCGCATCCACCCCGGTCGTAAAGATGGCTCGTATCGCTGGTCAGTACGCCAAGCCGCGCTCGAAGGATATCGACGGCGACGGTTTGCTTAGCTACCGCGGTGACATGGTCAACGGCGTTGAGCCGACCGAAGAAGCTCGAGTTCACGACCCAGCTCGAATGGTGCGTGCTTACGCCAATGCCTCTGCGGCGATGAACCTGGTACGTGCACTGACAGGTTCGGGCACCGCTGACCTGCACCGTCTGCACGAGTGGAACCGTGAGTTCGTCAGCAACTCGCCGGCTGGCGCCCGCTACGAGGACCTGGCACGCGAGATTGATCACGCACTGCAGTTCATGGCTGCCTGTGGTGTTGCGGACTCGAACCTGCAGACCGCGCAGATTTACTGCTCGCATGAGGCGCTGGTTGTTGACTACGAGCGCGCTATGCTGCGCCTTTCTGAAAACGATGGCAACCAGGAGCTGTTCAATCTCTCCGCGCATCAGCTGTGGATTGGTGAGCGCACCCGTGGCATTGAGGACTTCCACATCAACCTGGCTGCCATGATTGGCAACCCCGTCGGTGTGAAGATTGGCCCGACCACCACGCCGGAGGAGGCTGTCGCTTACGCCGACAAGCTCGACCCGTTCTTCCAGCCAGGTCGCCTGACCCTGACTTCGCGTCTGGGCAATGACAAGGTTCGCTCCGTGCTGCCTCCCATCGTTGAGGCTGTGGAAGCTTCTGGTCACAAGGTCATTTGGCAGTGCGACCCGATGCACGGCAACACTTACTCGGCCTCCAATGGTTACAAGACCCGCCATTTCGACCGCATTGTCGACGAAGTTCAGGGCTTCTTCGAGGTGCACCGCTCGATCGGCTCGCACCCGGGTGGTATCCACGTGGAGCTGACCGGCGAAGATGTCACTGAGTGCCTCGGTGGCGCGCAGGACATTTCCGATGTCGATCTGCCAGGCCGTTACGCATCCGCCTGCGACCCGCGTTTGAACACTCAGCAGTCGCTGGAGCTGGCCTTCCTGGTTGCCGAGATGCTGCGCAACTAGTTGCAACCAGCTCAGCTAGGTACAACTAGCCCAGCTAGTGCAGCACCGCACTCAGTAGAGCGCCGCACTTTTTTACAGAGTGCTGACCGAAATGCTGTCACCCGCCGTGGCCTTAGCGCCCGGTCGGGGTGACTGCAATACGATGCGATCGTCATCGTTCGCAGAGCCGTCGATGTCGAGCTGAAGATGCTGTTTCTCCGCTTCACGACGTGCCTGCGCAACAGTTTTACCCAGCAGCTGCGGAACCTTCACTGCTCTGGACACGGTCAGCGTGACAGTCGCATCATTGGGGTTAACCAGACGACCTGCACTTGGTGAGACTGCGTCAACACGGCCGTAGTCGCGCGAGGAGGAGGACGCGTCCTTTACTTCGCTTACCTCAATGCCCTCGCGCTGCAGAATTTGACGAGCAGTATCCTCCGACTTGCCCACTACATTGGGCACTTCGATGCCGTTGTTAATGGTCAACGTCACAGAACTACCGCGTTCGAGGCCAGTGCCTTCCTCAGGAGACACGGAAAGAACCTCTTCCGGCTCAGCAGAGGAGGAAAACTCCGCCGATACCTCCCGGACTTCCAGCCCGGCCTTGCTCAACAGCTCACGAGCTTCATCCTCTTGAAGCCCCACGATCTTTGGCACCTTCACCGGTGCTGGCCCCTTGGAGTAATGCACAGTCACAACTGAGCCAACTTCGACGGTCTGTCCTGGAGCAGGAACCGCATATACCAAGCCGCCGGTGGAGACATCATCGGAAAAGACGGGGTCTCCGACCTCTTCTTTCAACGTCCGCTTAGCTAGGGCAGCGCTGAACACTTCCTTTGAGTGGTTCGCGGGATATGCGGGCACAGTCGGGCGGCCGAGACTGACCAGTACGCGAACATCATCACCGCGGACAACCCGCGCTCCAGCTAGGGGGTCCGAGCCAATAATCTGGGACACTGCGACATCGTTGTCGTAGCGCTCATCAACCACCGGTTCAAAGCCCGCCTCACTGATTGCGGTCATCGCCTGTGGCTGCGACAGCCCAGTGATAGAGGGCACTTCGCCATAGCGGCCAGAGCCCAGCCACCACGCGCCAAGCCCCATGCCCAACGTGGCAACCAGGGCGATAATCAGCCACAATGCACATCCACGGCGCGTCCGCTGTCGGGTAGCTCGACGGCTCTTAGGCGTCTGAGTCTGAGCAGATCGCGGCTGCGGATGCTGTGGGTGCTGTGGACCCTGAGTGTCCGGCGGCAGCGGATATTCCGGAGCATTCGGGTCGTCGAAATCATCGAAAACGTTTGGCGGTCCCGGTGGTCGGGAAGAAACGGGGCTACCGGGTGCGTCCGTCGAGAAGCCATAGCCGTCGTGACCGAAGCGCTCGGGTGCCGTCTCTGCGGTGCCGTGTCTGTCATCGAAATGGTCGTTGCCCGGTCGGTGGAAGTCCTCTGTGAGCCCCTCCATGGCGGCAGCGTTGGCGGCTGCTGAATTGACGGGCGACGGCACGCGGAATGGTGGCAGCGCGAGTTTGTCCGCAATGTCTTCGAGTGCGTCACCGAATTCCTCGGCCGTCTCAAACCGATCCTCCGGCCTGCGGGAACAAGCGTGGGCGACCAACTCGTCGAACTCCTCAGGAACGCCGTCGATGAGCTCCGAAGGTGGCGGGACATCTTCGTTCAAACGCTTCATGGCAACGCCCAGCGAAGAATCGGCGATGAATGGCGTCGTGCCGGTAAGCAGCTCAAAGAGCAAAATACCCGCCGCATACGCATCGGAGGCAGGGGAGATGGATTCACCCGTGACCTGCTCCGGAGCCAGATAAGCGACGGTTCCGACGATGACCGAGTTAGAGGTCACCTTGGCATCAGCGGCCGCGCGCACTAGACCGAAGTCCGCCAGCTTCACTCGCCCGTCCGAGGCAATCAGCACATTTTCCGGCTTGATATCGCGGTGCACCATGCCGCGGGAATGCGCCACCGATAGGGCGCGCAGAACCGAGCGCATTACGACGGCAGCTGCATGCGGAGGCATCGGACCGCGCTGACGGAGCAGCTCGCGGAGGGTCCCACCGTCGACGAATTCCATAATGAGGAAAACATGCCCCGCCGGGTCCGTGCCCTGGTCGTAGACGTTGACGAGCGACTCGTCATTGAGGTGCGCGACCGCGCGGGCCTCACGTTCGAAGCGGATGCGGAAAGACTCGTCGTCGACAAAACGCGGATCCATGACCTTTGCGGCCACCCTGCGATCGAGCCGCAAATCGGTGGCGCAGTACACGGTGCTCATGCCACCGTGTGCGATGGTGGCTCCGATGCGGTAGCGACCATCGAGAATCTGCCCCTCGACAAGCTGCGACATAAACCAGCCTTCCCTGTTCCAATCAGTTGCTTCTAATAAGTATATGGGGACGTACCTACTGCAAGGCCAACGCGCTAAAGTGACCAGTGTGAGAAAGATTCCAACTTGCCACGATGTCCTGAGCGCCGACGAACCCACTCTTGCGCTGCCCGATGCCGCTGACCTCATTGGCGTCACCGTCACCCGAATTCACGCGTTGCTGCAGGAGGGTCGCCTTATTGCAGTCCACCGCGACGGCATTGCACAAATTCCCGCCCGCTTCTTTGAAGATGATGAGGTCGCGCGTTTTGTACCTGGCGCACTCGCATTGCTTGCCGACGGCGGCTACACGCGAGAAGAAACGCTGGAGTGGCTATTCACCGAAGATGAATCTCTGCCTGGACGTCCGGTGGACGCCCTGCACGGTCACCTTGCACGCGAAGTAATGCGCCGCGCACAGGCTATGGCGTTGTAAAGACCCGGACGGCGTCCTACGCCCGCCGTCCTACGCCCGCGATAGCTCCTGTCGTAATCGCCCGGCCACTGCTGTGAAAAGCAGCGGGAGGGCGATTTTTGCTTTTCGAGCGCGTCCCACTTGAGCGCGTTGCGCAAAGACGTTGTAGTTCATGCGCTCAATTTCGCCGAGAATGTCTGAGTAGAGAATCTCCGCGGCACGGATAGCCTGACGCCCTGGCACCTCTAACATGTCCACGCCGCTGCTGGCTTCGGCATAGAGTGCGCGGTTGCGAGCGATGAAGAAGGCCAATGCCTGACGTACCGCCGGGGTCGTCTGTCCCGTGGCGGCACAGTAGCCGATCTCCTCGGTACCCACTCCGAAGGCCTCCCACTCATTCAGTGGTAGGTAAATACGGCCACGGCGAAAATCCTCGGCGATGTCGCGGAGGAAATTCGTCACCTGAAAGGCTTTTCCCAGGAGCTCTGCGTAGGGAGTGGCTTCCTCGCGGGAGACCCCTGCGCGGGTGCCTAGGATGGGCATCATCTCAAGGCCGATGACTGCTGCGGAGCCCCACATATACGAGTCGAGTTGCTCCCATGTTTCAAAATGCGCAATGTGGCACGATGTGTCGGGCACGTCCATCAACATGGAGTGAACAAAGTCCGCAGAGAGCTGTGGATCGATGTCGTAGTCGCGAAAAGTCTGTGCGGCCGCCGAGATGACGGCACGGTCGCGGTCGCGGTGGACGTCGTCAAGCGAACCGATGACGACAGCTGAGTGGAAAAGCTCGCTTAAACGTGTGACCGTGGCTTCGATGTGCGTGGGGGAGCGGTCGGCGTCGGCGGGGCAGTCGACGTAGTCATCGACGATGCGTGCCCAGGCGTAGAGAGACCACACCGCACGCTGTTGGCGGGGTGCCAATAGTCGCGTGGCCAGGGAATACGTGCGACCGTGGGAGGCCATAATATCGCGGCAGAGCTCGTAGGACTGTGGCAGCGCGATGGTCGAGAGAGGCTGTGGGGTGGGCATGGACAACTATGCGACCTCGGTTGACCGCGACAGGGGTGCCACCGTGGAATCCGTGTCTGCGGCGGTTTTATCGTCGCGCCACGGGTACTTCCAGCTGAATTTTCCAGTGGTCAGCCAGCCGACGGCCAGCCAGCCGAGAACGGTAATGATAACCATCCAGGGCACGTCGTAGAAGCGGTGATTGCCGCCGCCGGCGAAGGACAGCGACAGGATGAATGTGAACAACACGGTGCCTTGAACCACCCATCGTGGCGGGCGAATCGTTCCCATGGGAGTCAATAAGCTGGCGTAGTACCAGGGAAGTGCCACGGCATTAAATACGCAGGCCACCACGTAGGCGGCAATCATGCCAGCGACATTGTTACGAGGGGTGGCTCGGAAGTAGAACCAGGAGATCACGAGTCCCACCAGCATGATGATAGAGGAGACCACGCGTGTGTGGCTGACGATGACATTGAAACCGATGTCGTCGTTGAACCACGCCATGACGCCCGAGATCACACCAGCGACCGCTGACGGTGCTGCCAGGGGGTTAATCACCTTGGTATTGCCACTGATCTCGGAAATCCAGCCCCAGCTCGAGCCGGTCAGCCACGTCACCACTGCAAGCGTGCCGACGCAGACTGCGACCAACACGATGCCCACACCGGCAATCGCCGGAATCTTGCGCAGCATCTCTTGAACCGTGGCGATGGGCTCGCGCCTGGTCAACACAATCCACACGACGAAGGGCAGCGCCAGGACAGCGGTGGCTTTCAGCGCGACGCCGATTCCGATGAGGACAGCAGCGACTAGGCCGCCCCGCATGTGCTCCATGTGCAGTGCGGCGACTAGTGCCAGGCTGACCAATCCGACCATCAGTGCCTCGTTGTGCATACCCGCAATCAGATGCAGTAGCACCAGTGGATTGAGCACACCGAGCCACTGTGCGAAAGCCGGATTTGCTCCAAGCTCCCGGGCGATTCGCGGGATCGACCAGACAATGGCGGCGAAGCCCAGCAGACACACAATGCGGTAGAGAATCACGCCGACGGTGATGTTGTCGCCGACAATCCGCGTGATGACCTCGCCAATTCCCAGATGCAGCGGGCCATACGGGGTGGTGGTATTCCGCCAATCTGCGGATACCTCCAGCAGCATCGGCCCTGGATTAGCTGCAGCTCCCTCGGTGTAGGGATCAAACCCATCGCGGACCATCGCGCCCTGCATGAGATACGAATAGACATCGCGAGAGAACAGCGGTGCGGCCAGCGCGAGGGGAATTGCCCAGGCCAACAGGATTGAATTGAACCGACGCAACGTGGACTCATCGCCGCCAGCGTTCGCTGGAACCGCAGCGTCTGCTGCGTCGCCAGCATGGGCAGAACCGGCCACAATGTCCCGGGTGGTCCCCTTCGAGAACAGCAGTTCCCGCCCGATGCGCAGCCACGAGATAAGCAGCAGGGCGATACCTACCCAAATCACAATCTCACAGAAAATCTGACCGTGACCGTAGGTGATCCAGTCGAGTCCCAGAGCGTGGACAAGGCCGCCACGGTAGCGATTCGCACCGGAACCGTAGGAGCCCAGAGCAATGAGGATGCCACCGTAGACACCCAGCTGAGCACTCCGCGATAAATTCATGTCAACCTAAACAATCGATACATTGCTGATGCATTAATCCTAGTTGGTCAGTGACCACCGGCAGACATCCGGGAGACATTCATGAGCTAAGGCGTTTCAAACCGCTGTGCCGCAAGTCGTCCCGAAATCATGACCGTCGGCACGCCAACCCCCGGCACCGTCGTCGATCCCGCCAGCGTCAGATTCTTTGGCATCTTCGGAGAGAAGTTGCGGGGACGGAACGGCCCCGTCTGTCGGAACAGATGCGCCAGCCCAAACGGCGAGCCAACGCCCATGTCGCGTTCTTGCCACTGCTGAGGGGTATCGATCCGACCGACTCGCCACTTCGTAGAAATCCCGGTCAGTCCGCGCCGCTCCAGCTCAGCGGTTATTTTCGCAACGTAGTCCCCACCGATTCGTGACCAGATCAGATTGGCCGACTGCAAGTTGGGGCACGGCGCGAGCACACTGACGGGCTCCCACTGCACGCCGTTCGCATCTGTGACAATACGCTCCGGCGCGCTCACCGCAGGCCGGGTGACCAGCAATGATGGGTCCGACATTAGCTTTCCATGGCGCGGTGACGAGATCTCCTCAAAGGTTTCGTTCCACTTTTCGCCAAACGAAATCAGGTGATGCCGCTTCGGCCACGTCGCAGTCTCCGAAACCGGAATCAGCCCGTGCGCCACCACCGCCGATGGAGAAAATCGAACTGGGAACAACCGTCGCGCTCCCGTCCGCTTTACGACGCTCCGAAGGCCTCGCCGCTTCGATGAGCTACCGGCGGCAGAGGTAGCCGCGTCGTGAAGCCAGCTCTGCACCACAGGTAAATCGGTCGTAGCGATGACGGCATCGGTGGGACGCTCGCCAGTTGCCGTGGTGATGGCGGAGACAAAGCCTGCTTCGTCAACTTTCAGCCCAGTGACATCAACGCCGAAGTCGATGGTTCCGCCAGCTCGACGGACGGCCTCGGCGAGCAACTCGCTGACGGCGCCTATACCCGAACCAAATGCGGGGGAGTGCGGATAGTAAACCCCCATCGAGGTATCCATGTGGGAAATGCAGCCGTAGACCGCACGGGCCTTAGCGGGAGGCACACCTGCGTAAAGCGCCTGGAAGCTGAAAACGCGAGCGAGATCATTATCTCCGAGGAAGGCACGAATCTTAGGTTCGAGGGCGCCGAAGGCACCGAGTCGGAGGAGCGTAGTGAGGTCGCGAAGCGCGCCGGGCCCGGTGAATAGGTCCGTAACGCGGTCAAAGCTGCGGGACATGAAGTTGTCGAAGCAGGCATTGAAGAGAGTTTGCAGCCACGTGCGAAGTTTGCGGTAACCGGCGACGGTGGAGTCAGAGGCACCGAAGCGCGCGAGTTCATCGGCCATCATGTCTTCGTTGGAAAACACGTCGAGTCCGCCGCGGGTGGCAAATTCCGCACGGTAGGTGGGCGTGATTGGGGAGGCCGAAAAACCCGGGTCGATATCGCGCGCGTAGAGGCCGACGGCGGCGAGGGCATCGTCGACAAGCGAGGGCATGGTCCATACAGTTGCGCCAGTGTCGAAGACTGCGGTGAGCGATTGCTCGTCGATATCGACTGTGATGGGTTCACTGGCGCAGCGTCCGCCGACGAAACTTCCCCGCTCGACAACGGTGACATCGTAGCCATCGGCGATGGCGTAGAGCGCGGCGGTAAGTCCGGACAGGCCTGCGCCGATGATGGTCAGTCGTGGTTTGGAGCCCTTATGAGGACGAGTGACCGCACGTCGCAGACGCGGGGAATTAATGGGGGCACGAGTGGGGGAAGCAGCGGGCATGACTACGCAACACCTGGTCTAATGCTGACGAGCGGTGGCGCGAACGCCCATAGCAATGAGGTTCTCGCGCGACGTTGCAGGCAGGTCGGCATTCTCGATAGTGGAGAAAGCGCGGCTGGTCAGGCGGTCAATTTCACGTTCGACGGCATCGGCAGCGCCGGAATCAGCGATGAGATTTCGTAGCTCATCAATATCTGCAGCAGACGAGACCGCTCCCAGGCGTTCATCGATAAAGCGGGCCTTTTCAGGTGCGGAATCGAGGTAGAGGCTTAAAGCCTGGCCGACCAGTACGGTTCGCTTGCCCTCGCGGAGGTCATCGCCGGCAGGCTTGCCCGTGACTTCGGGATCGCCGAAAACACCCAGCTGATCGTCGCGGAGCTGGAATGCCACACCGATATCGCGGCCGAAGCTGCGGTAGGCCTCAACCAATTCCGCTGGGGCGCCGGCAATCGCAGCACCAATGTGGAGCGGCCGCTCGATGGTGTAGGCGGCGGTCTTGAACAGATTGATTTTCTCAGCGGTCTCGACGCGACTGTCCCGGCTGGCTTCGGCCGTGATATCGAGCAGTTGGCCGCCAAGTACTTCAGTGCGCATCGCCCGCCAGGGGACAAGTGCGCGGGTTAGCGCCTCCGAGCTGAGGCCTGAAGAGTGCATCATGTCATCAGCCCAGGTCAGAGCAACATCGCCAATGAGGATTGCGGCCGAAATACCGAAGCGGTCGGCGGCTCCATTCCAGCTATTGGCCTCGTGCTTGGCCTCGAATACCTTGTGGATAGTCGGTGCGCCACGGCGCGTATCAGCGTCATCGATGATGTCGTCATGAATGAGTGCACAGGCTTGAATGAGTTCCAGGGCGCTCACCGCGTTCATCACAGCCTGGGAATCCTCGGCTGGGGAGAAACGGCCTTCGAGGCCGCCTGCTCCCAACCACCCCTGCCAGGCGAAGGCTGGACGCACGCGCTTGCCCCCATTGAGGACGAAGGAATGGAGCGAATCTATGGCCTCGGTGTACACCGCATCGACCGACGCGACATCGTCGCCACGGCTTTTGAGGTAGTTCTCCAGCGTTTTGGTAACAGCAGCTGGTACTTCGCGGGGCTGCAGCGCGGCCAAATCCAGTTCTTCGCTCATGTGAGCCTCTCGTCGATGACGGGTAATGCTGACTCAAGAATAGGACACCGCTTAGTATGAGTGACTATGTCCTCAACAATGCCACCGTCGCCAGGCCGCCAAGTGACAATCCGCCAGGCGCTTTCAATGCCGAGCGCGGGCAGTATTCCCTTCTCGGTCGAGTTCATGCCCCCGCGTGACGACGCCGCCGAGGAACGTCTTCTTCGAGCAGCTGAGGCTTTCCATGATCTTGGTGCCTCCTTTGCATCCGTGACCTACGGCGCCGGTGGTTCTAGCCGCGACCGCACCCTGCGAATCGCCCAGCGCGTTTCGAGGCAGCCGCTTACAACGCTTGTGCACCTGACATTGGTAGAGCACACTGTCGACGAGCTGCGGGAAATCCTGCGCTCTTATCTCAGCGCGGGGCTGACGAATCTGCTTGTTCTGCGTGGTGACCCACCGGGAGACCCGCTTGGTCCTTGGGTGGAGACCGAGGGCGGTCTGCACTACGCCAGCGAGCTGATTGAGCTGATTAAGGCCGAGCCGGAGTTCGAGAAGTTTGAAATCGGCATTGCGTCGTTTCCGGAAGGACACTACCGCTCGCCGGATTTGGACCATGATACGCAGTACACGCTGGCCAAGCTGCGCGCGGGAGCCGAATACTCGATTACGCAGATGTTCTTCGATATTGAGCACTACTTACGCCTTCGAGACCGCCTGGTGGAAGCCGACCCAGTGCACGGTGCCAAGCCCATCATTCCGGGGCTGATGCCGATTACATCGCTGCGCTCAGTGCGCAGGCAGGTTGAGCTCTCCGGGGCACAGTTGTCATCCGATTTGGAGGAACGCCTGATTAAGGCAGCAGATGGTGACGAGCAGGCCAATAAAGATGAGATTCGCAAGATTGGTATCGAGTTTTCGACCAACATGGCAGAGCGGCTCATCGCCGAAGGCGTGCCGGGGCTGCACTTTATGACTATGAACTTCGCTCGCGCCTCCCAGGAAGTTTTGCACAACCTCGGCATGGCGCCCGAATGGGGCACCGGCCAGGATATGCTGCGCGGCGGTTTTTAATTGCTAAAAGTCCTGCATGTCGCGAACTCTTCGCGCCCACAGGACACCTAGCACTGAGGCTAGGACACCGGCGGCTGTGGTCACACCGGCAAATAATAGGAATTGATTCCGCTTGGTGGATCCAGCCGGCGACGAAGCCCATACATTATGGTTCTCGCCACTGGCGAGCTGCCATTCCACCTTGTTCGGTTCGGTCTGGCGGCCATTGGAGTCAGTAACCTGCTCCGGGAACGCGACGACGAAATCAACCTTCGCGCCGGGCAGGTGAGTCAAATCCATGTGGCCGTTCATCGAAATCTTGCCGCCACCGGTACGGTCTAGGTCGATGTCTACGCGATCGTCGGAAAGCTGTCGGAGCGTATCGGTGAGTTCAATGAAGTGCAGCTCGTTGAACGAGACTTCCATCTTTCCTGTGGAGGAGTCGATTACTCCCTGCGAGACGCGGTCGGAGAGATCTTCCGGTACTTGCCACTGCTCAAATTGGGAACGGACTTCCTCCGTGGGTGTTACGTGAATTGTGCCCGAGACCCTGTCGTCGCCGGAAATGGTAATGCCAGCCTGTGCGTCAAAGCAGCCGCTGAGCGGCAAGATGGCGGCAATTCCGGCCATTGCTGTGGCAATGCGCAGAGGCGAAAGCCGTCGACGTGGTGTGGAAGGTTCACTCGGTGATGATGTCACGGGGAAGATCTACTCCTAGAACTGCGAAGGGACGGGAGTCCCCTGTGAAATAAAAGTTCCTTAAAACATCCTTGAAACCAAATTGGCGGTAGAGCTGCCATGCCCTATTGGCCTCATTCGGGTATTCCGGGGTTGACAACAGAACTCGCGTCTCTGGGCGGGAATCGACCAACTCGCGGAGCAGTCGTTTACCGAGTCCCCGCCCCTGAAAGCTGGGGTGTATGTGAATCTCAGACAGTTCGGCGTAGTTGCCCAAGAGCTTGACGACGTCCGGTAGCGAGCGCCCGTCCATGAGCAGTCCATCTCTTACCTGGCGATACCACCAGTGCGTGTCCAATCCTGTACGGCAGTAGCCGATGCCAACCAACCTGCAGCGCGGGTCGCGGAGAGCCTGGGCAGGGGAGAGCTCTTTGGGGTGAGCTATGGCTGCAGCAGCCATGAAGCCGGGTTGAGTGGTTTGCTTCTGCCATTCGTGGAGACGACCGGGCAAGATTGCGGGGTTGTACTGCATCGCGGTGATGTAGAGAGCCACTGCTTCTTGCAGGCGGAGATTGAAGTCTCCTGCTGTCATCGGAACCACGCTGTATTTCACAGTGACCAGATTAGCGACTTGGACGAACTTAGTTGTGAGATTACTGCAATAACATCGAGTCGAACAGGTGTGCGAAAGTGCGCATGGCGTAGTCCGGGCTTGGGGATAGATTGCAGTCAATCCCGCTAAGGAGAAGCGGAAAATCCGTGCTCATGTGAATGCTGTGTGAAAGGAGAAGCAGGGTGGTGGCAAGGTCGAACGTGGTGGAGTTTAGGGCGATTTCGCAGTCGGGTTCGGTCGCCCCGGTCGGTGTCTCAAGGCAATCGCTGGAGCTGCTGGGGCGGGCAGAGGCTCTGCTAGCGAATGCTCGGAATGCCAGCTCTGATGAGATGTTGGAGCTTTCCTACTGTGCGGCGCTGCGTTGCGCAGGCGCGCTGTTGAATCGCGACGATGTGTCGGTGGCTGGGGGTTCTGGCTCGGGCGCTCGTTCGGGCTCGGTAGTTAAGCGTCGTCGTTCGGCAACACAGAGTGCCTGGTTGCGTTTAAAGAAAGAGCAGCCCGAATTTGATAGCTGGGTCACCAAGTTTGAGCAGTTCACCGCGCTGCGTGAGGAAGTCCGGTTGGGTATTTCGCGTCGCATTGACTCTCGGCGGGCGCAGGAGTTGTGGGATTTAAGTTGTGCATTCTTGGGGGCTGTCCGGGCTGAGCTGGGTGTTCTGCCCGCAGCTGCGTAAGCCGGTGGGGGCGTGTTAGAGCGTTGCTTTCCTAAATAAATGGGGGATTGTTCGGATTCATGGAACAATAGAGGTGAGTCGCCCGTTGAAGGGGTAAGAATGAAGCTAACGGACGCCGCGTTAGCAGCACGTGGCCTGTAATTAACTTTGTTGTATCGGCATTGTTAGTTGAGGGGTCAAGGCTCGCCAGTATCGCGGTGGGCAATGCTCAAGTAGGCGATGGAGGAATTGTGGGACTATCTGAGCACGAACAGCGGATGCTCGACGAAATCGAGTCTGCACTCTACGCTGAGGATCCTAAATTTAGTTCGACGATGGCCGGAAATGCGTTCAGCTTTCCGGAGGAAAACAGCGCACCTCGTGGGTTTTCCATCCAGGTTTTTGCGCTCATGCTCCTCGGTCTGCTGATGTTGATTGGCGGCGTCGCTCTTTTCTCTGTGAGCAATTGGTTCATTGTGTTATCGGTTGCCGGCTTTGGCCTTATGTTCGGTTCCGGCGTTTGGGCTCTGACCGGCGCCGGTAAGCAGGAGAAGGCTAGTTCTGCTTCGGGGCTGAGCTTTGGAAAGACTAAGTCCGGGGCGGCAAAGAGTCGTCGAGGGACCTCGGGTAGCCGTGGCTCCTCTGGTGATTCCACGTTGGAATCGCGTTTCCGTGGCCGCTTCGAGGGGCGTTAGGGGATAAGCCTCAAGAATTAACAAGTGAGGGCAAGCCAGCGATGGCTTGCTCTCACTTTTTTGTTTTTCTAGACGTGAATCGTCTCCACAAGATCTCACCCACTTTGCCCCACCCCGAGTCTCCACTTTCCCCCACTTAGCTATTGGGATGGAGGAATTCTTATCTGCGGTCGTTGTTGGTATCTCCGAAAGTTTGGCTCTGGCGACATAAAATTGCAGGTCAACGCGCTAAGTCTGGCGACCAGGTTGAATCTGGATGGTTTTTAGCAGGTAAGTGGTGGGTAGTGGGGCGTAAACTGCTTTCTGTTAACAATGTGGTTGGTGTGGCGTCGTTATCGGCGTGGTTGCGGGTGGGTGCCCCACTTTTTATTCGCGCTTTAATTGTCGAGGTGATTCTTTAAAAGTCCAGGTCAATTGGGTTAAAGTGGATGTCCTGGCGGCGGGGTTGCGCTGATTCTGTGACTATTTTTCTTCTTCTTGTGTTGATAGTGGCAGATAGTGGGGTAAAGTGGGGCGTGATGTTGATTGAGGTTGGTCAACATTGCAGAAGTGAATATCCGATTTGCGCTTAAAGTTTGGCGAGATTTTGGCACTGCGGTAAAGCACAGCCCTCCGGCTCTGCTTGAAGGCAACGCCTAAATCCCTGAATTCGGTAAGCGTTTGTGCGTTGACATTGAGGTTGACACGGGGATAGGAGGCCAGTGACGCATGTTTCTGGGCACCTATACGCCGAAGCTTGATGACAAAGGGCGCCTGACGTTGCCAGCGAAGTTCCGTGAGGATCTCGCAGGTGGCCTGATGGTCACTAAAGGGCAGGATCATTCTCTGGCGGTGTATCCGAAAGAGGAGTTCGTCAAATTAGCTCAGCGGGCTACTAAGGCCTCTCGTACGAATGCCAAGGCGCGAGCTTTCATCCGAAATCTTGCGGCGAGCACCGATGAGCAGCGTCCTGATGGCTCGGGGCGAATCACGTTATCGATGGATCACCGTCGGTACGCGAATCTCTCCAAGGAGTGCGTGGTTATCGGCTCTATTGACTTTCTGGAGATCTGGGACAAAGAGTCCTGGGAGGCCTACCAGGCGGAGCATGAAGCTGATTTCTCCGAAGGTGAGGATGACTCGCTGTTCGGCGTTTTATAAACCGCTTGGAATAACCGAAAAGAGGGAATGTCCGCATGGACTCTGCCTGATAGCCCCTGGTGTACTTCCCCGATACCAGGTTCTGTCAGGCGGGGCCCTGTGAACATCCCCGCTTTTTGTTTTAAGCACCGATAGCAGCATTCCCAGTAGTGCTCATGAGGTGCGGTCTGGTTGCTGGCGCGGCACTCGTCGTTAAGCAAACCGGGAATACACTCGATAGATTCTCTGACCAGTGCGAACATACCCGGTGAGGAGGGGAAATGAACGGATCGGCACCTGCGGATGATCGCAAGTCCGGCGAGTTTGGTCATGTCCCCGTTTTGCTTCATCGAGTAACTGATTTGTTGCGCCCGGGCATCGAGGCACTGGGTGACGACGCAGTAGTTGTCGACGGCACTCTTGGTGCCGGTGGACACACGGAATACCTGTTGGAGCAGTTCCCGAAGCTCTGCGTTGTTGGACTCGATCGCGATGACAATGCATTGCGAGGGGCAGAAGAACGTCTCGCGCGCTTCGGTGATCGCTTTGTAGGGTTCCGTGTGCGTTTCGATTCGCTCGCCGAGGTGCTCAGTGGTGAAATTTCTGCAGCCGCGGGTGGAAGTGGCGCGGAGGACATTCTCGCCCGCGCCGCTGAGAAGGGCATTGCAGGTGCGCTTTTCGATCTCGGTGTTTCCTCGATGCAGCTTGACCAAGTCAATCGTGGATTCGCCTACCGAGTCGACGCCCCGCTGGACATGCGCATGGATGCAAGCCAGGGGATTACCGCAGCGGATGTGCTCAATACCTATTCGCACGGTGATATCGCGCGCATCCTATCGACTTACGGCGACGAGCGCTTCGCCGGCAAGATCGCCTCGGCAGTCCTGCGTGAGCGGGAGAAGGAACCGTTTACGACCTCCGGTCGTCTGGTCGAGCTGCTCTACGAAACCATTCCGGCGGCATCTCGCCGCAAGGGCGGACACCCGGCCAAGCGTACGTTTCAGGCTCTTCGTATCGAGGTAAATCGTGAGCTTGAAGCTCTGGAAAATGTACTGCCACAGGTCTGCAATGCACTCGCAGTCGATGGGCGTGCAGTGTTCATGAGCTACCAGAGTCTGGAAGACCGCATCGTCAAGAAGGACTTTGCGGAGCGCGTGAAGTCGACAACCCCACCGGGGCTCCCGATGGAGCTTCCGGGGCATGAACCGCACTTTGCTCTCATCACGAGAGGTGCGGAGAAGGCGTCGGCAAGCGAGATCGAAGACAACCCCCGAGCCGCACCGGTGAGAGTTCGCTGTATCGAGCGGATTCGAGCCGATTGACCCAAACCTTTCAACCGCACCAAACGCACCCTTAACGATCTAAGTACTGGGAGAACTTTCGAGCATGGCAACGACAATCACGGAGCACGCCCCCACCCGGCGCACCTCCCGCGGCGCATCTGCAACCGTCGCCGGTGCCAAGACGAAGACTCGTCAGCGCGGTCGCAGCGCCCGCACGAAACAGGATCTTTATCAGCGCCGGCGGTTTGGGCGCACAGGTTCTCAGCAGGTCATCTCGGTGCGTGGGCGTCGCGTTACGACGTCCTCGAGGGATAACCACAAGTTTGCCGGTGCGGCCGTGATGATCATTCTCGTCGTTGCCGGAATCGTGGCGGCGATGTGGCTGTCGGGTATTTCGACCTCGACATCCTTGCAGCTGGATGCTGCGCAGACCAAGGAAAAGGAGCTGCGTAACCAGCTGGAGGTGCTCGAGCGGGATGTTGCTTACATGAAGTCAACCGGTGCTATCGCGCAGCGTGCTGTGGAAGAGGGCATGGTCAATCCGGAGCAGCCTGCCGTTTTGACGACCGATCCGGAAGGCAAGGTCGTGGAAGTGCGACCGGGCGATGAGAAGCAGCAGAAGATTGTCGACCTCAATAACGAGTCGCCGAATATTCCGCATGCGCCGTCGTCGAACCCGAAGGACACCGAGAATGTTCCGGGGATGCAGGCACCGGCCATTGAGGAAGCGCACCCACGTCCGAACGGGTTGCCGGCAACCGCTCCGTATGCGCCGCAGAACCATGAGCCCGCACCAGCACCTGCGCCGGCTCCGGCACCCGCGCCTGAGGCTGAAGCGCCAGCGCCAGCCCCAGAAGCGCCAGCCGCGGCGCCGGAAGCACCGGAAGCTCCGGCACCCGAGCCAGCTCCAGCACCGTAGGAACTTAGAAAACAAACTGGGCCAAACTGGCCAACTGTCCGATATTCTGGCGGTTCCACTGTTTCTGGTCAGTCGACTGTAGACTAATTAATTCAGTACTCGCGATGGCAGGGAATACCGCCTAACGTTATCGCGCGCGGGAGAATCGACTTAGTAGAAAGCACTAGCGCATGATTCGATCTGAAGACGACTACCCCAACCGTGGAGGGGGGTATGACTTCGGCGAACGTGCTTACCGAATTACATCCCGTGAGCGCAGAGGCCAAAGTCGCGTTCGGGATGGTCAGCGCAGCCGGGGGCTCGATGCTAAAACCAACCGAAGCGTGCCCCCGCGCGAAAAAATGCGCATTAGTAATAAGGACTTCATCCGACGTCGCAACTGGCTGCAGTTTATAGGCGCTATCGCAGTTGTAGTGCTGGTCTCCCGTTTGGCTTGGGTGCAGCTCGTCGCAGGTCCTGACCTGTCGGCGGCGGCGCAGAATCAGCGCACGGTGGAAGTTGTTGATGCAGCTCGGCGCGGTGCGATTCTCGATCGTAACGGAGCTCAGCTTGCCTTCACTATGGAGGCACGCAGTATTACCGTTCACCCGAACACTTTGCGCAAGTGGATTGGGGACGCCCATAAGCAGCGCCCGGATGATGTCGCTACCTACGATGAACGCCTCGAGCAGATCGCCAAGGATTTGCCGAAGCTACTCGACGTGGCCGACATCGACGCGGAGAAGTCGGGAAGCAGTCGCCGTCGTCAAGCGGAACCCGAAACCGAGGAGAACTCGGTGATGAGCGCGCCGTCCCGGGTGAGCTCGAAGGACATTCTGGAGAAGCTGCGCAATGAGGACAGCACCTATGAGGTGCTCGTGCGTAATGTCGACCCGGACAAGGCCGCTGCCATCGTGGAAAAGTATCCGGAACTGGTGGCGGAGCGTCAGGATATTCGCCAGTACCCGAATGGGGCGACGGCGGCTAACGTCATCGGCAAGATTGGCATGGATGGCGTCGGCCAGTTCGGCTTTGAAGCCTCTCGTGATGCCACTTTGCAGGGTATTAACGGTGGCAAGACCATTGATATCGCCTCTAACGGTGTGGCAATCCCGGGATCCACGCGCGATGTCCACGCAGCTGTGGACGGTACGACTTACGAGCTGACCCTGGACCTCGACATGCAGTACTTTGTCCAGCAGCAGGTCAACCAGGCGAAGGCCAACTCGGGAGCGAAGGATGCGTCGGCAGTCGTGCTCGACGCGAAGACCGGCGAAGTGCTTGCAATGGCGCAGGCGGACACGGCTAACCCGAATAAGGATATGGGGGCCGAGCTCGAAGAGGGGCGCACTATCGGAAACTCCGCTGTATCGAACCCATTTGAGCCGGGCTCTGTAGCAAAGATCATTACCGCCGCGGCCGCTATCGAAGATGGCAAGACCACACCGGATGAGGTTCTGCAGGTCCCGGGCACGATTGATATGGCGGGTGTCACCGTGCGCGATGCATGGGAGCACGGCACGGAAGCTTTCACGACGACCGGTGTATTCGGCAAGTCCTCCAATGTCGGCACCCTAATGCTGGCAGAGCGTTTGGGTCAGGACCGCTTCGCTGAGATGCTGCATCTCTTCGGGCTGGGGCAGTCCACGGGTATCGAGTTGCCCAGTGAATCGTCCGGCTTTGTGCCACAGCGTCCGCAGTGGTCCGGCGGTACATTTGCGAACCTGCCCATTGGTCAGGGTATGGCCATGACACTGCTGCAGATGACAGGAGTTTTCCAGGCAATCGCCAACGATGGCGAGCGCATCCCGCCGCGTATGATTCGTTCGACAATTTCCCCGGACGGCACGAAGACGGCAACAGAGCGCCCGGAAACAGTGCGTGTGGTTAGCCCGGAGACCGCCCAAACTGTGCGCGCTATGTTTGAAGGCGTTATGCAGTCTGATCCCACGGGGCAGCAGTCGGGTACCGCGGCCGGCAATAGTATTGAGGGATACTCGCTCACAGGCAAGACAGGTACGGCGCAGAAGTTTGACCCCGACACCGGCGCGTACTCGAATTCCAAGTACCACATCACGTTTGCAGGCATCGCGCCTGCCGACGATCCCCGTTTTGTCATTGGCATTATGCTTGACGAACCCCAGCGTGGTGTCCATGGTGACGGCGGTCAGTCAGCAGCCCCACTGTTTAAGGACATCGCCGCTTGGGCGCTTAACCGCTACAACGTACCGCCGTCGCCACCCCGCGAGGGCAAGTTGTTGCTGCAGCCGTAACGAGGTCACCACCACAATGAAGTTACCGCGACAGCACTAATACACAGACTTTTATTACTTTGGTTTCTGCAAAGTGAATCTCTTGAATTTTTCCAACCTGTTGTACACCAACGACTGACTTGAAAGAGGGAACAGCCAATGACCGCCACCCTTGCGAAATTGTGTAACCTCGCGCATGGCCGACTTGACGGCATTACCGAATCCGCGGCGGCAGGAGCGGATATCGCCGCAATCGAACTCAACGCTGCCGAAGTGCCTGAAGGCGGAATGTTTGCTGCCGTCCCAGGTACTCGCACGCATGGTGCGCGCTACGCGCAGCAGTCGGCTGCTACAGCGATCCTGACTGATGAGGAAGGTCTGAAAATCCTGCGGGAAGCAGGGGAGACTCGACCAGTCCTGGTTGTCGACGATGTCCGGGCCGTCATGGGGCACGTTGCTGCAGAAATCTACGATCACCCCTCGGATTCACTGACCATCATTGGGGTTACCGGCACCTCTGGCAAGACCACCACGACCTACATGCTGGAGGGCGCGCTCCTGGCAGCTGGATGCTCGACAGGCATCATTGGTACTACCGGCACGCGCATCAATGGCCGTGCCGTTCCGTCGAGCCTGACTACCCCAGAGGCTCCAGCCCTCCAGCGCCTGTTCCACCAGATGCTCTCCGAGGGTGTGACGCACGTTGTCATGGAGGTTTCTTCCCACGCACTGTCGTTGGGACGTGTAGACGGAGTCAGTTTCGACGTCGGCTGTTTCCTCAACCTCTCGCAGGATCACCTGGACTTCCACAAGACCTTGGAAGAGTATTTCCAAGCCAAGGCCAAGCTCTTTGATCCTGAAGGTCCGACACATGCACCGAAGGCTGTCGCGTGCATCGACGACGACTGGGGTGTCCGCATGGCAGATATCGCTGCCGGCGACCCGGATGTCCAAGTCACCACTGTCCATACTCAGCATCGCGTAACCGACAAGACGCCAGCTGCCGAGGTCTTTGCAGAATGGCACGCCGCTGCAGCCACTGTCGCCACTAACGGTGTCCAGCATGTGGAGCTAACGCGAAACAACACTGACACAGTTGAGGTGGAAGTTCCTCTGCCGGGTGCTTTCAACGTTGCCAATGCCGCAGTCGCATGGGCTGTGCTCGATGCGATTGGGCATGCCAATGACGCGGCCAAGAGCGGTCTGGCACAGGTGCGTGTGCCAGGCCGCATGGAGCGCATCGATCGCGGACAGGACTTCCTGGCTGTGGTGGACTATGCCCACAAGCCAGCCGCAGTAGCTGAAGTGTTGGCCACCTTGCGTGCACAGACCGAAGGTCGCGTGCTGGTTGTCGTCGGCGCCGGTGGCGACCGCGATAGTGCCAAGCGTCCAATTATGGGAGCTGAGGCTGCATGCGGTGCCGATGTCGTCATCATCACCGATGACAATCCACGCTCCGAGGTGCCCTCTGAAATCCGTGCGGCCGTGGTCGCCGGTGCGAAGGAAGCGGTTGCCAGCAGCAAGGCCAGTTCTGACACGGTTGTTGAGGAAATCGGCGATCGCGGCCAGGCAATTCGCCGTGTCGTCGAACTTGCCCACAGCGGCGACAGCATCGTGGTGGCAGGCAAGGGACACGAAACCGGCCAGGATATCGGTGGCGTGATTCACCCGTTCGATGACCGTGAGCAGCTGGCCGAAGCACTCACACAGCGACTGGAGGGATCCGCTGATTGAGATTGCTGAAATCGCTGAGGAAGCGCACCACCTGACATGCCTACCGCGAACCATTCGCGGTAAGCGAATAGAATCAAGAAATCATCCTTTACTAGGCGCCTGGAACTCTAACCAACAAGGACTATAGACATCATGATTGCCCTGACCGCCGCGGAAATCGCTCACATCGTGGGAGGTGAACTCGCCCACGTCAATGATGACGCCACAGTGACTCAGCCCGCAGAATTCGATTCCCGAAAGATTCGCGAAGGCTCGCTCTTCCTCGCCCTACCGGGCGCGCGTGTCGACGGCCACGACTTCATCGATCAGGCTGTGGCAGCTGGAGCGACGATGGCACTGGCGGCACGAGATGTTGGGCAACCTGCGGTCGTCGTCAAGCCCCTTGGTAAGCAGGACTCCAATGCCGACGCATTTGCACACGATCCGGATGGTTCCGGGGCGGCGGTGCTGGAAGCGCTTGGTAAGTTGGCGCGTTACGTCGTCGACGAGCTGAAGAAGGATCAGCTGCATGTCGTCGGTGTGACGGGTTCGGCGGGAAAGACGTCGACGAAGGACATGATGGCGACGCTGCTGCGTACCGACGGTCCGACGGTGGCGCCGAAGGGGTCGTTTAATAACGAAATTGGGCATCCGTACACGGTGCTGCAGTGCACTCCGGAGACGAAGTACCTGGTTGCGGAGATGAGCGCACGCGGAATTGGGCATGTGGCCCACCTGGCGCGCATCGCGCCACCGACGATCGGTGCGGTGCTCAATGTTGGCACGGCGCACCTTGGTGAGTTTGGCTCGCGCGAGGCAATCGCGCAGGCTAAGGGCGAGCTCGTGGAAGCGCTGCCGGCTGCGGAGCAGGGCGGTGTGGCCGTACTCAATGCCGACGATGACTACGTCACTGGCATGGCTCCGCGTACCCAGGCGAAGGTGGTGTTCTTCTCTGCCGATGAGAACTCCGAACGCCACGCAACCGCGGATTACCGCGCCACGAATGTGCATCTCGATGATTTTGCTCGTGCATCTTTTGACCTGCATGTACCGGATGGGCGTACACTCCCGATCCAACTGCAGGTCTATGGTGCGCACCAAGTGGCCAATGCCCTGGCGGCGATTGCGGTGGCAGTGGAGTCCGGTATTGATGCTGAGCAGGTCGCAAAGGCGATGGCTGCGCATGTGGCAGCGTCAGAGCGGCGCATGGATGTCCAGCAGCTCACTGGCAATATCGTCGTAATTAACGACTCCTATAATGCCAACCCTGATTCGATGCGTGCGGGGATTGACGCTCTGGCACGTACAGCAGCTGGCCCAACGCACCAGGACGCCTCATCGTGGGCCGTGCTGGGACAGATGGGTGAGCTTGGTGATTCCGCTGAAGATGAGCACTCGTCGCTTGGCGAGTACCTTGTGGGCCGCGGCATCGATCGACTAATTGCAGTCGGAGAGAGTTCTAATGTGCATGCCCTGGCCGACAAAGCGGAAGAGTTGGGGTTAAATACTTCTAGGGTGCCGGATACATCCACTGCCGCGGATTTGGTGGCGGCCGAGGTGCGTCCGGACGATGTGGTGTTAGTCAAGGCCTCCTATGCGGACGGTATGTGGCGGGTCGCGGACTCGCTGGCTGCCAAGGTTGGGACTACGCCCGAAGGTGAAAGCGGAGAGGAAAAGTAAGTGATTCAACTTATTCTCAGTGGTGCGATTGCATTCCTGGTGAGTGTCTTTTTAACACCAGTGCTTATTCGCAAATTCTCTGCTGAAGGTCTTGGCCAGGAGATCCGTGAAGAAGGGCCGAAGAGCCACCTGCGCAAGCGGGGAACTCCGACCATGGGCGGCATCGCCATCATCGCCGCAATCGTCGCTGGCTATTTCCTCTCACACCTCGTTACGTATATCCAGACTGGCGTAGGGCCGTCGGCCTCCGGTCTGTTGGTCATGTTCCTGGTTCTGGCGATGGGCGCATTGGGTTTTGCCGATGACTTCATCAAACTCTACAAAGGACGCAACCTGGGGCTGAACAAGACAGCGAAGCTGGTTGGGCAGCTGGCGGCAGCGCTGATTTTCGGCGTGCTGCTGCTGCAGTTCCCGGATGCGTCTGGCTTGACTCCCGGTTCGACGAGCTTGTCGCTGATTCGAGATATTCCGTTCCTGAATCTGGCACCGGGGCCTGTGTGGTTCGGCATGATTGTCTTCCTGGTATTTGTCTTCATCGTCATTGCCGCATGGACGAATGCCGTCAACCTCACTGATGGCCTTGACGGCCTGGCCGCTGGCGCCACCGCGCTGCTACTGGCCACCTACACGCTGATTTCCTTCTGGCAGTTCCGTAACTCTTGCGAGGCTTCGCTGGGCAGCGGTTGCTACAACGTCCGCGATCCACTGGATATCGCCGTTATTTCCGTCGCGGGTCTGGGCGCCTGTTTGGGCTTCCTGTGGTGGAATGCAGCGCCGGCAAAGATCTTCATGGGAGATACCGGTTCGCTGGCTCTTGGCGGTTTGGTAGCGGGTCTGTCATTTGTCACCAAGACTGAGCTGCTGATGGTTATCATTGGCTTCATCTTCGTGATGGAAGTTGCTTCCGTGGCAATCCAGATCGCGGTTTTCCAGACGACTGGCAAGCGCGTATTCCGCATGGCTCCTCTCCATCACCACTTCGAAAACGGAGGTTGGGCGGAGACAACTGTTGTCGTTCGCTTCTGGCTACTCGCAGGCATTTTCAACATGATTGGCGCAGCCATCTTCTACAGTGACTGGCTCTCTCAGGTAGGCGTATTTCAATGATTAACTCACCAGACCCGACCAACCTCACCGATATCCGAAATCTCGACTTAGTCGCTACGGTGCGCTCTGGTCGAGTTCTGGTGGCAGGAGCCGGAGTTTCCGGTCGCGGTGCCATTGCGATGCTCAAGGACATCGGCTGTCCGGAAGTTGTCGTCGTGGACGATTCCGCTCTCGGCGCACTGGTTGCCGCTGACTTTTCGGTTCGGCATGTCACGACCGCAGACTCTCGCGACGAGCTTGCCGACGCGGTTGCGATTGTGACCTCGCCGGGGTGGCGTCCGACCAGTCCGCTGTTCGGCGCCGCCGCTGAGGCCGGTGTCCCGGTATTCGGCGATGTGGCGCTGGCTTTCGCCGGCGACTGTGCCCAGCTGTGGGGGCCGAAACGTACCTGGCTGGTAGTCACCGGCACTAACGGCAAGACCACAACCACCTCCATGCTGGCCGCCATGCTCGGGGAGCAGGGCGCAGCTGTGGGCAACATTGGTGTGGCTCTGTACGACGCACTGACTGCTGAGCCTCGTATCGAGGTCTTGGCCGCAGAGCTGTCCAGCTTCCAGCTGCACTGGGCTCCAAACATTCGCCCAGATGCGGGAGTACTGCTGAACCTGGCGGAAGACCACATCGACTGGCACGGTTCTTACGAAAACTACGGTCTGGACAAGACCCGTGCGCTGCGCGGTACTGGCGCAATCTACGGTGCGGATGACGCAGATGTCGTCGAGCACGTGGAAAAGATGCTGAAAAACGACGAGCTCGGCAACTCCGTCGTGGGCTTTACCGATGGTCCCCCGGAGGCACACCAGGTCGGAGTTCGCGACGGCATGATTGTCGACCGCGCTTTTGGCGGCGGCGATGCCGCAGCTGACGACTCTGGTCCGGGCATTGTCATCGCACCGGTAGCGGGAATTTCTCCTCCCGGCCGGGCAGGTGTTCTCGACGCGGTGGCCGCCACTGCGATGGCGCGCAGTATCGGTACCTCACCGGAGCAAATTGCAGCGGCATTGGAGACTTTCGAAGTTCGCGCACACCGCGGTCAGATTGTCCATAAGGCAAATGATGTCGTGTGGATTGATGACTCCAAGGCCACCAACCCCCACGCTGCCGACGCTGCACTGTCCGGTCATGAGCGTGTCGTTTGGATCGTCGGTGGTCAGCTCAAGGGCGCGGAAATCTCTCCGCTAGTGGCGAAGCATGCTCATCGCCTGCAGGCCGCCGTGGTTCTGGGCGTCGATAGGCAACTAGTCAGCGATGCGCTCTCCCGCATCGCACCTGCTGTGCCGGTCGTTGTCATTGATGACACCGACAAGGTTGATGCCATGGCAAAGGCCTGTATGGCAGCTAGTGAATATGCCAACCCTGGGGATGTGGTGCTGTTGGCACCAGCTGCCGCCAGCTTGGACATGTACTCCGGAATGGCTGAACGTGGCGACTTGTTCGCGCAATGGGCGCAGAAGGTGACGTCAACTGATGGATAACTCCCGCAAGGCTCGTAATTTAAGCGCTAGTGCCGCGACGGCACAAAAGGGGACGAAGGCTACCAGTTCACAGCGGCCCTCGTCGTCTAGCTCTAGTGCTCGAGAGCGGCCGGCGTGGGTGGAGCGTTTTAACGACTGGAAGTCGCGTCCGCTGTTCGACTACCACCTACTGATGATTATCGTCGCGCTGCTGACGTCAATCGGACTGGTGATGGTGCTGTCGGCATCCATGGCCAGCGCGGGTAATGACTCGGGCAGCGTGTGGTCGGTGTTCATCCGTCAGCTGGTCATGGTGGTGGCGGGTCTCATCTCCATGTGGATCGTGCTGCGAATGCGGGTGGAATTGATTCGCTCGCTATCGACAGCAGCGCTGATTTTGTCCTTTGTGCTGCTGGTTTTGGTGATTATCCCTGGTATCGGCATCGGCCTGGAGGAAACCGGTGCGCGTTCGTGGCTGAGTATTGGTGGTATCACCATGCAGCCGTCAGAAATCGCGAAGATCGCGCTGGCACTGTGGGGTTCGAAGCTGCTGGCTGAAAAGGTCCGCACTGCTGTGTCCTATACCGATTTGTTCGGGCTGTTCGGTGCGGTCAGCTTCGTGGTATTGGCACTGGTGATGCTGCAGCGTGACCTCGGCATGGTTGCTTCCATGGCGTTCGTCGTGGTGGCGTTGGCGTGGTTCGCTGGCCTGCCGCGCGTATTCATCACCGGGCTGCTTGCCGCTGCGGCTTTCGCCCTGGTGATTTTTACCGTCACCGCGGGTTTCCGTTCGGCGCGAATCAGGGTCTACTTGGACTCGCTGCTTGGTAACTTCAACGACGTGCAGGGCGATGCCTACCAGTCCTACCAAGGCTTTCTTTCGCTTGCCGACGGCTCTCTCACCGGTGTCGGTCTCGGTCAGTCGAGCGCGAAGTGGGGATACCTACCGGAGGCGAAGAATGACTTCATTTTCGCCATTATCGGTGAGGAGACTGGTTTCCTCGGCGCGCTGATGGTTATTTTGCTCTACGCAGCGCTCGGCTGGGTGGGACTTCGTATCGCCGGTCGTCAGAACGATCCGTTTCTCCGTCTGCTCGCGGGCACGATTACTGCTGCAACCGTGGTGCAGGCTTTCATCAACATCGGCTACGTCGTTGGTGCGTTGCCAGTGACTGGTCTGCAGCTGCCGCTGATTTCCGCCGGTGGTACATCGGCGATGGTGACGTTGTTCTCGATGGGTCTGCTGGCCACATGTGCCCGCCACGAATCGGAGGCAGTCTCTGCAATGCAGACTTCGGGACGTCCGGGGCTGGACAGGTTCCTGGGTATTCCGGAACCAATCCCGTATGACGAATCGCGTCGCCACGCGCCGAAGGTGCGTGCCCATCGCGATCCGCAACGCTTCGGTCCTCCCGTGGTGACCAGTGGAGCGCGTACTCCACGCGGCGAGGGGGCGCAGGTGCGGGAAACCTACAGTGGCCGAGCTGACCGACCCAATCGGCCCGGCCGTAGTGGAGGCAGCCGCAGTGGTCGAGGTGCCGCCCCGCAGCGTGGCTCCCGAACCTCCGGCAGCTCCGGAAACTCGGGCAGCGTTCGTGGCCGCGAAGTGGATTATTCCCCTCGCAGTGACAACGGACGGACGCGGGGATTTACAGCGAGGTCGCCGCGGGCTGGACGGTCACAGGGCTCCTGGTCGTCGTCAAGCTCAGGCCGGGGCAGTAGGATTCGGGGCGAAGGCCGTGGCGGACAGTCGCGTTCGCGCCAGCGCCCGGGCCGAAACAATAGGAACGGCGGTTCAGCACCGCGGAGGAGGAATCGATAACACCATGGCAGACAAGAATCTGGGCGCAGCCGCTGGGGCGAAAGGCGCTTCGGAGTCTGAGCAGTTTCTCAAGGAAGATGGCTCTGCTCCGACCATTGTGGTGGCCGGCGGTGGTACGGCTGGCCATATCGAACCTGCACTGGCAGTAGCGGATGCGATTTTGAAACTGCAGCCGGATGCCCGCGTCATTGCACTCGGTACGAATCGGGGGTTGGAGTCGACCCTCGTACCGGCGCGAGGCTATGACCTGGAGCTGATTCCGCCAGTGCCGGTGCCGCGCAAGCCGACTGCGGATTTGTTCAAGCTGCCTCTCAACGTCGCTCGTGCGGTGCGTGAGACCCGCAAGGTTTTCAAGCGCATTGACGCTGATGCGGTCATCGGCTTTGGTGGCTACGTATCGGCACCGGCCTACATGGCGTGCCGTGCGGGGAAGAAGATTCCGTTCCTGGTTCACGAGGCCAACGCCCGTGCGGGCCTGGCCAATAAGCTCGGTGTCGCACTCGGGGGCGTCGGCTTGGCCGCCGTGACTGGCTCTGGTCTGAAGGCCGAGGTCGTTGGCAATCCCGTGCGTGCCAGTCTCGCGGCGTTGGACCGCGACGCCAAGCGTGCCGAAGCCCGCGAGTTCTTCGGTTTACCGCAGGAGGGACCGGTGCTCTTTGTCACCGGTGGTTCGCAGGGGGCACGTTCCATCAACGAAGCTGTTACCGGTGCAGCCGCAGAGCTCGCCAACGCCGGTGTATCTGTACTGCATGCCTACGGCAAGAAGAATCACGTCGAGGTCGAGTCCATCCGCGAGGACGCCCCCTATGTCGCTGTGCCGTACATCGACCGGATGGATTTGGCGTACTCCGCCGCTGACCTGATTTTGTGCCGTTCCGGTGCGATGACGGTGGCTGAAGTCTCAGCTGTCGGCTTGCCTGCGGTGTATGTACCGCTGCCACACGGAAATGGGGAACAGGCGCTCAACGCCACCGATGTCATCGATGCTGGTGGCGGTATTCTCATCGCCGACGAGTCGCTGACTGCGGCATCAGTTTCGGATATCGTGATTCCGCTGGTCACGTCCCCAGAAAAGCTTGCCGACGGGCGCCGCGCCCTGGCCAACATTGGACATGGTAACGCTGCGGAGAACATCGCCCGTCGGGTGCTGTCTGCGGCTGTGAACTCTAAGAAGTAAAGCGAGCATAAACATGAACGTTAATTTCGATGACTTTCAGCCGGTAACGGGAGAGCTGCCCGCAAGTGTCCACATGATTGGCATTGGCGGTGCCGGTATGTCCGGTATCGCTCGCATCCTGTTGGCGCGTGGCATTCGTGTTACCGGTTCCGATGTCAAGGAGTCCCGCGCGGTGGTGGGACTGCGTGCGATGGGAGCCACCATCGCCATTGGGCATGACCGTGCGAATCTTGAGCTTGCTGGCGAGGGAGAGCTGCCGGACGCAGTGGTCATTTCCTTCGCAGCTATTCCGAAGACGAATCCGGAGCTGGCCGGTGCACATGAGCTGGACATTCCGGTGCTCAAGCGCTCCGATGTGTTAGCGCTGTTGATGCAGGACTCCAAGGCTCTCCTGATCGCCGGTACTCACGGCAAGACCTCGACTACGTCGATGACCGTCGCCGCTTTGCAGGCAGCTGGTTTGGATCCGTCTTTTGCCGTTGGCGGTCTGATGAGCAAGGCCGGTGTCAATGCTCACCAGGGCAGTGGCGATGTCTTTGTTGCTGAGGCCGATGAGTCGGATGCCTCGTTGTTGACCTACCAGCCGGAAGTGGCCGTAATTACCAACATCGAGCCCGATCACCTTGACTTTTTCGGTGACGACGAGACCTACTACGCCGTCTTTGACGCTTTTGCAGAGCGCATTAAGGATGGCGGTCATCTGGTCATCTGTGCTGAGGATCCGCATGCGGCCGCATTGGGCGAGCGCGCGGTGGAGCGCGGCATTAACGTGCTGGCTTATGGTGGGGAAGAAGCCTTGGCTCAACACCCGACGCTGCCGGTCGGTGCCGTTTTGCACGGCTGGACTCCGGTCGGTGGTGGTGCCCGCGTGGAGGCCACTGTTGGCTCGACATCGGTGAGGTTTGAACTTCATCAGCCCGGCCGTCACATGGCGCTCAACGCGCTGGCTGCAATGGTCGGTGGCGACTGCGTCGGGGCAGATTTGGGGCGTATGGCGCGCGGTCTCGGTGAATTCACCGGTGTTCGTCGCCGCTTTGACTACCACGGCAGTATCGGCGAGGGCCCATTTGTTGGCGCTCGTATCTACGACGACTACGCGCATCACCCGACCGAGGTCTCCGCAGTTCTGGGCGCAGCTCGGGAGTTGGTCACCGAGGCCGGTCGTGGCAAGGTCATCGCTGTGTTCCAGCCTCACTTGTACTCGCGTACTCGCAACTTTGCCGAAGAGTTCGCTGCCGCCCTGTCTCTGGCGGACAAGGCCGTATTGCTCGATGTCTTCGGCGCCCGCGAGGAGCCACTGCCGGGCGTCGACGGCGCGCTCATTGCCAACAAAATGACCATCCCTGTGACGTATGAGCCGCATTTCACCAGCGTCCCGGCTCGCGTTCGCGAAATCGCCGAACCGCACGATGTCATTCTGACCATCGGCGCTGGCTCTGTGACGATGCTTGCCGACGAAATCGTGCGCGAGCTCAGCGGAGACAACGACGAACAGGTGGAGTCGTAGCACTGTGAAAACCAGCCGAAAGCAATCTCAGCAGACCGACGGTGCAGGCCGGGGCACAACAGCGTCGCGGCGTCGGCGTTCAGCGCGCGCCCCGCGACGCGGCTGGCTCATCGGCGGTGGCCTGGTCGCGATTATCGCCATCGTTGCAGCGGTGGTGTGGTTTTCGCCGTGGCTGGTTGTGAAAAACATCGATGTTGAAGGCGTCGTCCACGGGGATAAAGACGCGATTGTCGAGGCCAGTGGTATCTCCGAGAATCAAAAGCTCATTCGCTTGGACACGGATGCCTCAGCGCGCTCCGTGGCGGGGCAGCCGTGGGTCGATAGCGTGACTGTCAGTCGTTCGTGGCCGCAGGGCGTGACTATTTCGGTACGGGAATTCACCCCGGTGGTGTTTGTCCGTGCCACTGACGGAGAGCATCTGTTTTCCGCAAATGGTCAGGAGTTCGTCACGGCAGCCCCGCCGGCGGGTGTCATCGAGGTTGTTGATGCACCTCGTGTGGATGAGCCAACAGACGGCAAAGTTGACCCCGAACCGCGCGTTATCAAGGCGGTTTTGAACGTCGTCAAGGCGTTGCCAGAGCCCGTTGCACACCGTGTGGAGCGGATTAGCGCTCCTTCCGAGGCAGAGATCAAGCTATTTCTGACCGATGGATACGAGGTGTACTTCGGGTCCTCGGATAATGCGGCAGAAAAGGCACGCGCGGCGGAGATTGTGCTGAACCGTGGCGAGAAGATTTGGAATGTCTCCAACCCCCGACTACCCGCTGCTAAGGGAGAGTAGAGAATGGTGGTGTCTGGAGTGATTTCTGTGGCTAAACACTATCCCTCAAGTGCAGGTTTAAGGTAGCGACACGCGCTAAAAGGTCGCTGAATTATTTGCAGTTTTCGACCACAATGGGGTCAACAGCTTTTCGGCCATGATGCACTTCTTCCGTGCGGTGTCATGGAGAGCTGTACTGCCCGGCGGTGCCAATGCTGTCGTGCGGCCCATGTGCAACGTGGCTAGATGAAATTATTTAGGACCTATAGGAAAGGGCGAGAAACGCGCAATGACCTCCCCGAATAACTACCTCGCCGTTATCAAAGTCGTCGGTGTCGGCGGCGGTGGCGTCAATGCTGTCAACCGCATGATCGAGGAGGGGCTGAAGGGTGTCGAATTTATCGCAGTCAACACCGACTCGCAGGCCCTGATGTTCTCCGACGCTGATGTCAAGCTCGACATTGGGCGTGAGGCAACTCGTGGTCTGGGAGCTGGCGCTAACCCCGAGGTTGGCCGCACTTCCGCAGAAGACCACAAGGACGAGATTGAAGAGACCCTCAAGGGCGCCGACATGGTCTTCGTTACCGCAGGTGAGGGCGGTGGAACCGGTACCGGTGCAGCTCCGGTTGTCGCGAGCATCGCCAAGAAGTCCGGTGCCCTGACCGTCGGCGTGGTAACCAAGCCGTTCGACTTCGAGGGCAAGCGCCGTGCGCGCCAGGCCGCCGAGGGCATTGAAACCCTCAAGGAGGTCTGTGACACCCTTATCACCATTCCGAACCAGCGTCTGCTGCAGATTGGTGAACAGGATCTGTCCATGATGGACGCGTTCCGCTTTGCTGACGAGATTCTTTACAACGGTGTCCAGGGTATTACTGATCTGATTACCATTCCGGGCATGATTAACGTCGACTTCGCCGACGTCCGCTCGGTAATGGCTGAGGCTGGCTCGGCTCTGATGGGCGTTGGTTCCGCACGCGGCGACGACCGTGTGATGAACGCCGCTACTCAGGCCATTAACTCCCCGCTGCTGGAGTCCACCATGGATGGTGCACAGGGTGTGCTTATTTCCGTCGCCGGTGGCTCCGACCTGGGCTTGATGGAGGTCAACGCCGCCGCGTCCATCGTGGAGGAAAAGGCTGATCCGGATGCCAACATCATCTTCGGTACCATTATCGACGACAACCTCGGTGACGAAGTTCGCGTCACTGTGATTGCTACCGGTTTTGAGCAGGGTAACGGCAACCCGCTGGACAAGCCAGCTGCAGGTGCCGCTGCACGTCCGGCTGCACAGGATGCCGAGGCGCGTCCGGCCGCTGAGCAGGCACCGCGACAGGGCAGCGCACTGCCGGGCGGTGACAACCTCGGCGCTCCGGCCCCGCGTGTGGAGGAAGAGCGCCCGGTCGCACAGCCGCGCGAGCGTGAGGATCGCGACCGCTTTGTCCCGCGCACCAACCCGAACAGCGGTGGTCTGTTCACCGATAACCCGACACCGCGTACGCAGGAAAACCGCAACTACCGTGGTGCTCACCGCGATGACCGCGACGACCGTCGTGGCGGCTACCAGGCTTCCAGTGACCTGCCGGAGTGGGGCTTCTAAGAAATCATGACTGAATCCCGCCGCAGCCGAAAAATTCTGACGAATCGGCGCGGCGGGTTTTCGCTGCCACCATATGATTCCTTCAATCTTGGAGATCATGTCGGCGATGACCCGTCCGCAGTCGAACGCAACCGCCAGCGCTTGGCCGATTCTCTGGGAATCGACCGTGCCCGCTTCGTCTACATGGAGCAGCTTCACACCAACACGGTCACCGTCGTCAACGAACCACAAACTGAGCCTGTCTCGGCTACCGACGCCATCGTCACGACCACGCCGGGTCTCGCGCTGGTAGTGCTCGTTGCCGATTGCGTTCCCGTCTTGCTTTCCGACGATTATGCGGGTGTCGCCGCTGCGGTACACGCAGGGCGGACCGGTGCCCGCAACGGAATCGTTCGTAAATCTGTCGAGAAGATGATTGAGCTCGGTGCCACGCCCGAGAATATCCATGCGCTTCTCGGTGCGGCGGCTTCTGGCCACAATTACGAGGTGCCTGAGTCGATGGCCGATGACGTCGATAAGCATTTGCCCGGAGCGAAGATGCGAACGAAGCAGGGGACTGCCGGTGTCGACGTGCGCGCCGGCCTGATGCGTCAGCTCTATGACCTCGGTGTACGGCATGTCAATGTCGAGCCCAGCTGCACTATTGACAATGAGCAGTACTTTTCCTACCGGCGGGAGGGGAAGACTGGCCGTCAGGCGGGCATCGTAATCCTGCCTGAGCAGGGCTAAGTTTCAAAGTTGTAATTTTGGCGCGCCAAATTTGCGCGTGTCTATGCGATATTGCCAACCCAGCCGGTAGGTTGTGGGTAGCATAGACTTAAATTCGCACACTAAGAAGGACGTAGCAGAAGATGGCTGATTTCTTCCGTGGGGTTTCAAATTTTTTCGGTCTTACCCCGACTGATGACGCGGCTTACGACGAGCACTACGACGAGTTTGACCGCCGTGACGAGGAGCGTTTTGATGACTCCTATGCCGACTCGCGTCGTGCGGAGCGCCACCGCTACGAGCTGCGCGAAGAGGCTCCACGTGAGACTGCAAGTGTGAACTCCCGCGAGGAGGACTACCGCTACGGCAACCTGCACTCCGTTGCTGAGACCAAGGAACCGGAGCAGGTCTTCATCAAGCCGGAAAGTGGTTTCCAGGACAAGTACTCCAAGGCTCCGGACATCGGTTCGCACTTCCGCGACGGTGACATTGTCACCTTCGATCTGAGTGAGCTTGACCCATCTGAGGCTAAGCGCTACGTCGACTTCGTTGCTGGACTGGTTTTCGGTCTGCGCGGTCGAATCAAGGCTGACGGCTCCGTGTTCACCCTGTACCCGCATGGCTGCGATGTCAACGAGGGCCAGTTCGACCGGATGTCCGGCTAGTCAGCCGGCTCGCATGGCTTGTTAGTGTTTCGTATTTCGATTAATTAGCTAGACTGTTTATTCGTGTCTTCACTACTGCTAGTTCTGCTAATCCTGCTGAAGCTTTTCACCTATCTGCTGTTGGCTCGCATTGTGATTGAAATGATTCAGTCATTTTCTCGCTCTTGGCGACCAGGCAGGGTGTTTTCGTCGATTGGCGAAGTTGTTTTTGTCATTACCGACCCGCCGGTGAAGCTGTTGCGCCGACTCATCCCGCCTATGCCGATGGGCAACGTGATGGTGGACATGTCTGTGCTTGTTTTGTTCTTCATCCTTATGATTCTGCGAATGGTGCTGCAGGTAGCTCTCGGCGCGGTGGCGTAAATATCGCTAACTGTTTGCTTGGGATTCACAATGTGGATTTCGGTGGAGCTGTGTTGTTTTGACTGTCCCGAATGCGATGTTCTCGGGCATTGAATTGCCGCCGGGGGTGTTAATCGGGGGCAACAATAGGAACCCGTTGGGGAATGTAATCCCCAATGGGTTTTTATTGTGTCGGGGGTAAAGTTCTGTGGCTAAAGGTGCAGGGTAAGGGCGAGGTTTAACGTTTTACTAGAACTTTGCCATTGGTTAGAACGTGGGGGATAGAGTCCTGCCCAAAATAAATGGGGTGAGGACTGTGACTAGAGCAGGTAGGATTGGCCGGGTAAACAGTACTACTGGAAATAATTCTCTTAAGATTTCTTAAGAACTGTCCGCTCAAAGTGTTAGGGGAACTCACCATGCCGTTGACTCCGGCTGATGTGCATAATGTGGCTTTCAGCAAGCCTCCGATTGGCAAGCGTGGTTACAACGAGGACGAGGTCGATCAGTTCCTCGACCTCGTAGAGGACGCACTGGGTGAGCTCCAGGATGAAAACGCTGAGCTGCGCCAGCGGGTTGAGGACCTTGAGGGTCAGCTAGAGCAGGGTGGCGGCGCAGACTACGCTGCTTCCGGTGCTGCCGCTGCGGCGCCGGCTGTCGATGAGGACAAGCTGCGCAAGGAAATTGAGCAGGAGCTGCGCGCTGAGTACAACGAGCGCCTGAGCGCTCAGCAGCAGGAGATTGAGGCTCACTACCAGGATCGTCTGGATGCTCTTGAGAAGCGTGCTTCTGAGGCAGAGGCTTCTGCACAGCAGGCTTCCTCCGCAGCTGCGGAGCAGCCGCAGGCAGTTGCAGCAAGCACCGGCACCGAGTCGCAGGAAGTTAGCCTCCGCGCTGCTCGTATCCTGCAGGCTGCTCAGGACACCGCTGATCGCGTCACCACTGACGCCGACGCTGAGGCCAACAAGCTTGTCACCGAGGCTCGTGAAAACGCTGACCGCACCGTGGCAGAGGCCAATGAAGAGGCCGAGCGCACTATCACCAACGCTCGCAATGAGGCAGAAGCAACTTTGGCTGATGCCAAGAAGCGCAGTGAGCAGCTGTTGGCTGATGCCCGTAACGAGTCTGAGTCGACCCTCACTGACGCTCGCCAGCGCAGCGAGCAGATGATCAGCGACGCAGACGCTCGCTCTAACGCCACCATCACCGCAGCGCAGCAGAAGGCAACCGCGCTGCAGGACGATGCAGAGCGCAAGCACCACGAGATCATGACCACCGTCAAGGAGCAGCAGACCGCTCTGGAGGGGCGCATCGAGGAGCTGCACATCTTCGAGCGCGAGTACCGCACTCGCCTGAAGACCTTCCTGGAGTCCCAGCTCGACGACCTGAACTCTCGCGAGTCGGCTGCCCCGGCCGACGGCTACAACAACTAGTTATGTAGCCAACACGTAGAAAACCACCACGCTCGGCTCCCCAGGGAGGGGAGGCAGAGCGCGGTGGTTTTTGCTATCTTTCCCTGCGAACCAATCGCATTCTTTGTTCCGGTCAGGGTTGTAGTAGTTGCCTGAGACACTGCTATACTGACACCCATACGCGCAATGAGCCGGCCATCACCGGGGAGCGTTTCGGAAGAACAGTCCAGTAGAAAATGGGCCCAGTAGAACCGAACGGTTTGGCACCGTTACAAAGCCTTATTAAATAAGCGGGCTATCGCGTGAAGCCGCATGGTTCTTGTTCGCAAGAACCGTCGTAAAGCGTGACGCCAAGCGGGGTGGTACCGCGCGAGACTCCTTTTCAGCGTCACCAGTAACAACGCTGAAGGGGCTAGGCATGCGTCCCCGTGGTGAGTATTAATGATGTTCGACCACGGAAGTGACGTAGAAACGGTGTCTAATTCGAACGATGTAAATGCCTCTGCTGAGGCCACTCCGGCAGGTGGCGCGTATCCGCGCACTGCTGACTTTGGTAAGTACACCTCCAGCCCGAAGTTTCCGGAACTGGAGGAAAAGGTTCTGGAGTACTGGGGCAAGGACAGCACTTTCCAGGCCTCTATCGATCAGCGTAATGGTGCTGACGAATACGTCTTTTATGATGGCCCGCCGTTCGCCAACGGTCTACCGCACTACGGTCACCTGCTGACCGGTTACGTCAAGGACATTGTTCCGCGTTACAAGACCATGCGTGGCTACCAGGTTGGTCGCGTCTTTGGCTGGGACTGCCATGGTCTGCCGGCTGAGCTGGAGGCAGAGAAGCAGCTCGGTATTAAGGACAAGGGCCAGATCGAGGAAATGGGTCTGGCTAACTTCAACAAGTACTGCGCTGAGTCGGTGCTGCGGTACGCGGGCGAGTGGAAGGAATATGTCACTCGTCAAGCGCGTTGGGTTGATTTCGACGGCGGATACAAGACCATGGACATGAGTTACATGGAGTCCGTGATTTGGGCCTTCAAGGAGCTCTACAACAAGGGCCTGGTCTACCAGGGATTCCGCGTGCTGCCGTACTCCTGGGCAGAGCACACCCCGCTGTCCAACCAGGAGACCCGCCTGGATGACTCCTACAAGATGCGGCAGGACCCGACTCTGACCGTGACCTTCCCGTTCACCGGCGCCAAGGCAGGCTCGGCAGCGGAGAAGACGCTGGCGGACAACCCGGTGCTCGCTGACACTGCAGCTATCGCTTGGACCACCACGCCGTGGACGCTGCCGTCCAACCTTGGTCTGGCCGTGAACCCGAAGGTCACCTACGCCGTAGTTAAGGTCGGCGAGGATTCCTCCGTGCCGGAGTTTGCAGGTAAGACCTTCCTGCTGGCAGAAGCGCTGATTGGTGCCTACGCCAAGGAATTGGGCAAGGAACACGAGGTCGTGGCTACCTTCGCTGGTGCTGACCTGGAAGGTCTGACCTACCAGCCGATCTTCGACTACTTCGCAGATCACCCGAACGCTTTCCAAATCATGGTGGCCGATTATGTCACCACCGAGGACGGTACTGGTGTGGTCCACCAGGCGCCGGCCTTCGGTGAAGACGATATGAACACCTGTAATGAATACGGCATTGATGTCATCATTCCGGTGGACATGGACGGTAAGTTCACTTCGCAGGTGCCGGAGTACCAGGGCAAGTTGGTCTTTGACGCCAACAAGGACATCATCCGTGACCTGAAGGCCGCTGGCCGCGTCGTCCAGCACCGCACCATCGAGCACTCCTACCCGCACTCCTGGCGTTCGGGCGAGCCGCTAATCTACATGGCACTGCCGAGCTGGTTTGTGTCCGTTACCAAGATCCGCGAGCGCATGGTGGAGCTCAACCACAACGAGATTGAGTGGATGCCGGAGCACGTCCGCGACGGTCAGTTCGGCAAGTGGCTCGAGGGCGCACGTGACTGGAACATCTCCCGTACCCGCTACTGGGGATCGCCTATTCCGGTGTGGGTTTCCGACAACGACGAGTACCCGCGTGTCGACGTCTACGGTTCCCTCGATGAGCTGGAGGCGGACTTCGGCGTTCGCCCGACCACACTGCACCGTCCGGAGATTGACGAGCTGGTTCGCCCGAACCCGGACGACCCGACCGGTAAGTCCATGATGCGCCGCGTCCCGGATGTCTTGGATGTCTGGTTCGACTCCGGTTCCATGCCGTTTGCGCAGTTCCACTACCCGTTCGAGAACAAGGAGTGGTTCGAGTCCCACGCACCGGCCGACTTCATTGTGGAGTACATCGGCCAGTCCCGCGGCTGGTTCTACCTGCTTCACGTCCTGTCGGTTGCACTGTTTGACCGCCCGGCGTTCAAGAAGGTCGTCGCCCACGGCATCGTGTTGGGCGATGACGGCAACAAGATGAGTAAGTCCAAGCGCAACTACCCGGACGTCAACGAGGTCTTCGACCGCGACGGCTCCGACGCCATGCGCTGGTTCCTCATGTCCAGCCCGATTCTGCGCGGCGGCAACCTGATTGTCACCGAGCAGGGCATTCGCGAGGGCGTGCGCCAGGCGCTGCTGCCGATGTGGAACGCATACTCGTTCCTGCAGCTCTACGCTTCCAAACCGGCCGAGTGGTCGGTAGACTCCGACAACATCCTGGACAAGTACATCCTGGCCAAGCTTGCAGCAACCGTCCGTGCTGTTACTGAGTGCCTGGACAACACTGACATTGCTTCTGCCACCGATGAGGTCCGTCAGTTCTGTGACGCACTGACCAACTGGTACGTGCGCCGCTCCCGCGACCGCTTCTGGGCCGGCGATGTCAAGCACCCAGAGGCCTTCAATACCTTGTACACGGTGCTGGAGGTTCTCACCCGCGTGGCTGCTCCGCTGCTGCCGATGGCCACCGAGGTCATCTGGCGCTCGCTCACTGGCGGCCGCTCGGTGCACCTGGAGGATTGGCCGGACGTCGACAAGCTGCCGACCGATGACGAACTCGTTGAGTCCATGGACATTGTCCGCAATGTCTGCTCGGCAACATCGCGCATCCGCAAGGCCAACCAGCTGCGTAACCGCCTGCCGCTGAAGAAGCTGACCCTGGCATTCCCGGATGCCGAGCGTCTGCGTGAGTACACCGACATCGTTTCCTCCGAGGTCAACGTCGACAAGGTGGAGTTCACCTCCGACGTGGACTCGGTGGGACGATTCGAGGTCTCCGTCAACGCTCGCGTGGCCGGTCCGCGCCTGGGTAAGGACGTCCAGAAGGTCATTAAGGCTGTGAAGTCTGGCAACTATGAGGTTGTCGACGGCGCGGTTGTCGCCGATGGCATTCCGCTGCAGGAGGGCGAGTACACCCGCAACCTGGTCGCGATCTCGCCGGATTCCACCGCTGAGGTCGACGGCGTCAATGGCCTGGTTGTGCTCGACACTGAGCTCGACGAGGACCTGGAGTCCCGCGGTTGGGCCGCTGACCGCATCCGTGGTCTGCAGGATGCCCGCAAGAACGCTGGCCTTGAGGTCACCGACCGCATTTCGGTGAAGTTGCAGGTGCCGGCCGAGCGTGAGGAGTGGGCCAACCGCCACGCTGACCTCATCGCCCGCGAGGTTCTCGCAACCGCTTTCGAGGTCGTCGCTGGCGGAGAGTCGCTGAGCTACGACGTGGCGGACGGCTGCTCGGCGGATATTGCCAAGCAGTAGGGGAGAGTAATCTCTATGCCGACTTCCGGGCGGTGGGTTCTGCACATCGACATGGACGCGTTCTTCGCGTCCGTCGAGCAGCTCACCCGCCCGACTCTGCGCGGGCGGCCAGTCCTCGTCGGCGGACTGGGCGGTCGAGGTGTGGTCGCCGGTGCCTCCTATGAGGCCCGCGCGTACGGCGCGCACTCGGCTATGCCGATGGCTCGCGCACGTCGTCTCATGCCACCGACCGCAGTGACGGTCAGCGCGCGCAAGGGCATCTACGGGCCGGTGTCGCGCCGCGTGTTCTCTGTAATCCGCGAGCGCGTGCCCGTGGTCGAGCAGCTCAGCGTCGACGAGGCTTTCATGGAACCCGAAGAGCTTCAGGGAGCCTCGAAGGAGCAGGTCATTGCCTGGGCGGAGCAGCTGCGGGCAGATATCCGGCGGGAGACCGGCTTGGCTTCGTCGATAGGCGCGGGCGCGGGCAAGCAGTTCGCGAAAATTGCGTCAGGCCTGGCGAAACCCGATGGCGTGTACGTGCTGGACCCCGCACGCAATCACGAGCTTCTACACCCATTGCCGGTAGAGAAGCTCTGGGGTATTGGCCCTGTCACCGCTGCGAAACTGCACACGCTGGGTGTGGAGACGATCGGTGATTTTGCCGCCATGTCCCAGCGCGATGTCGAGGTTTCGCTGACATCCAAAACCGGTGTAATGCTGTGGCAGCTGGCGCAGGGGACGGACGATCGGCCGGTTAAGGAGCGCGATGTCGCCAAGTCTGTATCGGCGGAGTACACCTATCCTGAGGATTTGGAGTCGCAGGCCCAGCTCCACGCCGCCGTCGATCGCGCAGGTGAGTCCGCATTTCGACGGCTCAAAAAAGATGGCCGTGGTGCTCGCACCATCACTTGCAAGGTGCGTCTGTCTGACCTGAGCATCCATACCCGATCTGAGACGCTCGCCTACGCCACACAGGATTTCGACACCCTCATGGCGGTGGCGCACCGAATCGCGTTCACGCCCGCGGAGGTCGGCCCAGTGCGACTGGTGGGCGTCGGTTTCTCCGGGCTGGATTCGCACATACAAGAAGTCCTGTTTCCTGAGCTCGACCGCGCTATCACCGTCGAAGATCGAGTACCAGCACCTGCGCTTTCCGACGCTCCCGCCGGCCTGGTCGAGCTATCTGGAACCGGTGCGTTGCCGACCGTTCGGCTTTCCGACTCCAAGTGGGCACCCACCTCGGACGTACACCACAGCGAGTATGGACATGGTTGGGTGCAGGGTTCGGGGCACGGGATTGTGACTGTCCGCTTTGAAAGCCGCACCAGTGGCCCCGGGCGCATGATTACGTTGAAGGAAGACGACCCGGAGCTGCGTCCGTGCTCCGCGGTGTGCAGTTTGGACTGGCCGGAGTGGCTGGCATCCGACGAAGCAGCAGCTCTCGACTTGCCGCAACCTGAGCGGGAAAGCGAAGACGATCTCGGCCCCGACGCGGATGCTTGATATGGCTGACTGCCTCAGTGCCGTTCGCGGCTCTCTGTTTATGCGCTGTCCGTAAACTGGGGCACTATGACTACCGCATCCCGCATTGCAGAGCTCGAGGCAGCTCGCCGCGCCTCGTTGCGCAACACCGATCGAGATCCGAATCCGTCGACCACACTTCCCGACGACGGTCTGGATAACCGCCAGCGCATGTTAAACGGTCAGTGGTATATCGCGGACCATCCGGAATCGCAGGCTCTGAACGTGCGAATTGGCCAGGTGGCTGCTGAATTTGAGGTCGCGTTCCGCGAAGACCAGCAGGCAGCACAGCAAGTGCTAGCACCGGCACTGGGGTCTTTCGGAGAGAGCAGCACCGTTCGCCCGCCCATTTACCTGGACTACGGCGATAACATCCACATCGGCGACAACGTTTTCATCAACTTTGGGCTCACCGCACTTGACGTGGTGAAGGTGACAATCTGCGACTACGCGCAGCTCGGGCCCAACGTGCAGCTTCTTCCACCAGTACACCCACTGGGAGCTGAGGCCCGCGCCGCTTATCTAGAGTCTGGAGATGAAATCATCATCGGACGCAATGCCTGGATCGGTGGCGGAGCCATCATCCTGGGCGGTGTACACGTCGGCGACAATTCCGTGGTCGCCGCGGGTGCCGTGGTGACTAAGGACGTTCCCGCGGGCGTAGTCGTGGCTGGAAACCCGGCGAAAATCATCCGCATCATCGAGGCGTGAATTAGAACAGCGTCTGCGGATGCACATTCGCAGCCAGCGCGGCGGCGAGAATGATGCGCGCCTGCGGTGCATGCACGCAACCAGCGCTAATCACACCGTGCCGAGCTAGCGTCGCACCGCCACCGGCACCGCCGTAGGCGGCGTGGACATCACCACGCGGGACGCGCGTTGCCATCACGACGGTCACATCAGCGGCAATGGCCCGGTCAATGGCAGCGGCAAACTCATCGGAGACATTGCCCGACCCCAGGCCCTCTACGACAATGCCGCGTGCACCGGCGGCGACTGCCGAATCCAGCAGTGATCCATCTGCACCCAAGTAGGCGGGGATAATCTCTACCTTCGAGCCCGCCAAAGCCGCCAGAGGCAGCGGATCTGGACGAACCGGCTCCTCCGGTGCATTAGTGGCAAAAGCCAAAGGATCGGTTGTGTGCCACTTCGTCGCACCTCGTACCGGCAAGACTGCGTGGCCAAAGACAATAAGAACGCCAATTCCCTGCGCAGAGGCATCGGAAGCAATGGTCACGGCCTCAAAGAGGTTCCCCGGTCCGTCGGTTTCCGGATGATCATAGGGAAGTTGTGCACCAGTAAAGACAACCGGACGCGAGTCAGCATGGAAAATATCGGCAGCCATGGCCGTTTCCTCCATCGTGTCCGTGCCATGAGTTACGACGACACCGTCCACGGAGTCGTCATCAAGCACTTCGTGAATAGCGGCGAGAACACGGTCAACGTCGGTGAACGCGAGATTCGACGAGTCCAGCATCCCGAGCTCACGAACTTCCAGCTCTAACATGCCCTCTGGATAACGCTGCGCGACCGCTGCGACGAGCTCCGTGCCCGAGATGGTCGGGGTTAGCGCACCGCTGCGATCCGTGGTGCAGGCGATGGTGCCGCCGGTGGTGATGACAACGATTCGGCGAGGGGAGGCCGTGCTAGACGAGGTCGAGCTAGCCGGGGAATGATCCTGAGTCGACATGTCCACCATCTTACCCAGGCGTTGTTTTGGCCTTGTGTAGGATTATGGAAGGCGTGAAGCCAGCGAATCTTCATGCAGATTTTATTGGAGTAGTGCACATATGAAAGTCCCCTGCAACCAGCGCGTTAGCGGAATGCGTTGGCGCACAGCGCGTGGTGTGACAGTAGCGGCAATGGTCTCGGTCAGCGCACTTGGGCTCGCTGCCTGCGGTGGTGGCAATACTGCAGCGCCGACGACTGAATCGAAGACATCCAGCTCGGTGGAACCCGTCATCATGCTGCCGACGCGCGCAGAGCTTAACGACGTCCTCGCACGCCTTATCAACCCCGATTTACCTATCGAGGAAAAGGCGCTGACCATCGAGGACGGCGATACTGCCGGCGATTTCTTCGACATTGTCACCAATAGTGCCAATGAGCAGGAAATCAGCTTTGATGTCATTGATCCGATCACGCCCGGCTTCACGACGAAGCAGGCCGTGGCCGGTGTCAATATCCTCCGCCCGGAGGAAGATCCGATGCTCGTGGATCAGGTGGACTTCATCTACAGGGATGGCCGTTGGATGCTGAGCAAGGAATGGGCCTGCAACCTGGCATCGACGCTTGATCCGGAGCACAAGCCGGGGTTCTGCCTCGCGCCGGGCGAAACCCCTCCGCCGCCACCTGAGCCGGAGGAAGAAGCCCCAGTTGAAGAGGCTCCGGTTGAGGAGGCCCCAGCACCGGTCGAGGAGCCAGCCCCGGCTCCGGCGCCCGAACCACCCGCTGAGGAAGTTCCGCCTCCTGCACCTGAACCGCCGGCTGAGGAGGTCCCGCCTCCTGCGCCGGCCCCGGCTCCGGCTCCGGCGGAGGACGCGCCTCCTCCGCCTCCACCGGCTTAGGCGCCGTCGGGCCAGGTATCACAGCCTAGTCCGGTCGGGTGCACTGGGGCAGACAAAAGAAAGTGTCTAGGTTTATGACAGTTCCGCCCATTTTTTGGGCAGAAAAGTGACATAAACCTAGACACTTTCTCGTCTTCTAACCTTGCGCTGGCCAGAGCTATTTCTTCTGGGCTACTTCTTCGACCCGCTGCCGTCCTTAAACTCCAGCCCGCGGTGCGTCTGCTGAGTGATGCGCACATCGGAGTTGCCGTCGCCGTAGGTCACGGAGGTCACAAAGTCGATGTTGCCCTTCATCGGAAGCGGCTTAGTCAGGTCGATGGTGACGCGGTCGGCAAGCATGTCAGTCGTGGCCTCGACAACCTTCAGTGCCCCCTCGCCGCCAGTGTCCAACTCGGTGACGGTTGGCACCTGCTTGACATCGACCTTCAAATTAACAATGTCGCCCGCACGGCTGAGCAGGGTATAGGTCACCTTCTGCGTCATCGTGGTCTGGCCTTCGACCTCGCTTTCGACCGTCCAGGTTGCATCCTTTCCGATGTCCTCGGAGGGGAAGACGATAGGTATGGAATGCAGCTGTTGCAGCGCCATCTCCACACCAGCGCGAGCGGTGTCGGTCGCCTTCTCCGGCGCTCCCAGTTTGAGTTCCTTGACCTCACCAGTGGCTGTTGTTGACCAATCAGAGATAAAGCCCTGTGCGGTAGCGATATCCTCATTCAGCTCATCGTTGGAGCCGTGGGGTTTACCCACCTCTGACGTCACCACACGAGTATCGTTATCGCTGGTAACAGTGCTGGTCAGGGGGATTTCCAGGCGGGTGTCCGGGAACGTCTGGTCGCTATCGGCGTTTCCGCCACGCTGCGCGAAGCCCTGCGTCACCGCCACGGTCGACTCCTGCTCTGCACCGTCGTCCTTCCAGCGCCCGCTCGCCAGCTCACCGCTACCAGCACTGGTCAATTCGACCTTGGGTTGTGCAACGTCCACGGGTTGTGTTTTCACCGAGCTTTCCGACGAGCACGCGGCCAGTGACACCACAGTGGTAGCGGCAACAACAGCGGTGCCGACCCTCGCCAGCAAGCCACGCTTGGTGTGACCAGGTTGGTCGCTGCGGCTAGGTCGACGGAACCACGAGGAGGTGGATTCTCCTGCACGTCGTAAAGCAGAGGAGGCCGGAACAAACTGAGATTGGAAACGTCGAGTCACACCGGTTAGCGTACCGGTTTCGCGGTGGATAGGAACCACCCGGGCGGTGTCAGTTGGCTGAATATGGGTTTGTTAGGCCATTATGGGACAGTGACTAAGAAGGAAACGAGGACATATTTCCCGCGGCGGGGGATTCTCGCTGTGGTTATTGTGTCAGTTGCGATCATTGATCAGCTGACCAAGATTATCGCTTTGAAGACTCTCGATGGCCGTCCTGCGGTGCAGGTGATCGGCGATCTCTTCGAGTTGCGGCTCGTTTTTAACCCTGGTGCGGCCTTTTCCTTTGGCACGAACGCCACCTGGGTTTTTACCACGTTGCAGCTGGTTTACATCCTGGCTGTGATGTGCTTTTCCCATTGGCTGCGCAGTCCTATATCGGCGACTGCAGCGGGGCTTATTGCTGGTGGTGCGCTGGGCAACCTCATCGATAGGCTGTTTCGGGAACCCGGTTTCTACGTCGGCCACGTCGTCGATTTCCTGTCGGTGAAGGGTTTTGCCGTATTTAATATCGCGGACTCCGCGATTACAGTGGGCGTTATTATCCTCGTTATCTGGATGGTTTTTTCCAAGGAGCCGGATCTCTTCGCTGATCAGATTGCAGCGGAGAAGAAATCTTCCCAGACGGATCAGAAGCAGTCGGCGGAGGGAGGACAGCAGTGAACGACAATGCAGTAAATACCGGTGCAGCACTCGGGGGAGCGCACCAGCCCGACCGAGAAACCCGGCAGATGCCCGTTCCACCGGGCTTGGCCGGTATGCGGGTAGACGCCGGTGTGGCTAAGTTGCTGGGACTCTCGCGCACAGCGGTGGCTGATTTGGCAGCGGCTGGGGACATCACGGTCGATGGCGTGAGCGTTGGTAAGTCCGACCGATTGGAAGAAAACGCTTTCCTCTCTGTGTTGTTGCCGCCGGTGGAAAAGCCATTGGTTCCCAAAGAGGAACTCGTCGAGGGCATGGACGTGCTCTACCACGACTCCGATTTGGTGGCTGTTCACAAGCCTGTCGGTGTGGCCGCACATCCGTCGGTCGGTTGGGAAGGCCCAACGGTTATCGGCGGACTGGCGGCTGCTGGTTTCCGCATTTCTACCTCCGGTCCGCCCGAGCGAAAAGGCATCGTGCATCGCCTCGATGTTGGCACCTCTGGCGTGATGGTTGTCGCCTGCTCCGAACGGGGCTACTCCGTGCTCAAGCGGGCGTTCAAAAACCGTGAGGTGTCCAAGACCTATCACGCTCTGGTTCAGGGGCATCCGGATCCGCTGTCGGGGACAATTGATGCGCCGATTGGCCGTCATCCTTCGGCGGGTTGGCGCTTTGCCGTCCGCCAGGATGGCAAGCATGCTGTGACGCACTACGAAACGCTTGAGGCCTTCGCCCCAGCAACGCTGCTGAAGGTGAATCTAGAGACTGGGCGCACGCACCAGATTCGCGTGCACTTCTCTGCGCTGAATCACCCATGCTGCGGCGATCCCATGTACGGTTCCGATCCGGCATTGGCCAAGCGGCTGGGGCTCAACCGCCAGTGGCTTCACGCGGTCTCGCTTGGTTTCCACCATCCGGCAGATGGGCGCTGGATGGAAATCGAATGTCCATACCCAGATGATTTGAACCACGCATTGGAAGTTTTGAGGCAGAGCGCATGACGCAGACCCCATCGGGATCCAAGACCCCACCACGCCGTGAAACTCGTGCGAAAAGCACTGGTGACGGCAGTATTTCGCCAGTGATGGCACTAATCTCTGGTTTCTGTGTTGTCGTATTGGTGATTGTGTTAGCAGTCGCTTCGACCTCCGATCGGGTAAGCAAGCCGCAGAACCTCAACGGCGATGCGCTCGGCCCGGACCCGTGGGAAGCAACCGAGCAGTACGTAGAGCGTGCCGACAAGTCCCTCGAGAATATGAAGAAAGAGGACCACCGGCTAAAGACAGGCCAGCCAGTCGTGGAGGACCCGAAGTTCTGGGCGATGGTGACTTTTGATCGGCTGCTTGATGCGCAAGAAGCGGCACAGGTCTATGAAAAAGAGCCCTCTCTGCGAGTATCGACTGCAATCATCGGCGGTGTGAGCACCCGGTATTTGCCGCAGCCGAGTAAAACAGCTAGCGAAGAAAAGCTGCTGCAAGATCAGCTGGAGTTAGCGGCTGCTTACGCGGACGTCGCGATTGACGACGAACGGCTCGGCTTCAACGGTTTACTGGTCTATGGTGACGCTGAATCGTTGATGGATGTCAAGAAAATGCCCGATGTGAAAGCTGTCGAGGCGCTGCCATCAGATGCGGCGCGTGGCCGCTTTGGTATTCGCCCGGTGCTGAGTTCCGGCTTCACGGATAAAGATCCGCTCTTTGCGCCAGGGCTGAGCCAGAACTAAGCGGCCAGAACTAATAGAAACCAGAACTAAGTGTCCTAAATCCAAACGACTAGGATGAAGCGGCTAGAACTCTGCCGCCAGTACGCAGTCAGTTTCAACAAGAACGAAAAGGAGTCAGTCAACAGTGATTCAGGCATTCGGTGCGTACCTTTTGTGGGCGCTGTTTCCGCTCTATTTCCCCTTGCTGGAACCAGCAGGGGCCGTAGAGATTTTGGCGCACCGATTCGTCTGGACCCTTGTCTTTATGGTCATTGCCCTCAGCTTCATGCGCGCATGGCCAGAGCTGAAGGCCGCGAGTGCCAAGACCTGGGGCACTATTTTTATTGCCGCACTGTTGATCTCCGTCAACTGGGGTGTGTACGTCTACCTGGTCAACAATGGGCAGGTGGCGGAGGCCGCGCTCGGCTACTTCATCAACCCGCTGGTCAGCGTTTTGTTGGCGATGATTTTCTTCCGTGAAAGCATCTCGCGGTTGCAGCTCGGCAGTGTCATCCTGGCAACCATTGCGGTCATTGTTCTCACAATTGGTGTGGGACATCCGCCGTTGGGTGCGCTGGCGCTGGCGTTCAGTTTCGGTTTTTACGGACTAATGAAGAAGCGGGTATCGCTTTCCTCCGCAGCTTCGCTGACGGCCGAGTCCGCCGTAATCACACCGATTGCTCTGGCCTACATCCTCTGGTTGACCTACAACGGGCAGAGCACGTTTAGCTCCGAAGGAACAGGCCACACGCTGCTCATGATGAGCGCCGGTGTTGCTACCGCCATTCCGTTGCTGCTCTTCGGCGAAGGTGCCAAACGCCTGCCGCTGGCCACCTTGGGTCTGATGCAGTACCTCACTCCGGTTCTCCAAATCACCCTGGCAGTCACTGTGCTGGGCGAGCAGCTCGAACCGGAGCGCTGGATCGGGTTCTTCATCATCTGGGGTGCCGTCGCGCTGTTCATCTGCGACCTCATCTTGAAGATGCTCCGGCAGCGTCGGGTTCGCCGGGAACTCCGCAAGGCCGGTGTTGAACCGGCCGCGGTTTCCGACGATGCCGCTGACCAGGCGGATGGGGCGGTTACCCGGGACGTCGTAAAGCCGGCAGATAATTAGCAGAAAAGTTCGCGCAGGTGCTCGTTGAGGAAGATTCCCTGCGGGTCGACCTTTTCCCGTAGTGCCTGGACCTCGCCGAACAGCGGATAACGTTCCGCGAAATCCTCCGCGCGAAGCGTGTGCAATTTGCCCCAGTGCGGGCGACCTTCGTGGGCCTTGAAAATCGGCTCGATGAGGTTGAAGTACTCTCGATAATTTTCCTTCCAGTAGCGGTGGATGGCGATGTAGGCACTGTCGCGACCGTACGCAGTGGATAGGGCCACATCATCGGCTTTCGCGGAGCGCACCTCGATGGGGAAGGAGACTTTCATCCTCTTGCGGGCAATCGTGTCGCGGATTTCCCCGAGGACATCGGAAGCGGCCTCGAGCGGGACGGAGTACTCCATCTCGGAAAAACGCACTCGGCGCGGCGAGACAAAGACCTTGTGCGCCTCATTGGAGTAGCTGCGCTCTGGCACGGTGTTGGTGGCAATCCGGTTGATGGTATCGGTCGTAGCGGGAATGGCCTTAGCAATCTCGCAGCACGCCAAGAGTCCCATGTTGTTGACGACTTCGTCGTTAAGATACGTACGCGCGCTGCCCAGGCGCTGCTTCAGGCTATTGCGGCTCGGGCGGCGGTGGCGCTGCGGTTCAATGCGAGTATTGTGCTTGACCAGCGTCTCGCGCTGTCCCGGGAACCAGAAAAACTCCAGGTGGTCAGCTTCTTTGCAGCGCTCGGCGAAACTCTTGCGCAGGGAATCAAACTCTTCGCGGTGCTCGTCGGCGTGCAAATCAAACGCTGGCACGACGGACATCGTGACCTCCGTAAGCACGCCGAAGACACCCAGTCCCAGCCGGCCGAGGCGGTAGAGCTCGCCGTCGATTCCCTCAGCGTCCGGATGGCAGTGCCTGACGACGCCATCCGCGGTGACAATCTTGAATCCTTTCACGGTGCCCGCGAAGCCGGTGAATCCAAGCCCGGTGCCGTGTGTGCCAGTAGAGATAGCACCGGCCAGCGACTGCGGATCGACATCGCCCTGGTTGGGAAGTGCCCAACCGAGCGGGCGCAGAATACCTGGAGTGTCGCGCAGGCGAGTGCCGGCACGCAGCGTGGCGGTCTGGTTGGCGGCGTCGAGTTCGACCAGACCAGAGCAGCGGTCGAGTTGAATGCGGTGCCCATCGGTGGTGGCCACGGAAGTAAAAGAATGACCGGCCCCCAGCGGGCGCACCGTAGTCCCTTCGGTCTTCGCCGCTTTAATTACCGAGATGACACCCTCATCATCGTGCGGCTGATGAGTGTAGGACGGGGTGCACGATTGCGTGTGCGCCCAATTGCTCCAATGCGAGTTGGCGACGGCTTTCGCCTGCGCACGCCGACGTACGCGTGGTACTCGGGACTCAACTGTAGAGACTGTGAAGCGGGCGTTGTTGTGTGAATTGCTCATGTGAAGATCAATCCCTTTCCTCGGTACGTGGGCCAGTGGGTGATGATGGTGCCATCTCGAACTGCAATGACTTCTTGTGTGTGCTCGGCTATTTCGCCGGCCTTGGCGTGGCGGAACCACACGGGATCTCCCAGCGAAATTGCGTCGGCGGTCTTGCCGAGCAGCGGAGTCTGCACCTCACCTGGTCCTTCCTCCGCCGCGTAGCGCAGGCCAGTGGGGTACCAGGGGGTTGGCAGCCGGTCAGCTCCCGCCGGTCCAGAGGCAATTCGACCACCGCCGGACACCGTGACCACGCCCTTCTTAGGACGTCGCGTCGCCGGCAACACAAACCAGGACGCCGGGCGCAGATTGAATGCGCGATAGTTATCGAAGAGGGTTGGTGCCAGGAATCCCGACCCCGCCGCTGCCTCGGTGACTGCGGCCTCGGCGCACGTCGACTCCAGCGACCCCGTGCCACCACCGTTGACAAACTCCAGCGGCCCCGCCACTTTCTCGACTGCAGTGACAACCTTCTCGCGGCGCTTTGCCAATTCCTTCTTTGAGACGGCCTGCATCACTCGAATTGCGCGCGCACGCAGGGAGTTTCCGGCATCGCCCACTCCGGCAATGTGCCCCTCATACATCATGATTCCCGCCAGCTGCAGCTCCGGACGGGCAATAATCTGCTTGGCAAACGCCGCTGCCTGCTTCGGCGAGAACAGGCTTGAGCGCAGCGTACCGATATGCACGCCGGGGAGGGGACGAAAGGATGCGTCGACGTCCATGCACACGCGGATTGGCGCATTTTCGCTTGCCGACGACGCCAGCGCCTCCAGATGCTCGGGACGGTCAACCATGACGCAGATGGCGGCACGCGCTGCATCATCGTCGGCAAGCTCTGAGATAGCGCGGGCGTCAAGTGTTGGGTAGGCGACGACGATGTCGTCGCTAATGCCTTCTCGGAATAGGTACAGCGCCTCTGCCAGCGAATATGCCAGCACGCCCTGGAAACCGGGGAAGGCCAGGACGTGCGAAATAAGCTGTGGAATGCGAATCGATTTCGAGGCCACGCGGATAGGCATCCCGTTTGCACGGCGGAGCATATCGCGGGCATTGGCTTCGACCGCCGCGAGGTCGACGACGACTGCAGGAAGGGAAGTGCAGTTAAGCAGCGTGTCGGTAGCTAGTGGCGGGCGGGCTGTCTGGGGCGTCTGTGGCGGCAGCGCTTCAGGCAGGTGAGACATCGATGTCGGAGCCGGGCGGGATGTGTCCGAGGACTCCGGGGCAGAAGCTCGAGAAAGTTTCATGCCCTAAAACGTAATCATTGAAAACCTGTACTGTCTTTGATTTTGAAAAGAAAGTCAGAATTTTCCAGGTCTGCGCCCTTTTAGACCAGCCAGCTGTAGCGGGCGGCATCCATGTTGGAGGTGATGACATCGCCATCGATGAGGTAGCCGGCGGCAACTGGGCGGCGGTCGATGGTTGCAAGAACCTCGTCAAGCTCGGGCTTGGGGAAGTAGGTGAAGTGGCCATCGGAAAGTGGTGCGAACACTGTATTGCTCCTTTGGTTCTTTGCTCGAGGGCAGTGCGTTTCTCTATGGTCGCGAGGAAATATGAGGACTTCCTCACGAACTGTGATGTCGAGTATTGTCAACTGGTTTTGAAAAGTAAAGGAAAAGTAAGAGTGATGTTGCACACGTCTTTAGCTATAACTGTGCAGGCATAAGGGGCTGCTTCATTTTGGGTGTTCGATGGAATCGTGTTCAATCCGGGGGATTGTCTACAATCTGGACTCATGGCTAACTCCTCCTTCGTGCACCTCCACAATCACACCGAGTACTCCATGCTCGACGGTATGGCGAAGATTGATTTGCTTGCCGACGAGGTTGCGCGACAGGGAATGCCTGCGGTCGGTGTCACCGACCACGGCAATATGTTTGGCTCGAATGCGTTCTATCGGCAGATGAAGTCCAAGGGCATCAAGCCAATCATCGGCATTGAGGCATATATGGCGCCGGAGAGCCGTTTTAATAAAAAGCGCATTCAGTGGGGTGAGCCGCATCAGCGTCGAGATGACGTCTCGGGTCGCGGTTCCTACTTGCACCAGACCATGTTGGCTGCGAATGCGCAGGGTCTGCGGAACCTGTTCTACCTGTCGTCGATGGCGTCGTATGAGGGGCAGATTAGTAAGTACCCGCGTATGGATGCCGAGTTGGTGGCGGAACGCGCCGAGGGCATTATCGCGACCACTGGTTGCCCGTCGGGTGATGTGCAGACGCGTCTGCGTCTGGGGCAGTTCGACGAGGCTCTGCAGGCCGCCGGAATGTGGCAGGACATCTACGGCAAGGAAAACTACTTCCTTGAGCTGATGGATCACGGGCTGGATATTGAGACCCGTGTGCGAAGTGAGTTACTGGAGATTGGCCGGAAGCTGAACCTGCCGCCACTGGTTACGAATGACTGCCACTATGTCACCCGTGACCAGGCCAAGGCTCACGAGGCCATGCTCTGTGTGCAGACGGGTAAGACGCTCAATGACCCGGACCGTTTTAAGTTCGACGGTGACGGCTACTTTATTAAGTCCGCCGAAGAAATGCGCGCGACCTGGGATCACCTAGTCCCGGGTGCCTGCGATAACACGCTGCTCATCGCAGAGCGCGTTGAGGACTACGACGAGCTGTGGGAAGAGCACCCGCACGATCGCATGCCGAAGGCGGACGTTCCGGAAGGGGAGACGCCGACGACATGGCTGCATCACAACGTGATGGAGGGGCTGCGCAAGCGCTTTGAAGGGCGCGAGGTACCGGAGGAGTACATCCGGCGCGCGGAGTACGAAATTGAGGTTATTGACGGTAAGGGCTACCCGTCGTACTTCCTTATCGTTGCGGAGTTGATCCGCCATGCCCGTGAGGTGGGCATCAAGGTCGGTCCGGGGCGTGGTTCCGCTGCCGGTTCCCTGGTTGCGTACGCGACGTGGATTACCAATATCGACCCGATTGAGCACGGTCTTCTCTTCGAGCGATTCCTGAACCCAGAGCGTCCGTCCGCGCCGGATATCGATATCGACTTCGACGACCGCCGCCGCGATGAAATGATTCGCTACGCGGCAGATCGCTGGGGCGAAGACAAGGTGGCGCAGGTGGTCACCTTCGGTACGGTGAAGACCAAGCAGGCTCTGAAGGACTCGGCGCGTGTGCAGTTCGGTCAGCCGGGTTACCAGATTGCAGACCGCATTACTAAGGCGCTGCCACCTGCGATTATGGCTAAGGACATTCCGCTGAGCGGCATCGTCGACCCGGAGCACCCACGCTACGGCGAGGCCGCCGAGGTTCGTCAGCTTATTGAAACCGACCCGGATGTGGCTCGAATTTACGAGACAGCCCGTGGTCTCGAGGGCGTCGTTAGGCAGACCGGCGTGCACGCTTGTGCCGTGGTGATGGCGTCGGTGCCACTCTTGGATCACATCCCGATGTGGAAGCGACAGGCTGACGGCGCGATTATCACTGGCTGGGACTATCCGGCGTGTGAGGCCATCGGTCTGTTGAAGATGGACTTCCTGGGTCTTCGAAACCTGACGGTTATCGGTGACTGTATTGAGCACATCAAGTCCAACCGAGGCGAGACAGTTCTGCTCGATGACCTTCAGACCGATGATCCGAAGGTCTATGAGCTGCTGTCGCGCGGTGACACCCTCGGTGTGTTCCAGCTCGATGGTGGCGGAATGCGTGAGCTGCTCAAACGCATGCAGCCAACGGGCTTCGACGACATCGTGGCATCGCTGGCGCTGTACCGTCCGGGGCCGATGGGTGTGAACGCGCACTTTGACTACGCGGATATTAAGAATGGTCGCAAGCCTTATAACGCCATCCACGCGGAACTGGATGAGCAGCTGAAAGAAATCCTGGAAGAAACACACGGCCTGATCGTGTACCAGGAGCAGATCATGAAGATCTCGCAGAAGCTGGCGAATTACACCGCGGGCCAAGCAGATGGTTTCCGTAAGGCCATGGGTAAGAAGAAGCCCGAGGTGCTGGCCAAGGAGTTCGTGAACTTCGAAGGCGGCATGTTGGAGAATGGTTTCTCCAAGGATGCTGTCCAGAAGCTGTGGGATATTATTCTGCCCTTCGCCTCGTACGCGTTTAACAAGTCTCACGCGGCGGGCTACGGCCTGGTGTCCTACTGGACCGCGTATCTGAAGGCCAACTACACCGCTGAGTACATGGCGGCGCTGTTGACCTCGGTGGCGGATGATAAGAACAAGCTGGCTATTTATCTGTCGGACTGTCGCCACCTTGGCATTAAGGTGCTGCCGCCGGATGTCAATGAGTCGGGTATGGACTTCGAGCCGGTCGGTGAGGATATTCGCTTCGGCCTTGGCGCTATCCGCAACGTCGGCCATGATGTGGTCGCGTCGATTGTGAAGACGCGCGAGGAGAAGGGCAAGTTCACGTCGTTCTCGGACTACCTGGACAAGATTGAGACGCTGCCGTGTAACAAGCGCATCACCGAGTCGTTGATTAAGGCCGGCGCTTTCGACTCGCTGGGGCACCCACGAAAGGGCCTTGCGCTCATTCACGAAGAGGCCATTGACTCGGTGCTGTCGACCAAGAAGGCTGCAGACAAGGGACAGTTCGACCTGTTTGCGGGCTTCGGTGGGGAAGAGGACACCGGATCGGAGAGCATCTTTGAAATCCGTGTGCCGGATGAAAAGTGGGATCGCAAGCACGAGCTGACCCTGGAACGAGAAATGCTGGGCCTCTATGTCTCCGGTCATCCACTCGATGGGTTCGAAGAATCGCTGGCCGCGCAGACCGATACCGCTTTGACCACGGTCGTCGGTGGGGAAGTCGCCAACAACACCGAAATCACTATTGGTGGCATTGTCTCCAGTGTTGACCGTCGCGTGAATAAGAACGGTCAGCCCTGGGCGATTATCGGCATTGAGGACCACAACGGCGCGCGCGTGGAAGTCATGGCTTTTGCGAGGACCTACGCAATGATTGCCACCAGCATTGCTGAAGACGCCATTGTGCTTATTCGTGCTCGCGTTCAGTACCGCGATGACCGCATGAGTGTGGTCTGTGATGACCTGAAGCTGCCGGATCTTGGCCGTAATGGCTCCACTTCGGCGCCGCTGCGTCTGACCATGCGCACTGATCAGTGCACTCCGGAGATGATTGCCAAGCTGAAGTCAGTACTGCTGGACAACCCAGGCGACTCCGACGTTTACCTCAAGCTTGTCGACGGCGATTCCCACACCACTTTGGTTCTCGGCGAGCACTTGCGGGTCGACCGGGACGCCAGCTTGATTGGTGATCTGAAGGCGACGATTGGGGCCAGCATTTTGGGGTAGCTTATCGCGGCCCTGATTGTCGCAACCGGTTGTATGACCGAGTAGAGTCATAGCTCATGAGTGAGAATTCTGTGCCTGCTTCCCAGACCGAACGCCGACTTGTTCACGCGGCCGATATTCAGATTGCGCAGGCACGAATTTCTTCGGTTATTGCGGCCACTCCGCTGCAGTTCAGCCCACGTCTTTCCGAAATCACCGGTGCAAAGGTATTCCTCAAGCGGGAAGACCTCCAGGACGTGCGCTCGTACAAGATTCGCGGTGCCTACAACGCCATGGTTCAGGTTACCGACGAAGAGCGAGCAGCAGGCGTCGTTGCGGCATCTGCAGGAAACCACGCTCAAGGCGTGGCATATGCCTGCCGCCAGCTGGGTATTAAGGGGCGCATCTATGTGCCCAATGCTACGCCGAAGCAGAAGCGCGACCGTATCGCTTACCACGGCCGCGATGCCGTTGAGATTGTCGTTGTCGGGGACTCCTTCGATGAGGCCGCCGCTGCGGCGCGTGCTGACGCACAGCGCACTGGTGCCACCATGGTGGAGCCATTCGACTCCTTCAACACCATTGTCGGACAAGGCACTGTCGCAGCTGAAATTATTGCGCAGCTCTCCGGCCAGGGGTTGACTCTGGATACCATCTGCGTACCGGTCGGTGGCGGTGGTCTGCTCAGCGGTGTCACCTCTTACCTGTCGGATATGTCGCCGAACACCCAGGTCATGGGTGTGGAACCTGCGGGTGCGGCCTGCATGCGCGCAGCCCTGGAGAACAATGGCCCGATTACGCTGGGGCACACCGATCCGTTCGTCGATGGCGCCGCGGTGGCCCGTTTCGGTGACCTGCCATGGCACATCCTGGAGGCCAACCGCAACCGCGTTCATCCGATGATTGCGCCGGAGGGCGCGGTCTGTGAGGCGCAGCTGGATCTCTATCAGAACGAAGGGATCATCGCTGAGCCGGCCGGTGCGCTGTCTGTGGCAGCTCTGGAGCAGATGCAGTTTGAACCGGACGAGGTTGTTGTCTGCATCATCTCGGGCGGTAATAACGACGTGCTGCGCTATGCCGAGATCATGGAGCGCTCGCTGGTCTACCGCGGCCTCAAGCACTACTTCCTGGTCAACTTCCCGCAGAAGCCCGGCCAGCTCCGCATGTTCCTCAGCGATGTTCTCGGCCCGGATGACGACATCTCGCAGTTCGAGTACCTCAAACGCAACAACCGCGAAACTGGCGCGGCTCTTGTCGGTATTGAGCTACGTCGTGCCTCTGACCTCGAGGAATTGCTGGCACGCATGGATGCCTCGCCGCTGAAGTGCCGCCGACTGGTACCCGGCACACCAGAGTATGACTTTTTGACCTAGACTTGCTGGGTCCAGCTGGGAAACCTCCGAGGAAGTCCTCCCAGCTCCGTTAATTAAATGAATCTTTTCGAGCAAGCTTTGTAGCGAAGGGGAGCGTCCACCCACTATGACTGGGGCAAGCAGTGTCGACCAGGGTGTCCGAGTGGAAAATACCGTGATTGTCGAAATGTGGCTGGCTGCCGCAGAGCAGGACCTGGCCACCCGGATTCCGGGTCTGCTGGAATCCGCCACACAGGCCAAAGTTGAGCCACTGTTTGTCTGGTCAGGGCTGGCGATGGACGAGGTTGAGCGTATCGACCGCTTCCTGGGAACGCTCCTGGCCCATCATCTGGCGGGTGGTACTGCTGCCGATATTGAAGCTGCGAAGAGTGTCGTTGACAATCACCCGCTGGTCACCCTTGCCTCGCTGGTAGGACGCGCCGCGCGTGTTGCGTCGGCAAGCGAAATGTGGCTGGACTGGCCAGCCGCTCTGCAGCTGAATCCAGACGCTGACACTACCGGCGCGCTCATCGAGCACCTCGCCGCCGCAGTGCCGACAATGCTGGCCAACGCTGGTTTGCCTAACGACGTCGACAGCAACCAAGCCGACGCGGATCCGCTGCAGCGGGCAGCGCAGGTGCTTTTGCTGCACGCGGGTGTGCAGCTATCGGTGATGCCACTGATTATCGAGCGCTGTGAGGAGCTCGCGGGGGTAGCGGAGCTATCCGACCCTTCATCAAATGACCTGGTACAGGCGCTGTCGAAGGTTCATCCGCTGCTCGAGGAGCTGCTGACCGAAATCGCAGAGGCGGAAGATGGTGTCTACCCGCTGGCGCTGCGTCAGCTGGCCAGGACGGCACCTCGTCAGGCACACAAGTTGTTTAAGGCAACCCTCGGCTACGCCATTGCCACCGCTGCCGATCCGGCCAACTGGGAGGCCCGGGAAGAACTCGGCCAGCTCGATGCGGGGCTGCCGCCTATTCTGGTGGCCGCTGCGCGTGAAGAGCTGCGTATGCGTCCGGCGGGTACTGCGAATCGTCGTGAAGCGGTGGGCGTGGTGGCAACGACCGGGCGCCCGCAGCTGTACTTCGATGAGCTGACGCAGACCGTTGGCGTACAGCTACCGACGCCGCTGGATCCGGCGGGACGGACCTGGCGTGTCACCTTCGGCGGCACGGTAGCAACGACGCCGGTGGTGGGCCTGCAGGATTCGCTGCCGCGTCCAGTGGTGACCATCGATGAGCCGGTGCGCGATGTGCTGGTGGAAATCGGCGATGAGAAGCACTGGCGAGTCCCCGCGATTAGCACTGAGGACCCGATTCTCATTTTCGGTGCCGACGGTCAGTCAGTCACAGACAAGGTCTCGCTACACTCGACGTCCGCTACGGTGGTCTACCCGGTTGATGCCACACTCGTTGACCCCGTCACAGGCGCTGAGGTGCCATTGCTATCGGACCCGCGCCCATTTAACTGGGAGTTGTGGCAAGTCGCTGAGATCGATCTTCGCGATGTTCATGCAGTTCAGGTTCGTCGGTCTGGGGCGGCAGGCGAGGTTCGCTCGGCATCACCGCAGCGTCAACCGCGAATGACCATGCCCCACGCGCGTCTCGACGGCACGGTGTCTGCCTACGGCACCCCGGTTTACGCCGGTGGTCCGGTCGCTGTGTTCCCGCCGACGCTGTCCGGTAAGGACGAGTCCTGGCGCGCCATCGTCACCGATTTTGGTGGCTATGGTGCGTTTACCACGGATTCCGTCATGGTCTATGACCTCGAGGTGCCCGCCGCGGGTGGCGAGGTTGAGATCCTTACCGATGACGATTATCCGTGGGTCGGCGAGTTCGTGGTTCGCCTGGTCAATCCGCGTGGCCGCAGCTTCCAGAAGCACTTCGCCATTGCGGAGCAGGCAGACCTCACGATCACTTACAGCGGTGGTGGTGACGGATTCCGCATCCCAACCATCGACGGTCTGAGCCCCGCTGACATCCGCGTTGTCTCCGGCGACAAGCCGCTTGACGCCGAGCCCGCTATCGTGCGCCTCGGGGCGGACGAAGTCACAGGTACCGTCGAGCTTTCCACCGAGGAGGGCGCATGGCTGCAGTTGCAGGTCACGCCAGGAACGCTGCAGTTTGAGGTTCCGCTTGCCGACGAATCCGTCGCCCGCCGCACCACTACATTGGTCACCCGCCCGAAGCGTGTCGATGCCTTCGGCAAGATTGTCGTCAATGCCCCGGGCGAGTTGCGCCATGCGCATGTTGCAGTTTCCAGCGGTGAGCGCGACATCTGTCGCGTCCCCATCAAGCGTTTCGGCGATACTGGCTACGCGGAGTTCGGCAAGTTTGCAGACCGTATCTCCCTACTGAAGGCTCTGCGCATCAGTTTGGACTGGACACGTGTGACGGGACGGAAGCGCCTGTCTGTACCACTGGTGGAGGCTTCCTCCCGCGATGCCATCCGCCAGATTTCCTTCAACGATGAAGCCACTGACATCATCGAGGTTGATGTCGCTGACGATGTTTCGCACTTGCCGATGACCCTGTGGCTCTGGGCCGCCGGTCAGCCGTGGCGCGAACCCGTCGCCTTGGAAGTCGTGGAGGGCGAATGCGAGCTTCCCGACGAGCTCTGCGGCCTCGGCCCATTCGTCGCGCAGGTGACTCTCGGTGTGGAAAAGGAACGCCACCCGCAGTGGCCGGCGGCCGGGTCGACCATTCTGAATCATGTCGATGATGCAGAGGCTATCGACCTCGATGGCGAGGACACCGATCCCGTTGCTCGCGCGCAGGAACTGTGGGGCGAGCTAAATCAGGATCAGCTCGCACGTTTGTGGACGCTACTGGCGACCTTGCGCGCTGGTCGTGCAACCGACATGGCGCAGGCGAATCCGCTGCTGGTCGCACCTAGGTTGGGTGCGATCTTGTGTGCCGAACCACGCGCCGGACTGGCAGCGTTGAACCGTTCAGTCATCGCGCTCGACGATCAGCCGGGTATGTTTATCGCCTCCGGACTCGTGCTGGGAGACTTCAGCGCTACTAAGCCAGTGCCGGGGCGTCGCCGTGTGCCGTGGCTCGGTGCATTGGCAGCATTAGCGGATCTCACTGATGAGAGCGTGGACCGTTCTCGTCAGCTGGATTACCTGCGCACAACTGGTGGCCAGGGACTGCTGGACATTGCTGCCAGCGGCCAGGACACCACCCTGGAGTCCGCTACTATCGACCAGAGCTCGGTGCAGATTACCTCGCTGCCGGAAGCACAGGCCAGCGCTATTCTGTCGCAGGTCTTTGATCCTTACCGCATGGTCCCGGGTCCGCTGACCGACGATGACGCTCGCTTCACCGCAATCTATGAAGTGGTACGCAATCGTGCTGAGATTGTGGAATCCGGTGTCATGACCCAGCTTGCCGCCGCCTCTCGAGTGTTGTTTAAGACGGTGTCGAAGGCGTCTCCACGACTGCGCAAGGCGGTCAATGTGCGCTTCCACAAGCTCGACGGCATCGATGCGGATGATCCTTCGCTGCACTGGACTCTGGTGCCGGGAACGTCACTGCTTATTGCAGTGGCTGCCCGCGTATTGGCTCGTACTCAGGCTGAGAACTCTGATGCCAGTGTCGCCGCTGTCCGTGAGCTGATTCCGATGTGGGCTCAGCTGGCGGACCTGGTTCCGACGTTGGTGATGAGTGATATTCTCATCGCAGACGCGTTGGTGGCTCACGTCCTCCACGGTGATGTCACCGAGTTGCCGTGGCCAGCACCCGAGTCGGGTGCGGCGGATGAGGAAGAGTCCGACACCGAGGCTGAAAGTCCGGCTGACTAGCTGAGCGAGACGACAGCGTAGCCCCACGCTGGAAGCGAGATTTCGGGACCGGCAGCTTCGTCATTGACGATGCTGGCTGCTGCGTCTTCAAAAGTGTGCAGCAGGTGGGCGGAACCGAACTCGGAATCCAGGCTGACGCTGGTTTCGGCGTCGGAGAAATTCGCCACCAAAGCGACAGTTTCAAAGGCATCCGAGTTTCGGGCACCCATTTCGCGCTCATCCTGGCTGCGCACAACGACGAGGCAACGATTGTCCTCGTCATACTCAGTCACCACAGATGCCGACCAGGGAGTGCGAAGCGACGGGTGGGACTTCCGCAGCGCGAAGAGATCGCGGTAGGCCGCCAGAATAGTGGCGTGCGAGCCCTCCGAGACCTCCTGCCAATTGAGCTTCGAGTGGTGGAAGGTCTCTGGATCCGATGGGTCGGATACCTCCTTCGGATCCCACCCGGCACGGGCAAACTCACGTAGGCGTCCCTCGCGCGTGAGCCGTTGCAGCTCCGGATCTTCATGGGAACAGAAGAAAGCAAACGGGGTAGAGGCGCCCCATTCCTCACCTTGGAAGAGCATCGGGGTGAAAGGACTGCAGGCGATAACTGCTGCCTTTAAAACCTGCTGCGCCGGAGTGAGGTTCATCGACGGACGGTCACCGACAGCGCGGTTTCCCGTTTGATCATGTGTGGTCGTGTACGTTACGAAAGCATGCATGGGCTGTACAGACAGGTCGAAGAGACGACCATGAGTGCGACCACGGAACGTCGACATTGTGCCCGTATGCCAGAAGCCAGTTTCCAAAGCACTAGCTAGCGCTTCCACCGACCCAAAGTCTGAGTAGTAGGCGTGGTCCTCGCCAGAGACCAGCGTGTGCAGTGCATGGTGGACGTCATCATCCCACTGAGCGTTGAGGCCAAAGCCACCTGCAGCGCGCGGGCGGACCAAACGCGGATCATTCTGGTCGGACTCTGCAATCAAAGAACGCGGAATACCAGTCTCGGCTGCGACAGTGTCTGCGACAACCTGCATCTGCTCCAGAATGTGGAATGCCCCCTCGTCATGCAGGGCATGGACTGCGTCCAGACGAAGACCGTCGACGTGGTAATCCACCAGCCATTGGCGCACTGCATCCAAAATATACGCACGCACCTCATCAGAGTTGTCGCCAGTGAGATTGACAACCTCACCCCAACCCGTCGAACCACCAGCGGTGTAGGGGCCGAAAAATCCCACATAGTTGCCGTCTGGACCAAAGTGGTTAAAGACCACATCCAAGATGACAGCCAAACCCTTTCGGTGGCACGTATCAATCAGCTTCTGTAGACCCCGCGGGCCACCGTAGCCCTCGTGCACGCTGTGCCAGGACACACCGTCATAGCCCCAATTACGGTCACCACCGAAAGGCTGCACTGGCATCAGCTCAATATGTGTTACCCCCAGCTCAATCAGATGGTCTAGATGTTCCACCAAACCTTCGAAATCACCAGAATCGCTGAAGGTGCCCACATGCAGCTCATAAATCAGACCTCCTGGCAGAATCCGGCCCGACCAGGCCGAGTCCTTCCACTTATAGGCACCCAGGTCAACGACCTCGGAGAAACCATGCGGACCATCCGGCTGCGACTGGGAACGCGGATCTGGCAGCGGTATTGTCCAGTCACCGACAGCAGGGGAGGAGCCGTCCCCCGATTCGTCGTCAGGCGCGCCGTATCCCGCATGTGCCCGCAGCGAAAATGCGTAGCGATCCCCCGGTGTGCGAGCCACATCAGCTTCAAACCAACCAGAGTTGGCGCCGTAGCCATCGGTGGCGTCAGCGATTGGATGCATATCAAAAATCGCTGGCGCTTCAGGATTGCCCAACAGCAGACGAACTTCGGAAGCGTACGGGGCCCAGACTCGGTAGTTGCTCATGGGCACCATGGTAGGTCAGTCAGCGGATTGGCACAGGGAAACGTTTTCGAACACCGCGGATTCGAGGGGAGTCAAAGGTGAGGTCGAGAAAAGTACCGAGCGGCGGTGATTGGGTGTGCACTAAGCCCATAGGCAACAATGGACACTATGACCACCAAGCCATCCACTTCGACCGAAGCGACGCAGAACCAGCGTGACATCGAGCTGATTGTCCCCGCCGACGGTGACATCGTCACGAATGAAATCGAGATTAAGAAATCTCGCTTCATTACGTGGATCGCGCGTGCCGACGACGAAGACAGCGCCCGAGAGGTCATCAATTTGGCCAAGGCGGAGTACCCGGATGCTCGCCACCACTGCAGCGCATACATTCATGAGGTCGTCGGAGGGAATCGGGCGGAGCGATCCTCAGATGACGGTGAACCTGGTGGCACGGCAGGGCGCCCGATGCTCGATGTGCTCCAGGGCTCTGGAATGACGAATGTCACCGCCGTAGTGATCCGCTATTTTGGCGGCATCAAATTAGGCACGGGTGGGCTTGTGAGGGCCTATTCGGATTCGGTCTCAGAGTGTCTAGAAAAAGTCACGCGCATGCGGCGCGTGCAAAGAGCCTTGAGAGTAGTGAGTGTCTCCGCCGCAGATGCCGGTCGCATCGAAGCGGAATTGCGTGCTCGTGGTTATGAGATCGTGGAAACGCGGTGGGGCCAGAACGTGGGGTTTTCCATCGCGGTGACTGCCGATGGGATTGCCCAGCTTGACGGCGAAATGCAGGCGCTGACTAAGGGAGCTAGCGAGCCGTCTACGGACGGTGGCGAAGTCTGGTGGGAGCTGCGCGCTTAACAGCCACTAACCCTGGTTCGGGGATTCCTCGCCGTTGTGTGCGCCGCGATGGCGCTTGAGAATTTCCACCAATTCGTCCTTATTTTCCGCAATCTTTTCTGGCCGACCGAAGACGCAGACTGCCGCGACAGTAGCACCGTCTTCCTCCACTGCGATAGAGACACCGTCAACGCCACCGCCTTCGGCAATACCCGGGGCAGCACAGACGCCGGTCTCTGCGATTTCCCCGGCCTGGCGGAGGAAATCATCCACATAGACCTGGTCTTCCGGCCGCGCGGAGTTCAGGTAGGACCACAGTTCGCGCTTTTCAAACCGACTCATCAAAACCCAACCTGCAGAGGTGCGCAACAGCGAGCGCGGCAGGAAGTTCTCCGTCAGGTACTGGTAGCGCATGGATTCACCGACGGTTTTGAGGTAGAAAAGCTTGCCACCAACCGGCAGTGCCAGCACGGTAATCAAGCCAGTTTCGTTGTGAATCGCCTCGAGCTCAGCCGTCGGAACGTTGACCATGCGACGACCGGCCATGACATTGAGCAGAAACGGCGCCATGCCGAGCGTGTAACGCTTGTTGGACTCGTCAAGGTAACCTGTCACAGTCAGACCGTTGACAAGGCCCTGCGTGGTACTGAGCGGATAGTTCAGCGTGTGGGCGATGTCAGTGAGGGTTAGACCTTCGTTAGAGCGCGCAACGAGTTCGAGGATCGCCGCAACGCGGTCGACCATGCGGTGGCGGGGGCGGACAGTTTCTGTCATAGGACTAACACTAGCAATCAACCTACGCCATTGTGTTAATTACCTACCCAAATAGGAATATCTAGCAGGTTTGCTATAGCTGTAGAAATTTTTCCCGAATTGTACGCCCTATCGACCTATGCGATGCGTCAGGGCGACCAGAACGCTCTAATATGTACTCCATGAGCTATCTTCAGCCCCAACCTCAGAACCCCATTGAGCTCCGCAAGAACGCGGTGCGAAAGTACTCCCGCAATGCCGTTGTATGGGCAGGCAGTGGTGTCGTCGGCGGTGCAGTGCTCGGACTTCTAGCCGGAAGCATGTCTCTATTCCTCATCCTGGCAGTAGTCGGCCTGGTCGGTGGTTTTCTCAATTGGCAAAAGGTTCAGCGGATTGTGAACTACAAGGATCCGCAGTAAATGCCTGCTCAGCAGCAATTGTCTACCGAGCCAGTGCGTATTGATGCCTGGATTTGGGCGGTCAGGTTGCTGAAAACTCGCTCATTGGCCGCAGATGCGTGCCGTGGCGGCCACGTCAAAGTCAACGGCGAAGCCGTGAAACCCTCAGTTCTGGTCGTTCCAGGGGATAGAGTGCGACTGTGGGCAAACCACCGCGAACACATTGTTGAGGTCACCAAGACGGTGAAGAAGCGGGTCGGAGCTCCGGTGGCCAGGCAGTGCTATATCGACCACTCTCCGCCGCCGCCCCCGAGGGAGATTCTCGCATCGATGCCGACGCGCGACCGCGGTGCCGGGCGGCCTACGAAGCGCGATCGCCGTCAGCTCGATCGTCTTCGGGGACGTCGCTCATAGGCATCCCGGCCTCCGCTAGTTGCTGCAACCGTGCGCGCAAACGGGCTGGTCGACGCTTCGGGTTATGGCTGGTATCCGCAGTGGCCTTGATGTGTTTTTCACCGCGAGCCGCTAGTAGTAGGTCATCGATAACACGCACATGGCCTGGGTTAAAGCGGTACTTCATGGCCTTGCTTACGGCGCTGAGGCGCTGCGGATTAAGTAGCTCTCGCAGCTGCCCGACAGTGCGAATGCCATTGCGCTCCAGCAGTTCTTCTGCCCAGCCGTAATGTTCTGATTTCGATCGGGGCGCATCTGGAAGCAGCATCGTCAGCACGCCGGGTAGGGTTTCCTCAGTCACCACAATGTCATCGGCTGTGGTCTTTGCCGGAGCTGAGGGCTGTTTTCCCTCTCCCTGCGCGGAATCGTCCGGCGTGGATTCCTCCAGCACGGCAACGACTTGGTCGAACTGCTGATCCGCGAGCTCAATAAGGCCAGCGGCCAGCGCAAAAGCTCGATCAATCCGCGGGTCTGTCGCTCCCTCAGGGGCCTTATAGCGAATATCGTGCTCAAATTCCGCCCACGCATGCTGCAGCACAGTGCGCAGTTGCACCTCAAACTGCATATCCGCATATGGAGCTAGCTCTGACGGCGCCGCCGTCGACACCTTGCAGATCAAGTGCTGGGAGCCGTATCCCAACCGGCCGCTGATTCGTGTCTCCGCGGTTTTGTCAATCCTACGCAGCACAGTCAGCGAATCTCCCAGCGCATCCATGATCGCGGGAATCTCCGTCGAATGGTACGTGGTTACACGCACACCGATGATGTCGTGGATATCGTGCCACGGGTCAGGGTAGACGTAGCTGCCATCCGCTTCACGACGCAGGGCCTTCTGCCGCAATGAGCGGAAAGACTTCACCCGCGCCGTGACATTGTCAAAGGCCAAACCGGCATCGGAGAGAATCTCTTTAATCGCATCGACAAAGTCCTGCGCGGCGGTGGGGTGCCGAGTTGCCCACGAGTCGTACTTCGACTGCAGCGCACGTGTAACCTCTCGATCCTCCGCCAACTGAGCCTTGCGGGTCTGATCGCGGGAACCGTCGGCAAGCGAATCCTTCATTCGATTAGTCGTCATCGTCCTCGCGTACCAGCAGTGCTACTGGGAAGGAGCTGAACAGAGAAGCCACGGCGATGGTGCCGGACCAAGTATGGCCAGTGAAACGGTCGGTCCAGAATCCCTTGGGAAGTGTCACTGTAGTGTCGCCCCAACCGCCTTCGCGCTGCAGTCCCAGCGGACGGCGCGTCACCAGCGCGATAACATCTTCCGGCTCGCCCTTCGGTCCACGTGCTGCACCGACCAAATGACGCTCGCCGACACCGACGGCGAATACTGGCTGGTAGGCACCGCCAACGAAGGACTCCGGACGCTCCGCACGCAGCTTCACTCCGTGGTGAGTCACCATCAGCTTTGCGACGTCCGCATCGGCATCCGTAAAGTCCTCCGGCAGCTCAGCTGGGTGCTCTGGACTCTTGGTCACCGACGTGACCTCATCGCGGGCAACCTTATCCAGCGCCGCGACTCGCGCATCGTAGTCGACGAAGCGGCGGTTGTCGGGATCAACCAGGGAGTCCTCTGTGAACTCCGTCCCCTGGTAGGTATCGGGGATACCGGGGCCGACAAGCTGGAGGAGCTTGCGCGACAGAGACGTGGTCAGGGCAGCTGGCGCAATGGAGCGGACGAACTCTGTGATGGAGTCGGTCAGGGGGCCGTCGAGAAGCGCGTCGATCCAGCTGCGGATGCCGAGTTCGAACTCCTCGACCGGCTCCGTCCAGGAGGTGTGAACATCTGCCTCACGGATGGCCTTAATGGCGTAGTTGTGGAGGCGTTCGCGCAGTTCATCGGTAATTACGCCGTCGGTCGGCCAGACTCCGATGATGTTCTGCAACAGGAAGTAGCCGGTGGCATCGTCCGGGGCGGGGGTGATGGCCATCCAGTTGCGGACATTTTCAGCCCAGTCGCCGGAGACATCGGAGAGCTGGAGAATGCGGGCTCGGACATCTTCGCCGCGCTTGGTGTCGTGCGTGGACAGCGTGGTCATGGTTCGTGGCCAGAGGCGAGCACGTTCCGACTGCAACAGGTGGAACTCCGCCGCAGACATGCCGTAGCGACCGAGATCACCGCCGACTTCGTTTAGGCTGATCAGGCGGCAGGCACGGTAGAAGGTCGTGTCTTCGACACCCTTTGCCATGACCGCACCACAAACCTGAGCGAACCGCGTGGCGGCCTCACCACCGGCTACCAAACCTGCCGAAATGAGGTCGAGGGCAAAGACACGAGAGGGGAAACGCGCTGCCATTTCACCAATGACCGTGGAAGCCACTCGCGACAGGGAGACATAGTCCGAACGGTAGACAGGCATGGCAGCGACCAGTTTGCAGATGGTGTCGATAAGTACCTCATCGCTGACGCTGGTGCCGCTGATAGACCAGTTATCGCGGCGCAGGGCACGTGCTAGACGACGGACCTCCGCAGCCAGCTCGTGAGCCGCGACATCGTGTTTGAGAGCCTGCGCAGTTGCCTGCACGGCAGTCTTGTCCCAGGTTGAGCCGGACTGCTGCAGAGCCAACATGCTCATGGCGTCTCGGGAGTCGCGGTTGACGAAGACATTGTCGAACTCACGCAAGGCGTCGTAACCCGTGGTGCCGTCAACCTGGAGCCTCGGATCCAGTGGCTCTTCGGCACCCAGAATCTTCTCGATAACCAGCCACTTGTCATCGCCGAGTAGACGGCGCAGCTCACTGAGGTATCCGAATGGGTTGCTGAGGCCATCCGGGTGGTCAATGCGGACACCGTCAATGATGTCCGCTGCCAGCAGCTCGCGGATGATGCGGTGTGTGTGCTCGAATACCACCGGGTTTTCCTGGCGGATGCCGGCCAGACCGTTGACGCTGAAGAATCGACGGTAGCCAATGACCCCGTCCTTCCAGTACATCAGGCGATAGGCCTGGCGATCATGTACTTCCTGCGGGGTTCCGTCCTCGGTGCCCGGGCGCACCGGGAATGTGTTGTCGTAGTAGCGCAGAAGTGGCTCGTCACCAGACGTGTCGAGCTCCAGCTTGTCGATATCCTCCGGGGAGCCCAGAATCGGCAACCCCATCTTGCCGTTGGCACCGTTGTCCTCGTGCCAGTCGATATCGAAGTATGGCTCGAACTGAGAATCCTTGCCATAGGTCAGAACGTCCCACCACCAGGCATTGAGCTTGGGCTCCTCAACACCGAGGTGGTTCGGTACCAGGTCGATAATGATGCCCAGACCGGCCTTGTGCGCCACCTGCGCGAGCTTCTGCAGCTCTTCCATGCCGCCGAGCTCCGGGTTCACCGTCGTCGGATCGATGACATCGTAGCCATGGTTAGACTCCGGTACGGCGGTGAGGATAGGCGACAGATACAGGTGTGAAATTCCGAGGTCTGCCAAGTAGCCGACCTGTTCAGCCGCGTCAGCGAACGTGAAAGCGCGCCCGTTTGGGTCGGCCTTGGGGCCACGGAGTTGGAGACGGTAGGTGGACGTAATTGGTCGGCGACTCATGTTCCCCTTTATACCGCCCACCAGGAAAAGCTGCTGCCGGACCGCTGTGGCAGCAGCTAGCCCCAGAGTCTGCACCCGCCGTCCGAATGCGAATTTCTTCTCGTGAACATGGCCTAGAAGGGTGGCATTCCGTCATCGCCCGGCAGGGAAGTGGAACCAAACATTGGAACCGACTCACTGGAGTTGTCCCCGGCGCTGGCGCTCGGTGTTCCTTCCGCAGCGTCTCCTGCTTCGGACGCGCCATCCTCTTCCGGATTCAGCCCGAGTGCGGTGAAGAGCTCCTTCTCAGTCCAAATCTGGATTTCCTGGCCTTCGGCCTGCAGCTGTCGAGCCCTCTTCTCCTTCGACGTCACCGAATCCCACGGACCGGCGACCAAAATGGTCGTCTTCTTCGTGACACCCTTATTGATATTCGCACCTGCAAAGGCGATCTTATCCCACAGAAAGCCCTTGTCATACGGTGCAAAATCGCCGGTCAGTGTCACCCGCTGCTGGTACAGCAGGCCGCTTGGATCCGCGTCCGGATTCGGGTCTGGAATGGTGTCCGGTGTCTTTGCCGCATCCCATTTCGCATTGCGACGCGGCCGACGTGACGGCGCGGAACTGCCGGACTGCGCACCAGCACCAGCACCAGTGCCCGCGTTGGTCCCGGCACCAGTGCTGGTGACACCAGACGGGTCATAGCGCACCATCCGCACTCGTCCACTGCCAATCTGGCCCAAGCTCAGCGAGACCTTTTGGCTCAAATCAGCCACCGATGTCGCGCGCTGCTGCTCCATCAACCACAGCGCTACCTCAGCACATGCGACCGCATCTGCCGTCGCATCATGATGATGCTCCAGCGACGCCCCCGCGGCCTCCGCCAACGTCGGCAGCTTCAAATTGGGCAGCCCCAACTGCATCTGCCGAGCCCACATATAAGTACACGCAAAATTCAACTTCGGTGCTGGAATGCCTTCCGCCCGGCACGCCCGCGACAGGGCAGTGAAATCAAACCGCGCATTGTGAGCAACTACGTCCAAATCCCCAACGACGTCAATAAACTTCGCCAGCTGCTCCGGAAATGACGGCTCACGGGCCACATCCGCCGCCGTGATGCCATGAATCGCGACATTGGCTTCATCAAAATACTCCAGCCCCTTTGGCGGACGGCACATCCAGGAATAACGCTCCGTCACCTTCCCGCCACGCACGACCGCAACGCCAAGCTGAATAATCGAGCCGGTGTCTTCGTTCGCTGTCTCTACATCGAACGCTGCAAACGGTGCGATGTCCGATGCCGCAACCTCATCCCCAGTAGGAAGCGGTGCAAAAGGCACAGACTGCTTTACGACGTCGCCCGCGCCCTCAACCACACTCACGCCTTCGGTGACTGCCGCGCGCTGTGCCACCCACGGCATCAACGTGGAAGTAAAAGCATCTGCTGAATTGTAGAACTCCGGATTCTTGGCCATCTCCGCCATGAGGTCAGCCAGCAACTGCGCTGCTGCCTGACGATGAGGCATCACACGGGCCTTTGGCAAAGCTACCCCGAGGTCTACCGTGCCGGGGAAAAAGCGGTTGGCCGGAGTGTAGACACCGTTTTTACTTGCCGATGCGACCTCGGCAACGTCGGCAAGCGGGAGGGGCTTCGCGGGGGCGGTGCTAGCCGTGTTGATGGTGTGGGTAAGGCGGAGCCCATCTGCGGTAATAGTCACCGTGTCGCCGGTGAGCTCGAAGACGACGGCGGGCTCGGAGGATGGCGTGGTCGTAGTCATGCACTAGATGGTAGCGCCGATGGCGGATTGAGCCCCATAGAGGCTGCGGTACCTGCGGCTGTCGCCGAGTACATGTGGCTTCCGGCAATGTGGAAATGCCCACAAAAATAGGAATATTTATGGGATGTTCGGACAGCGGGGGTGTCTGTACCCCTGAAAACCACATGTTTTGGGGGGTTAAATGTCCGGATGCATTTTGAGCGGGCGCTCCTTATACTTTTCGACGAACGGCGGTAACTGGTCGTTCGAGCTTTCGAGCTCAAGCGTAGGGCAAAGCGGAAACAACGTATGCCAGTGAAGCGATGAAATAAGGAGTAAACATTTTGAGCACGCATCCTGTGCACCCTGGTTCTATCTTGAACGATAATTTCCTCGAGCCGCGACACCTCTCTATCTACCGACTGGCTCTTGCCATCGGCGTGCCAAGCTCAACTCTGGAGCGCTTTCGCACCGGCCGCACTGCGGTCACTACTGACCTCGCAAATCGACTGTCCGACTACTTTGACACCGAGCCGGAGTACTGGTTGAACTCTCAGGCGGAGTTCAATATGCGCGCATCTGCGTAAGAAGACTTCACGCCAGCTCGGCTCCCGCAGTGCTGTGTTGACCCAAACCCTGTTTTGAGTTGAACTCAGAGCCGAAAATCCCCTGTCAGTGGAAGAAAAGCCTTCCGCCGACAGGGGATTTTTGTGTAGGAACCAACCCAGGCCCAGGCCCCTACACCCAACGCGGACGCGGCTAGTGCCGCTCGATCAGCACGATGGTAGAACGGGCTGGCACGCGGAGCTCGCCTTCTGGCTCAACGATGCGCTCGCGGGTCGGGCGACCCGTGATCTCTGTGGTGTCGATGATGACTTCCCAGCTGTGTGCGTATTCGGTGCCCGGAATTTGGAACATGATGTCCTCGTGGTGGGCGTTGAAGCACAGCAGGAAGGAGTCATCCTCAATCCTGTGACCTCGGCGGTCAGGCTCAGTGATGGCATCGCCGTTGAGCCAGACCATCAACGACTTGCCGAAGTCGAAGTTCCAGTCATCGGTCGTCATGACACGACCCTCATAGGTCAGCCAGGCAATGTCACGATCGTCGGTTTCCGCACCGAGCGGGCCACCGCGCAGGAAGCGGCGGCGTCGGAAGACTGGGTGTTCCGCACGCAGCTCAGTCAGGAACTGGGTGTATTCGACCAGTTCAGAGTTGGTACGAGTCTGATTCCAGTCGACCCAGGCCAAACGGTTGTCCTGGCAGTAGACGTTGTTGTTGCCCTTCTGGCCACGTCCCATTTCGTCACCGTGGCTAATCATCGGAGTGCCCTGGGACAGCAGGAGAGTGGTCAGGAAGTTACGATGCTGGCGAGCGCGCAGCGAAATGATGCGCTCGTCGTCGGTCGGGCCTTCCACACCGCAGTTCCACGAACGGTTGTGGGACTCGCCATCGCGGTTGTCCTCGCCGTTGGCCATATTGTGCTTCTCGTTGTAGCTGACCAAGTCATTGAGAGTAAAACCGTCATGCGCGGTCACGAAGTTAATCGACGCAGTTGGGCGGCGGTCATTGTTTGCATACAGGTCCGAGGAACCGGTGATACGTGAAGCGAACTCGCCGAGCGTGGATGGCTCACCGCGCCAGAAGTCGCGGATGGTGTCGCGGTACTTACCGTTCCATTCAGTCCACTGCGGTGGGAAGTTACCGACCTGGTAGCCACCTTCGCCGACATCCCACGGTTCTGCAATGAGCTTGACCTGGCTGACAATCGGATCCTGCTGCACTAAGTCAAAGAAGGCGGAGAGGCGATCGACATCGTGGAATTCTCGAGCCAGAGTAGAGGCCAAATCGAAACGGAAGCCGTCGACATGCATCTCGGAGACCCAGTAGCGCAGCGAATCCATGATGAGCTGCAGCGAGTGTGGGTGGCGCACATTCAGGGAGTTACCGGTGCCGGTGTAGTCCATGTAGTGCTGGCGGTCACCCTCGACCAGGCGGTAGTAGGCCTCGTTGTCGATGCCTCGGAAGCAGATGGTTGGGCCCATGTGGTTGCCCTCGGCGGTGTGGTTGTAGACCACGTCGAGGATGACCTCAATGCCGGCATCGTGAAATGCGCGCACCATGCCCTTGAACTCGCTGACTGCTCCGCCTGGCTTTTGGGAAGCCGAGTAGTCCTGGTGTGGTGCTAGGAAACCGAAGGTGTTGTAGCCCCAGTAGTTGCGCAGCCCCTTTTCGCGCAGGTGGTCGTCCTGGAGGAACTGGTGGACCGGCATCAGTTCGATAGCCGTGACACCAAGGTCCTTGAGGTAGTCAATAATCGCCGGATGCGCGAGACCGGCATAGGTACCACGTAGCTCCTCCGGAATTTCCGGGTGAGTCATGGTCATGCCCTTGACGTGGGCCTCGTAAATCACGGTCTCGTTGTACGGCGTGCGAGGTGCGCGGTCAGCGCCCCAGTCGAAGAATGGGTTGATGACCACGGAGGTCATGGTGTGTCCCAGGCTGTCCTCGGTGTTGCGCTTCGAGTGGTCATGAATGTCATAGTTGAACAGTGATGGGTGACCGTCGAATTCGCCGTCGAAAGCCTTGGCGTATGGGTCGACCAGCAGCTTGTTGGGGTCGCAACGCTTACCGTTGGCCGGATCGAATGGGCCGTGCACGCGGTAGGCGTAGCGCTGGCCCGGCATGATGGACGGGATGTAGCAGTGCCAGATATGCGCATCGACTTCTTCCAACTCAATGCGTGTTTCTTCGCCTTCGGCGCTAATCAGACAAAGCTCAACCTTTTCCGCAACGTCGGAAAAGAGTGCAAAGTTGGTGCCAGCGCCGTCGTAGGTAGATCCGAGCGGGTAAGGCTCACCCGGCCATACTTGATAATCGCCGACTGTATTTGCTTGGTTCATGTGACTACCTTAACCGTTTTGTAAAAAACATGAGCCTTTTTCGGTCCCGTGTGGGCGCGCCATCCGTCCCATCTGTCGAGCGCAATTCGCAAAAACGACCCCCAAGGAAAAATTCGAGTCGAACGATTAAGAGCATAAACTTCGCGTGAAAATAAGTATTTAACCCTGCAAGTGGGCAATTTGACACTCTAAACGCACCTTGGCGGGCGCCGAATCCCCAATATTCGCGGTCACCAACGCGCGAAGATCCCCAAAGGCCTTTACTTTTGGAGTTATGAGTCCACGAACCATTGGTGTAACGGAAGTAGCGTTCCGAGACGCTCATCAGAGCCTCATGGCAACGCGAATGGCTATGGAAGACATGGTCGATGTCTGTGAAGAAATGGACAAGGCCGGTTTTTGGAGTGTGGAGTGCTGGGGCGGCGCAACCTTTGACGCCTGCATCCGCTTCCTTAATGAAGACCCCTGGGAGCGCCTGCGGACATTCCGCAAGCTGATGCCGAACAGTCGCCTGCAGATGCTGTTGCGCGGTCAAAATCTCCTCGGTTACCGCCACTACGAGGACATGGTGGTTGACAAGTTCGTCGAGAAGTCCGCTGAAAACGGTATGGACGTATTCCGTGTTTTCGACGCGCTTAACGACCCACGCAATCTCGAGCACGCCATGCGCGCAGTTAAGAACGTCGACAAGCATGCGCAGGGCACGATCTGCTACACGACGTCTCCGCTTCACGACGTCGACGGGTACGTGAAGCTCGCTGGTCGTCTACTGAATATGGGGGCGGATTCCATTGCGTTGAAGGACATGGCAGCGCTGCTGAAACCTCAGCCGGCTTACGACATCATCCGCGGCATCAAGGAAACGTACGGCGAGGACACCCAGATTAACGTCCACTGTCACTCGACCACCGGTGTCACGATGGTGACTTTGATGAAGGCCATCGAAGCTGGTGCGGATGTCGTGGACACGGCAATTTCGTCGATGTCGCTGGGCCCGGGGCACAACCCGACCGAGTCGCTGGTGGAAATGTTGGAGGGAACCGACTACACCACCGACCTGAACATGGATAACCTCATCACCATTCGTGACCACTTCCGCGAGGTGCGTCCGAAGTACGCAGAGTTCGAGTCGAAAACCCTGGTCAATACCGACATTTTCATGTCGCAGATTCCTGGTGGCATGTTGTCGAACATGGAAAACCAGCTCAAGGCCCAGGGCGCGGGTGACCGCGTCGAAGAGGTCATGCGTGAGGTACCGATTGTCCGCAAGGACGCCGGTTACCCGCCGCTGGTGACTCCGAGCTCGCAGATCGTCGGCACGCAAGCTGTGTTTAACGTGCTGATGGGACGCTACAAGGTTATGACGGCTGAGTTCGCTGACCTCATGCTCGGCTATTACGGGCAGTGCCCGGGTGAGCGCAACCCAGAGCTGATTAAGCAGGCAGCGGAACAGACCAAGAAGGAAGAAATCACGGTTCGCCCGGCTGATCTCCTCGAGCCAGAGTGGGACGACCTGGTCAAGCAGGCCAAGGAGCTCGACGGTTACAACGGCACCGCCGAGGACGTCCTGACCAACGCACTGTTCCCATCCGTCGCACCGGGATTCTTCACCACGCGCGGCGAAGGGCCGAAGAACGTCGGTAAGACTGCCGAACAGCTCAAGCGCGAGGCGGAGCAGGCCTCAGGTGCTGCCAATGCCATTCGCGAGCCAATTCGCTACAAGGTCACCGTTGGCGGTCGCTCACAGACCGTCCAAGTGGAACCCGCCTAGGAACATCGGGAGAAGAGATAGCAATGTCGCAAAGTTCAGCAAACCAGCCGAATTCGGCGGATGCCGTCGCGCCGGGCGTCGATGCCTCGATGGCGGAGCGCCTGGATTATTTGGATGCTCAGCGTCGCCGTGTTGAGGCCGGTGGCGGTGAAGCCCGCCAGGCCAAGCAGCACGAACGTGGGAAGATGACTGCCCGCGAGCGTATCGACAACTTCGTCGACGAGGGCACTTTCCGTGAAACCGGCATGTTTATGACTCACCGCACCACCGACTTCGGCATGGATACTGCCGAAGCGCCTGCCGACGGCGTGGTCACCGGCACTGCCGCGGTTCTCGGCCGGGCAGTGCACGTGGCCTCCCAGGACTTCACGGTCATGGGTGGCTCCGCTGGTGAAACGCAGTCCCGCAAGGTTGCGGCCACCATGCGCGCTGCTGCCGACAACGGCACTCCGTTCGTGTTTATCAACGACTCCGGTGGTGCTCGCATTCAAGAGGGGATTGACTCTCTGTCGGGCTACGGCCAGGTCTTCTACAACAATGTCTGGCTTTCCGGTCTGGTGCCGCAGATTTCCATCATTGCAGGTCCATGTGCTGGTGGCGCTGCCTACTCGCCAGCGCTGACCGACTTCATCATTCAGACTCGCAAGGCACAGATGTTCATCACCGGCCCGGGCGTTATTAAGTCGGTGACCGGCGAGGAAGTCACCTCCGAGCAGCTCGGTGGCGCTGATGCGCACATGGCCAAGGCCGGCAATATTGACTTCGTTGCCGACGATGACGAGCAGGCCATCCTGATTGCGCAGAAGCTCTTAAGCTTCCTGCCACAGAACAACACGGAAGAGCCGCCAATCGTGGATCCGGTATTCGACGCCGAGCCGGATTCAGAGCTACGCGACATCGTTCCCGTCGATGGCAAGAAGGGCTACGACGTCCGCGAGGTCATCATCCGTATCGCCGACAATGGCGACTTCCTCGAGTGCCAGGCGGGTTTTGCCACCAACCTGGTTGTCGGCTTTGGTCGAGTTTTGGGCCGTACCGTGGGCTTTGTCGCCAACCAACCGAACGTGATGTCCGGTGTGCTGGACATCAATTCCTCGGACAAGGGCGCAAAGTTCATCCGCTTCTGCAATGCCTTTAACATCCCGCTGGTCACCCTGGTTGACGTTCCTGGCTTCATGCCGGGCGTCACCCAGGAGCATGGCGGCATCATCCGCCACGGCGCAAAGATGCTCTACGCATACTCCGCAGCGTCTGTGCCCAAGGTGACCGTCGTCATGCGTAAGGCCTACGGCGGTGCGTACCTGGCGATGTGCTCGAAGGACCTCGGTGCGGACTACGTATTCGCATGGCCGACCGCGGAAATTGCGGTGATGGGCGCAGAGGGTGCGGTCAACGTGGTCTTCCGAAAGGAAATTGCCGCCGCGGGCGACGAGGAAGAGCAGGCGCGCGTGCGCGACGAGCGTATCGCCGAATACAAGACACGCTTCTCGACGCCGTATGTCGCCGCCTCGCGCGGACTGGTCGACGACGTGATTGACCCGGCGGAAACCCGCCTGCGTGTGGCTGACGCACTGTCGGTTCTGCGTAACAAGCGCGAGGTTCGCCCGGCCAAGAAGCACGGATTGGGGCCACAGTAATGTCTGACGGCATCGGTGAGATTAAGGAGCTGCGAGCGCTCGTCGCTGAACTGACCGACCGGTTGGATGCGACCTCGACAAGCTTGCAGAAGGCCACGGCACGCCTGAATCAGGCAGAAAGCGAGTTGGCTGAACTGCGCAAACGCGTGGACGCAGATATCCCCGAGGATACTGTCATCGCCATTTCGGCAGCGGTGTCTGCGTACCTGGGCAATCGCGGCAAGGTGAAGGCAATTCGATACAACCGCCATAAGACGTGGGCTGCGCAGGGACGCCAGATCCAGCAGCAGCGCAACCTGCGTTAGTTGGAAATTTTCGATACCCGACTTAATTGAGTCTGACTCATTGACTTTTGCTACGTGAGGATTGTTGAGCCATGAAATTGAAAGTGACTGTCGGCGGCATTGCCTACGATGTCGACGTTGAAGTAGTTGAGGAGCCCAAGCGTCTTTCGCCCATCGTGTTGGGTGGATCGTCGAGCGCTTCCGTTGAGCCGGCCACCGCTAGTGTCTCGGGTGTCTCCGCCAATTCGGTGGTGGCGCCACTGGCAGGTTCGGTCAGCAAGATTTTGGTCGAGGAAGGCCAGAAGATTGAGGCTGGGGAGGTGCTGCTCATTCTCGAGGCAATGAAGATGGAAACCGAGATTACGGCCCCGGCTGCAGGCACCGTCGGCTCTATTCATGTCGAAGTCGGCGACGCAGTGCAGGGCGGCCAGGGACTCGTCTCGATTGATTAGCCGCATTAGCCGGGGTGTAAAGATTTTGGGGTGAAGTCTTTCTAGCCCCGGTTGCTGGAAATACTTAAGGTTGCCTTAATATTTTCCTTATGAATGCCGTTCTTCTCGCCGTTTTGGTGATGCTAATCCTGGCGGTCTGCCGGGTACACGTTGTGCTAGCGCTGTTTATTGGCGCCTTAGTCGGTGGTCTTTCCGCCGGTATGGGGCTCGATGCCACAATGGTTGCCTTCCAGGAAGGCCTCTCTGGTGGTGCGAAGATTGCCCTGAGCTATGCCATGCTGGGTGCCTTTGCCATGGCAGTGGCATCCTCTGGGTTGCCCAAATTGCTGGCCGATTGGCTGATTGCCAAGATCGGTACGGAGGATGAAGGCGCTAAATCTAAGGCAGAGGCATGGACCAAGTGGGGTATGGTCGCCGGCATTTTGGCCATGGCGATTATGTCGCAGAACCTCATCCCAGTTCACATTGCGTTTATCCCGCTGATTATTCCGCCGCTGTTGCCGGTATTTAACCGCCTCAACATCGACCGTCGAATGATTACCAGTGTGATGACCTTCGGTTTGGTCACCACCTACATGTGGGTTCCGGTCGGATTCGGTTCTATCTTCCTGAACGACATCCTGCTGGGGAACATCGAGAATGCTGGCCTTGATGTTTCCAATATCAACATCATGATGACGATGGGCATCCCGGCTCTCGGCATGCTGGCCGGTCTGGCCATTGCCGTATTTTTCTCCTACCGGAAGCCACGGCATTACGAAGATCGGCCGATTGCCCAGTCCTCACACGCAGAAACCCAGTCTGACGAACCGGTGTCGAAGTACCGAGTTATCGTCGCTCTCGTTGCAATCGTGGTGACTTTCGTCGTCCAGATTGTGATGAATTCTATGGAGACCGATGCCGATCCGTTGCTGATTGGTGCACTCACTGGTCTGGCAATCTTCATGTTCACCGGCGCCGTGCGCTGGCGTGAGGCGGACGACGTGTTCACCGCCGGTATGAAGATGATGGCCCTGATTGGTTTCATCATGATTTCTGCACAGGGCTTCGCCTCGGTGATGTCGGAGTCCGGCCAGATCGAGCCGCTGGTGACCGCTACTGCAGAGCTGTTTGCGGGCAACAAGCCTGCCGCTGCATTCGCCATGCTGGTCGTTGGTCTGGTGGTCACGATGGGTATTGGTTCGTCCTTCTCGACGTTGCCGATTATCGCCATCATCTATGTGCCGTTGTGTCTGTCGCTGGGCTTCTCGCCGATGGCTACCGTCGCCATCATTGGTACTGCAGGTGCTCTAGGTGATGCTGGTTCGCCGGCATCGGACTCGACGCTCGGCCCGACGATGGGTCTCAATGCCGACGGGCAGCACGACCACATTCGCGATTCGGTTATTCCGACCTTCCTGCACTTCAACCTGCCGCTGCTGGCAGCTGGTTGGGTAGCAGCTCTGGTGCTCTAGCGCCGGGGCTTGACCGTGAGCGTGATTGTTTCAGCGGGGCTTACTGACCTGCGATTCCCTTAGTCCCCGCAACCCCCGCAACCCCCGCAATTCCGGCGATAAAGAGCTCGGTTCCCAGTGCAATGCGCTGGCGGCCGAGCTCTTTTGCCTGTGCAGCAGCATCTTCAGAGGAAGTCTCGACCTCAAGATCCTTATCATCGGCGTTCTCGCCACTGGTGTCGCCCTTGTTGGAAACGCCCTTGGCGCCGTTCAGGTCAAGCGCGATGGCTGTCTGCTGGTCGACTGTCGCTCCGAGAATGAAGTACACGAGGACGGACGCGGTATCAGCCGCTGATGGGGTGCTGATGGAGGTTTCGGGTGCATTCTCCAGGACGTCGGCAAGCAGTTGTTCGGGGCGAATCGTGGCGGTGCCCGTAGCGAGCGCGGCCGAGACGACCTCGGCGCCATCCCGATGAGCGGTGAGGCAGGAGTAGAGCAGCTCGGCGACGGCTTCGATGTCGGCACGCCAATCGCCTGTGGCGGAAAACTCTGTGCAGGGAGCCAAGATGCGGTCAGCGACGGCGCCCAGCAGTGCCTGCTTGGAAGGGTAGTGCCAGTACATTGCGCCAGCGGCGGTACCCAAGTGGCGAGTCAGGCGGCGGATCGTGAGATCGCCGAGTCCGTACTCGTTGAGAATGGTGAGAGCTGCGTCGACAATGATGTCCTTGGTCAATTGCACACTGCCTACCGTAGACGAAAGAAGAACCATCTGGAAGATGTCTCAAGGCTGAAATGGGGAGCGTAAATCCGCGACACGACGGGAATTGAACCCTGTTCGACATTCTGTAGCTGCGGTATTAAGTTTGATAACTGAACAACTTCTGAAACGGTGTTCAAGTTTTATCCCCAGCCTCAAGGAGCATCACCCCCATGACTCAACAGCAGCAGGACATTTTGGAACTCGCCCGAGAAAAGGTGCTCGGCCGCGGTGAGGGGCTGAACTATGAGGAGACCCTGGCAGTTCTGAACCTCGATGACGACAGCATCGAGGATCTGCTGGCACTGGCGCATGAGGTGCGCTTGAAGTGGTGCGGCGAAGAGGTCGAGGTTGAAGGCATTATCTCGCTGAAGACTGGCGGCTGCCCAGAGGACTGCCACTTCTGTTCGCAGTCGGGTCTGTTCGAGTCCCCGGTGCGTTCGGCATGGCTGGATATCCCGGCACTGGTGGACGCCGCAAAGCAGACTGCAAAGTCGGGTGCGACTGAGTTCTGCATCGTTGCTGCAGTAAAGGGGCCGGACGAGCGACTGCTCAGCCAGATGGAACAGGCCGTCGCCGCCATTCAGGCAGAGATTGACATTAATGTGGCCGCCTCTATGGGCATTCTGACGCAGGAGCAGGTGGATCGCCTGGCCAAGGCTGGTATTCACCGCTACAACCACAACCTTGAGACCGCTAAGAGCTACTTCCCGCAGGTCGTGACCACCCACACTTGGGAAGAGCGCCATGACACCCTGCGCATGGTCGGCGAAGCCGGTATGGAGGTCTGCTGTGGCGGCATCCTGGGTATGGGAGAGACCCTTGAGCAGCGTGCCGAGTTCGCTCAGGACCTGGCGGAGCTCAACCCGACCGAGGTGCCGATGAACTTCCTCGACCCGCGTCCGGGCACTCCGTTCGCCGGTCGCGAGCCGATGCCAGCCAAGGACGCACTGCGCGCCATCGGTGCCTTCCGTCTGGCCCTGCCGAAGACCATCCTGCGTTTTGCTGGTGGTCGTGAGCTCACCCTGGGCGACCTGGGCGCAGAAAAGGGGCTGCTCGGCGGTATCAACGCTGTCATTGTCGGTAATTACCTGACCACGCTGGGCCGTCCGGCGGAGCAGGATCTGGACATGCTTGGCAAGGTACGACTTCCAATTAAGGCCCTCAATGCAACTGTCTAAGCCTCGGACATCTAGCCCGCGTGCGACGCGGGGTAAGAAAGTCGACTCCACGGAGCTGCTCCAGGCCATGGTGCTGGGAGACGATCCCAAGTTCGATCCTTTTACCGGCGCCGACCTCGAAGCTGGTGAAGTGCGCGAACGCTCCTATGGTGCAAAAGCTGGACTGGAGGCGCCTCGGTTCTGCCAGCTCTGTGGGCGCCGGATGGTGGTGCAGGTGCGTCCGGACGGCTGGACTGCAAAGTGCTCGCGCCACGGCGAAGTGGACTCCGTTATGTTGGAGCAGCGATAAAAGGCGCTGGTTGTGCTAGTGCGCCATTCGGGCACGCTAGTACTGGATGTGCGCCGTGAGGTAAATTAGGCAACTATGACTATGAAAAATACCCGAGTCCCGCACGTTGAAAAGCAGAGCGTGGCAATGGCCTCGGGTATTGTTCTCTTTTCCGTTGTAACGGGAACGATAGCCGGAGTGGCCTGGGCATTCCTACGCCCCAAGCAGCAGGTGCAAATGCTCCCAGATAACCAACTGGCGATTATTCAGGAAACCGTTGACGCTGGTTTTATCGGGCTGCTCTGGTTTGTTGCTGTCACTGCCATCAGCGGCCTGGTGCTGGGAATTACTACCTTCCGAAACCGTGCCATCACGACTCCTGTGCAGATGCTCACGGCAATTGGATGGGCAGGTTTCTCCGCGTTGATGAGCGCAGCAGTGACGTACCTCGTCGGTCAGTCGGTTGCGGCATTGCTCCAGCCGGATCTGGCGGGAATGCAGCCGGGCGATAAGTTCTCGGTGATTCCAGACTTCAAAACCTATGTAGCACTGCTGGTCGCGCCACTGGTTGCCATGCTCGCACTGTGGTCCCGGGTGTTGTTCCAAACGGACTTCACGGAAGGCAACGAGAGCGCTGCAGACAATGCTACGGACGCAGATTCGGTCACTAAGTGAGACGGTGAGGTTCTGCGCGGGGGCCGTCGTAAAGCACTAATTCCTACTGAACAGGGGTAGTTATTGGGAAATAGGCTTATACAAGCCTTACAATTTTGGGAAATAGGTTCGTCCTCGATGTCAGTATTCGCCCCGATTTAGGGGCTTTTTCGATATTGTGTGGCGAGCTTAGGTCTCTTGCACTTGCCCGTTTGAGTCCGCTGCGAATGCCTCCGGGGACCGTTGCCGGTAACGGTGACGGCATTTTCTCCGGTCGTAGCCACAGCCCATTGAAGTAAGGACGTAGTTTTCCGTGAATACCAGCCTTGCGGCCAATGCTTCCAGCCTGCCGCGCCTCGAATCGGATCTGTACGAATCGGTAGTCGATAAAGATGGCCGCTACGGTGGCGTAATTGCAGATGAACGCTGGGCCCAGGAGATTAAGCGCCTCGCCCGCGAACGCAATGCCGTAATTCTTGCGCACAACTACCAGCTGCCGGAGATTCAGGATATTGCCGACTACACCGGCGACTCCCTCGGACTTTCCCGCATCGCTGCGGAAACCGATGCCGACGTCATCGTCTTCTGTGGTGTCCACTTCATGGCGGAAACCGCCAAAATTCTGAGCCCTGAGAAGACCGTCCTTATTCCGGACGAGCGCGCCGGCTGCTCCCTGGCGGACTCCATCACCGCAGACGAACTGGCCGAGTGGAAGGCAGAGAATCCCGGCGCACTGGTAGTCAGCTACGTCAACACCACGGCAGACGTAAAGGCTCTGACCGACATCTGCTGTACTTCCTCCAACGCCGTCGACGTGGTCAAGTCCATCCCGGAAGACCAGGAGATCCTGTTCAACCCGGATCAGTTCCTCGGCGCACACGTCCGCCGTGAGACCGGCCGCGACAACATCAAGGTATGGGCTGGTGAGTGCCACGTCCACGCCAACATCAACGGTGAGGAACTCGCGTACCGTGCGGAGGAGAACGCCGATTCGCAGCTGTTCATTCACCCGGAGTGCGGTTGCGCGAACTCTGCGATTTACCTCGCAGGTGAAGGCACCATCGAGCCCGAGCGCGTGCAGATGCTCTCCACCGGCGAGATGCTGACCGAGGCGCAGAAGCTGAAGGAGAACAAGCCCAACGGCAAGGTGCTCGTGGCCACTGAGGTGGGCATGCTCCACCAGCTGCGCAAGGCCGCGCCGGATGTCGACTTTGAGCCGGTCAACGACCGCGCTTCCTGCTCGTACATGAAGCTCATCACTCCGGCGGCTCTGCTGCGCTGCCTCGTCGAAGGCACCGACGAAGTCGATGTCGAGCCGGATGTCGCCGACAAGGCGCGCGCTTCGGTCGAGCGCATGATCGCCATCGGTAATCCAGGCGGAGGCGAGTAACACGTTTGGTCTGCGCCCATCATTCGACAGTTGGACACTGACGTGTGACTTCCTCGTCATCGGCGGGGGAGTCGCAGGGCTCAGTGCTGCGCGTCGGGCCCTTGAGCTCGGCCTCGACGTGCTGGTTATCGACAGCGTCGAGTGGCGCGTCGGTGCCCGCAAACAGCTACGTTTCGCCGATGCGGCCACGAATCTCGCACAGGGCGGGCTCGCGGTCGTCGGGCTTGACGACGACCCCAGCGGCCATGTGGCCAACGGGTTCGACGACACCATTGATTCCCACATCGCGGATACTCTCGATGCCGGTGCCGGACACTGCGATGAAGAGGCTGTGGTTTCCATCATCCGCGCCGGCGCTGCGGCGACCGAGTGGCTGATCGGGCTAGGCGCTACATTCGACCCGGCACCGGATAACCCGGCCGTTTATTCCCGCACTAAAGAGGGCGGACACCACGCGCGGCGCATCATTCATGCCGGCGGTGACGCCACTGGTGCTGAAATCGAGCGCGCCCTAGAAGCCTCAGTTACCGGCGTGCGAGTACTACAAAACGCCACAGCGCGCCAGCTCATCGTTGGCAAAGACGGCCGCGTGCTGGGGGCGCTGGTAGCGGATCCCCGTGGGGGTGGAGCTATTCGAGCAGGCGCCACTCTGCTGGCTACCGGCGGCGTGGGCCATATTTACCGCGCGACCACAGCCCCCTCGGGTGCCCGCGGTGAGGCTATCGGCATGGCCTCCGATGCTGGCGCGGAGATTCGGGACATGGAGTTTATCCAGTTCCACCCGACGGTGCTCTATGACGAGCGCTCGGCATCAGATGGCACCGGCCGACGCCATCTCATCAGCGAGGCGGTCCGTGGTGAAGGAGCCATTCTCGTCGACTCCCGGGGCAACAGTGTGACCGCCGGCGTTGACCCTCGCGGGGACCTGGCTCCGCGCGATATCGTCTCGCGCGCCATCGCGACCCGCATGCGCCAGCTCGGCGAGGACCACGTCTTCCTCGACGCACGTCACATCGACAACTTCGCCGCCCGCTTTCCGACGATCACAGCGGGCCTGACCGCAGCGGAGATTGATCCGAGCAAGGACCTCATTCCCGTGGCCCCGGCGGTCCACTACACCTGTGGTGGTATTGCCGTCGACCCATTCGGTGCAACTAGTGTGCCGGGCCTCTATGCGGCCGGCGAATGCTCCGCAACAGGGCTCCACGGTGCCAACAGGTTGGCCTCCAATTCGTTGCTGGAGGGACTGGTCGTCGGCAAGCGGGTGGCCGAAAAAGTCGCTGAAACACACGCTGTGCCGGTCGGGGACGAGGAATTCGCAGCGGCCGTTGAAAGCCTGCCGCAGCCACGGCCAGAACTGGAACCACGGCAGCTTTTCCGGTTGCAGACGGCGATGCAGGAAGGCGCTGGTGTAACGCGCAATGAGCAGAGTTTGCGGCAGGCGTTGGCGGTTATCGATCGGCTCCCGCAATCGGTTCAGGTCGTAGCCGCAAGGAAAGTCGTCGAAGCGGCATTGGCACGACCATATACTTTGGGGTGCCACACTTGGTTTGAAAAGGACGGGGATTAGCTAACCATGACTCTTGAGAAGGACACTCTGCGCGGGGTGCTGAACGAAAACATCACCCGTGGCCTCATTCGGACGGCACTACAGGAAGACATGAGCTTCGGGCCGGATGTGACCTCGCTGTCGACAGTCTCGGCATCTGCGCAGGCACGCGCCCGCCTGGTGGCCCGGCAAGAGGGCGTTATCGCGGCTATTGATGCGGTGGAGTGGACGCTGCAGGAGGTCATCTCGGGTGAGTTCACCGTCGAAAAGCACGTTGAAGATGGCAGCCTGGTGCGTCCTGGCACAGTGCTGGCAACGATTTCTGCACCGACTCGGGGGTTGCTGACTGCTGAGCGGACAATGCTGAATATCCTCACGCACGCCAGTGGTGTAGCTACTGCGACGCGCCAGTGGGCTGACGCGATTATCGGCACCGGTGCGCGGGTGCGCGATTCCCGAAAGACGCTGCCGGGGCTGCGCAACCTGGAAAAGTATGCTGTGACCTGCGGCGGCGGAATTAACCACCGCTACGCTTTGGGCGATGAAGCACTGATTAAGGACAATCACGTGGTGGCTGTCGGTTCCGTGTCCGGTGCGTTGAAGAGGGTGCGGGATCAGTACCCGGAGCTGCCGTGTGAGGTGGAAGTCGATACCCTCGCACAGCTCGATGAGATCCTGCCGATGAAGCCGGATATTGTCATGCTGGACAACTTCGAGGTCTGGGAGACCCAGATTGCGGTGCAGCGCCGCTCGCAGATTTCTCCGGCCACGCAGCTTGAGTCCTCTGGTGGACTGACCATCGATGTGGCTCGTGAGTACGCGTCCTGTGGTGTCGATTACCTGGCTGTGGGCGCGCTAACCCATTCGGCCAAGGTGTTCGATGTCGGACTCGACTTCGACGAGCAGTAGCTGAATCAGCCCCCCCCCGGTATCGCTTCGCAGCTTCGCCTACAAGCGACGGGCGATTTCTGCGCCAATCTCGCTTAGTGCCGACCCCCAGCGCTCCCGCGATTGCTCATCACAGGTTTCCTGTGCGCGGTAAAGCGCCTTCTCCGCAGCAGCGACATCGCCCAAATGCAGGTGGCACTGTGCAATTTGTGCAAGCAGAGGAACGGCCTGGATATTGAGGTTATCGGACTGGAAAAGTCCCGCCGCCAACTCCAGGTGATCAATGGCGCGCCCCTGATGTCCTCGACGAATCTCTGCTTGGCCGTTCAAGGTGTGCCACATCGCCCAGCGCAGGTGGCGCGGTGGCGTGTCCGCAGTCGGCTCGAAGCCGTCTTTCTCCAGGTTATCCAGCAAATCCAACCAGTCCGCGGCCTTGTCCATCAGCTTCGGTGCAGAGCCACGGATGGGGCGCCCCAGACTGTCGGTCTGCGGGGCATCAGCCTTGTCGCCGAGCTCCTCGAACCCCTGCATCAGAGTTAGGGCTGCTTCCCAGAGGTTGTTTTCCTCAGCCAATGCCGTGGCGGCGTCGAAAAGCTGCTGCGGGCTAGAAATCGCGGAATCACCAGAAGTAGTCATGACCTAACACTCTACTTTGTGCCACCGCCAGCACCGAAGTGGGCGGGGCGCTAGTATTCGTCGTCAAGCGACTGAATGATGATGACGTCAAGGGCATCGAGAACAGGATGGCCTTCCCACACGTCGCGGGGCAGAAGCTCTTCGACGCGCCGAGCATAGGTGGCGGCACCGTCGGAATCACCCGCGTCGAGACGGTAGCGAACCCCCGCCAGCAGCGCGCGGGCGGCTTCCTCGCCATCGCCGGACTGCAGGTAGCCCTTCGCGGCGGCTTCCACATGGTTGATGGCCAAAGTGTCGCGGCCAGCGGAGTAGAAGACGTAGGCGGCATCGTCGTGCCAGTCGGCGAGTGACCAGTCGTCGGAGATGAGCTTCTGAGAACGCAGCAGCAGGTCCTCAGCCTCGTTGAGCGTGTGGTCAATGGCGGCGGAAGCGTCCTCGGAGACGATCTCGGCGGTGAATTCGGAGCCCTCTTCGGAAATGACCAGGTCAATGACATGAATGATGGAACGCGCAGCCTGGCGATAGGCCTTGGCAGAACCCTTGGTATCGCCGTTGCGTTCAAGGTGCTCGCCGTGTTCGATGAGCAGCTTTGCCGCCCGGCGGGGATTATTACCGAGACCCGCGGCTGTGGAGGCAATAGAAAATGCCGCGTCGGTGCGTTCTTCATCGGCGGTAAATGCTGACCAGTGCGCAACTGGTTCGGCAAAGCGCAGCGCCTCGTCAACCTCGTCGGCATCGAGGAGACTGCGGGCCAAAACGAGCTGGATATCCATGGTGATGGGGTTGACCGGCATGCCCTCGGCGCTGGCGAGCGCGCGGCGGGCAATGTCGGCGGATTCCGCGAAATCGCCGTGGGCGTTGAGAAGCGCACAGAGCAGACGCACGCTGCGAAGCACCGCGACTGTGAGTCCTGCATCGAGACCAGCCTGCACGATTGGGCGTAGCTGGCGGATTGCCTCCGCTTCCTCACCAGCTTCCAGAGAGAGGAAAGCCAGGAATTGGCGTGCTTCAATCGTCGTGGTGACGGGTTCCGACTGAGGGGCTGCCGCGACGCTGGCTGCGATGCGGGCGGCCCTGCGCAGCTCACCACGGCTGTGTGCGAGCTGCGCCTCCAACAGCTTGCGGTCGTCGAAACTGCTTCGCTTTGGTGCCCAGCGTGCGGACCATTCAGAGAGTTGACCGGCGATTTCCGCCCGGCGCGCCAGCGATGCTGCGGCGCCGGCAACAGCCGCGCTGACCAGGTAGTAATAGGCCTCGCCGGGCTGTGGAGTGGTGGCGACGATGTCCTTAGTAAGACTGATCAGCTCGGGGATTTCGGAGTCCTCGGGGCGCCGGCCGGTGATGGCATCACCTGGGTTGGCGTCGATGAAGGCCTCTGCCTCGGCGAATGCTCCGTAGGAGCGTGCGTGCAAGATCGCGGGGCGGATGTTGGCCTCAGTTGCCCAGCGCAGCCACTCGGCGCGTGCAGCAGCGGCTTCTTCTACTAATTCCAGTTGGTCGGCGACTGCGTGCCTGAGTGCGTGGAATTCGCCAACGACATCGGGGGAGTTGGTAGGCGCGTCGGCTAACCAGTGCGTGTGGGCGAACTTGGTGACAGCGCGCCAACTGGTGACGTGGTCGAGCGTGGCACCGGCCCTGCGGGAAATAACCAGCAGCTCCGGAAGTGAGTCCGGTAATGCCTTTAGCGGATTGGGCAGGGGAGGAAAGTCCAGGGGTTCGGACGAGTTCTCCGTTGCTGATGCGTTTTCTGAATTCCCTGACGCGTAGTCGGCCGCGATGCCGGTATCCCAATCGCCAACTTGAATTCCAGACTCAGAGTTTTCTTCTTCCCACCAGACCATTGGACTATCTTCGCCCGTGGCATCGGGAAGATGCAAAAACTGCTTTGTTTTTCAGACCTGTGCAGTCGGGTGCGCTGTTAATCCGGGTTTGAAAAGCTACGCATTAGTCCACGAACTTCATCGCGCACTGGGTGATCCGGGCCGACTAGGTCGCCGATACGAACCGCGAACCGGCGGGCGCGATCCTCATTGTTATCACTAGCAGCAGCACGCACCGCGATGGTCAGCGTGCGGGCGGCGTCGGCAGGGGCGTGGGCTTCTAAGAAAAGCTCGGCAGCTTCGTCGGCGTACTTGTACACGCCGTCGTTGTCCCACACAGACCAGCACAACAGCGCCTGTGCTTCGTGCCACTTGGCCGATTCCCAGGACCCAACCACGTAGCCACGTGAGCGTTCCATCAGGTGGTCGGTCAGCTCACTTGTGGCGCCCACGTTACTGAGTGATAGTGCGGCATCCATCAGAGTTTCCGCAGGCGAAATCGGGGACGAGTATCCGGCACGAATATCGGCCAGTGCGTCGAAGAGTACTGCGGCATGCTCAGTATTTCCCTCTTGGACTGCCGATTCCGCCGCAATGGCACAGGAAAAATCAGTACGTGCGGCATCCTGGGTAGGCTCAGACCACTTTGCAACCGACTCTGCTTCCTGGCCGGCATGACGGAAATCTCCGAGTTCGTACAGTGCCGTTGCCTTCAGCAGCGCGATTTCCATGGTGACTTCACAGTTGGGGTAGTCTGCCGACACATCCTGGGCGCGCTGAGTTAGCTTCAGCATCTCCGCGGCATCGGGCTTGTCATGTGCCACCTCGAAGTTGATGTCTGCCATCTCACGAACCGCGAGAATATAGTCAGTGTCCAGTCTGTGCTGGTCCGCGACTGCCACGTTGTTTGACAGCATTCGGAACGCGGTATCGCTATTACCGGTCTCTATCGAGTACCGTGCCAAATTCTGCCTCAGCTCAAGGCCCGCGATTACGGAGCGGTTACCGATTGCATTGAGCTGTGAGGCGCAAAGTCGCGCTGCGTCGACGACCTTCCCGGCTCGGTGCAGCAGTGATGCCTCCGTCAGAGTCTTCGCCAGCGCAATCGACTCAAACTTATCCTCATTTGGCAGTGCACGAATCATCTCGTGCAGCTCCCGTGCCAAGTCCTCGCGGTTGACCTTTCGCAGGGCGCTTGCAATCCGAATCAGCGCGTCAGTCAGTGCCGCCCGCTTCTTCCACTGGCGTGGGCTAAACGGCTCCTCCGCTTCTTCGCTTGCCGACGATTCCTGCGGCCGCGGCCCATCCGAATCCGTGGTCACCGCGCTGTGACTGCTGGTTGGGGCATCCAGATCGTCGGCAAGCACGAGTGCCCGGTACGAGGTGATCTCCCTGCTCATGCGTGCGATGAGTGGGATTTCGGTCTCTGCGGCAGCAGAGGTGGGGCCATCGGCGATAAAGGTGGTGTAGCGGCGGGCTTCATCCGCCGCTAGCCGTGCCCGGGCGCGCCAGTACTCCGGGACGTTGTCGTCATCGGATGCCCATACCATCCAGTTCAGGGCGGCATCGTGCGCAGCCGTCATCATGCCGAGCGATTCGGTGACCTCGCGGACTATGCGGTAAAACGCGCCGACGTGTTCGGTAACGCCGTGGGCTTCCGGGTCAGAAAAGAGCTGTGGGTTGTAGAAATGATGCGCGAAAACTGATTCCAGTTGGCGCGTGGCCAGGGAATTGTCGGCTGCGGTCGCGTCTGCATAGGCTGCGACGAGCTCCGGCAAATCCGGGCTGTTTCCTTCCTGGTTCAACAGCTGACCTTTCTACGACTGGTTACTACTTTCCTTAACACTGTAATGGGTCACTGTGGCGGAGCTAACTTGCGCCACAGTATGAGGGGTTATATGGGGCAATCGGTATGAACCTAACGTGAGAAAGATATGCTTAGTTCATACTCAAGGGTGCCTTTAAGGGCGAATAGTAGCGAAAACCGTGGATAAAGTCTTTGGCTTTGACCCAGATTTTCAATACTTTGTTGTCATTTCTTTGTCACTCTGAAGTGCTCACGTATGAATCCATCGTGCGAATAGGCGGTTACTAATTAATTATGTTGTCCACTATTGATCTTCGCGGTCAGACTCCCACCACCGCCACTCTGCGTCGAGTGTTGCCGCGTGGTGCGGCAGACGTTGATTCGATGATTCCCACGGTCAAGCCCGTTGTCGATGACGTGGCAGCCCGTGGTGTGGAAGCGGCGATGGAGTACTCCGAGAAGTTCGACCGTATTCGTCCGGTATCCATGCGCGTTCCAGCTGAGGTTATCGATGCCGCGGAAGCTGCGCTGGAAGACGATGTCCGCTCTGCTCTGCAGGAGTCCATCGGGCGCGTGCGCGCGTTCCACGCTGCTCAGAAGCCGAATGATAAGACTGTTGAAATTCTGCCCGGCGGCATTGTCCGCGAGAAGTGGATTCCGGTTTCGCGCGTCGGTCTTTACGTCCCCGGGGGCAACGCCGTCTACCCGTCGTCCGTATTGATGAACGTCATCCCAGCTCAGGAAGCTGGTGTGGAGTCCCTCGTCGTCGCCTCTCCGCCGCAGGCCGACAACGACGGCTGGCCGCACCCGACCATCCTGGCTGCCTGCAAGCTGCTTGGCGTGACCGAGGTGTGGGCCGTCGGTGGTGCACAGGCTGTCGCACTGCTCGCATACGGCGATGAAAACGAGAGCCTCGAGCCGGTCGACATGGTCACCGGTCCGGGCAACATCTTCGTTACCGCCGCCAAACGCCTGTGCCGCTCGGTCGTCGGTATCGACGCCGAAGCTGGCCCGACCGAAATTGCCATTCTCGCAGATAACACCGCTGATCCTGTCTCCGTCGCCTACGACCTGATTTCCCAGGCTGAGCACGACGTCATGGCCGCCAGCGTGCTTATCACTGACGACGCCGATTTCGCCGCCACCGTCGACCGCGAGGTCGAAAACCGCTACGAGGTCACCATGAACGCCGACCGCGTTCGCGAGGCGCTCACCGGCGATCAGTCTGGCATCGTGCTTGTCGACGACATGAATATCGGCATCCAGGTTGCAGATGCCTACGCCGCTGAGCACCTGGAGATCCACACCGAAAACGCGCAGGCCGATGCCGAACGCATTACCAATGCCGGCGCAATCTTCATCGGTCGCTTCTCGCCGGTGCCACTGGGCGATTACTCGGCCGGCTCTAACCACGTGTTGCCGACCTCCGGCACCGCCCGCCACGCCTCGGGCCTGTCAACGCACACCTTCCTCAAGTCGGTCCACATGATTGACTACAACGAGGCCGCGTTGAAGGAAGTTGCCGACAGCGTGGTAGTCCTGGCCAACGAAGAACGACTGCCAGCGCACGGCGAGGCCATCCGTGCCCGCTTTGAGACGCTTCTCGGCTCTGAGATCAATGGCGCAGAAAAGGGGAACAACTAATGAGCAACCAGCCTGAGAATCAGCCACAGCCGTCGGTGGCCAAGTTGGCGCTGGCAGATTTGCCACTGCGCGACGAACTGCGCGGCGAGGAAGCCTACGGTGCTCCGCAGCTCGACGTCGATGTTCGCCTGAACACCAACGAAAACCCGTACCCGCCATCCGATGACCTCATCGCCGACCTGGTGGCGCAAGTGGAGAAGGTCGCCTCTGACCTCAACCGCTACCCGGACCGTGACGCAGTAGCACTGCGCAGCGCACTCGCCGACTATGTCACCCGCCAGACCGGCGTGGACATCACCGTCGACCAGGTATGGGCCGCCAACGGCTCCAATGAGATTCTCCAGCAGCTGCTGCAGGCATTTGGCGGGCCGGGGCGCAGCGCAATGGGCTTTGTGCCCAGCTACTCGATGCACCCGATCCTCTCGTCCGGCACGCAGACGGAGTTCATCGGCATCGACCGCGACCCGGAGACCTTCGACATCGACATGGATAGTGCGCTCGCGGCCATTGCCGAGCACCGTCCTGACGTCATCTTCATCACGACTCCGAACAACCCGACTGGCAACCTGACCACGCTCGCTGACCTGCGCCGCATTATTGAAGCCGCGCCGGGCATCGTCATTGTCGATGAGGCCTACGCCGAGTTCACTGAGGAGCCGTCGGCGACAACGCTGCTGGCTGAGTTCCCGTCGAAGCTGGTTGTCTCCCGCACGATGAGCAAGGCTTTCGACTTCGCCGGAGGCCGCCTTGGCTACTTCGTTGCTAACCCAGCATTTATTGATGCTGTGATGCTCGTACGTCTGCCATACCACCTGTCGACGTTGACGCAGGCCGCAGCCACGGTTGCACTCCGCCACTCGGATGCGACGCTGTCGACCGTCGCAAAGCTTGCAGACGAGCGTGACCGCGTCGTAGCCGCCCTGAACAGCTATGGCTACGACGTGATTGACTCGTACTCCAACTTCGTCTTCTTCGGTCGTTTCGCCGATGCCGCGACGGCATGGCAGAGCTTCTTGGATGAGGGAGTACTCATCCGCGATGTTGGCGTGCCCGGTCGTCTGCGTGCCACTATTGGTCTGCCCAGCGAAAATGATGCGCTGCTGGCGGCGGCCAAGAAATTGGCAGCGACCGCGCTGGCTTAAGCGAAATGCTGCCGGTACATCCCACTACAAGGAGAGATCTGACTTATGCACTTCAGTGATAAGGACCATCTGGAGGCAGAGCGCACTGAGCGCGTTGGCCGTATCGAGCGCGCCACCCGCGAATCGAGCATCGTCTGCTCGGTGAATCTCGATGGCACCGGCAAGACCGATATTTCGACCGGTCTGCCGTTCTTCGACCACATGTTGACCGCTTTCGGCTCCCACGGCAGCTTCGACCTGACTGTGCACGCCAACGGCGACACCGAGGTCGATGCGCACCACACGGTGGAGGATACCGGCATTGTGATGGGGCAGGCCTTCGCCCAGGCGTTGGGGGACAAGTCTGGTATTCGTCGCTTTGGTGACTGCTATATCCCGATGGATGAAACGCTGACGCACGCAGTGGTTGACGTGTCGGGCCGTCCGTATTTTGTTGGCACTGGCGAACCAGAGCAGATGTTGACTGCCGTTATTGGTGGTCACTACGCAACGGTTATCAACGAGCATTTCTTTGAGTCCTTCGCCCTAAATGCCCGTATTGCGCTGCATGTTCGCTGTCTCTACGGGCGCGATCCGCACCACATCACCGAGGCTGAGTACAAGGCTGTGGCCCGTGCCCTGCGTGCTGCCGTCGAGGACGACCCGCGCGTCCACGGTGTGCCGTCGACCAAGGGCACTCTGTAGGTCGCAGCTGAAGTAGACGGCCGCTGTAGGAAACCGGAAAATCCGCCTTAGCTGGCATTTTAGGGGAATCGATGGTAACAACGTCTGTAGACGTGCTTTTAGCGCAGGTGTCTACCGCATCGACGCTGAGCACTTATTTTTTGTTCATTGTCGCTGGTCTGCTGGTGGGCGGAACATGGTCACTCTATAAATCCGGATCGAGGGTCGGAACAATTGTCCTTGGTCTCTTATCTGTGATCGCGCTCGCCGGCGCAATTTTGTGGTTGATAGGAGTGATGGAGTAAATGGCGTCCCGGGTGATGGACCGCAGGCAGTTGGACGAACTGGACAGCATGTGGAAAGCGCCCGGACTAGTACCTACGCTAGTCGCCGTGATGGCCGCCTTCGGTGGCTGGTCACTCCTCATGCCTGTCATTCCGCAGGCAATTCTTGACGATGGCGGTGGAACCTCGCTCGCAGGTGCCTACACCGGTGTTTTTATGGCCGCTACCGTTCTCACACAGACGCAGACTCCACGTATGTGTCGCCGTCTTGGCTACGGCATGACCATGCTGATTTCAGGTCTGTTTCTGGGCTTGCCGACGATTCTGCACATCTTTGGCACCGATGCTGCTTTGGTGCTCATCATTGCGGTTCTCCGCGGTATGGGCTTCGGTGCGTTGACTGTCGCCGAGTCCGCATTGATTGCCGAGCTAGTGCCAATGAAATTTCTGGGTAAGGCCTCTGGCGTTCTCGGTGTGGCAGTTGGTTTATCTGAGCTCATTTTCTTGCCACTAGGACTAATCATTGCGGACAAGACGGGTTCTTACACCCCTGTTTATGTCCTGGGCGCCGTCATCTCGCTTGTCGGTTCGTTGATGGCACTCTTTATCCCGAAGATTAAGCCAGCGCCGAAGGAGGGCAAGGGCGGCAAGGAAGACGTCGGCGATCCTGTGCCCGGATCTGCAGCAACTCAGCCGAGCCCCGTTGAGCACGTTGCCACATGGAAGCTGGTGGCCATTCCCGCGCTCGCAATTTGCACGATTGCGATGGGCTTTGGTGGTATTTCCGCATTCCTTGCCCCGGCAGCTCGCGAAATTGATCTGGTCTCCGGTGCGGTTGTGGCTGGCCTGTCGCTGTCTGTTCTCGGTGGCGCGCAGATGGTGTTCCGTTATTTCGCAGGAATCTACGCCGACCGGAAGTCGGAGGCTGGAATTCTGCTGATTCCGGCATTGATCAGTGGTTTTATTGGCCTGCTGATGATGTCCGGCGTGGTTCTCTTTGATCTGTCGGCCTGGCTGCTGCTGGTTGCGGCCATTTTCTACGGCGCGGGCTTCGGCATAGTGCAAAATGAGGCTCTGCTGCTGATGTTTGCCCGCCTGCCGCGTGACCGTACTGCTGAGGCCAGTGCCTTCTGGAACATGTCCTTTGACTCGGGCACAGGTATCGGCTCGTTCGTTCTGGGAGCCGTAGCCACGGCTGCACTCCGTCCGTACCCGGCTGTCTTTGCCTTTGCGGCAGCTCTGCTGGCAGTTGGTCTCATTGGTGCGGTGCTCGACCGAATCATCGGAAAGCACCGCGTGGCGGAATACCAGAACACCCGCGCTACGCTGCGTCGTCTGGGGGATGCCGTGAAGCGTCGTACGCCGGAGGCCGCTGTGCGCGTTGCCCGCCCGGCAAAGAATGCAGTGACGCGTTTGACGGTTCGGGACCGCAAGAAGAAGTAACTACATACAAAGAGACGTTTGAAAAAGAGTGGCTGCGCAAGTTCTTGCGCAGCCACTCTTTTTGGTTAATAAATGCACCCCGGTGTGGGGTCAGCCGTGCCTGTTTACGCGACGGCGACGTCCATCTCGGTGAAGAGAGCCCGCAGGCGGGTTTCGATATCGTCGATAAGCGACTGGAGCTCATCGTCTGCGAGATTGTCCGGATCTGCGACATCCCATTCCACGTAGCGGTCGCCGGGGACTGCTGGTGTCTCGTCGATGCCCATGAGCACGACAACATCGGCGCGGTGGGAAACGCGGGGAGTAATCGCCTTTTGGGTGAGGCGTGAGGTGTCCACGCCACGGTCGTGAAGAGCCGCGACGACGCGAGGGTTCAGGCCATCCTCTGGATTGAGGCCGATAGTGCGGATAAAGACTTCGTCGCCAACCAGGTGGTAGGCCAGGGCAGTGGCAATCTGACTGCGGCCGGAACCGCGGCTATCGGCAAAGAGAATCTCTTGGCGCGGGGCGAAGTCCTTGCATCCGCTCGCGGCCTTGATGCGTTCGGTGGCCTCGCGTTCGGCGAGGACGGGGAGGAAGTTAGTCACCTTCGCAGAGTTGGACAGCTCTGCAATGACATCGTCGAGGATGGAATCGATGGTCGCAGCATCGCAGGCTGCACCGTAGAGCCGGTGAAGGTCCTCGCGGACAATGGCAAATGATTTACTAAGAACGGATGCGGTAGTCATGGCGTCGGAGCCTCTCTGTGAAAAAGTAATCAGGGGTATTAGGGATAAATCAATAACTTAGTTAACCTGTTGTTAACCTTGAGTTTACCAAAGTATTCGGTAGTTGTATACCAGTGCTTTTGCCTATCCAGGCAGTTTTCTTGGGGTAAGTGGCAAACATCGATTCCCAGCGCCTTAAAATGTCCAACTATGGAACAAGTCTCACCTTCGACGAAGACCCCGACCGTTGCCATCCTTGATTACGGCTCCGGTAATTTGCGTTCAGCTGAGCGCGCTGTGGCCACCACGGGTGCCGAGGTTATTGTGACCGCCGATCCGAAGACCGTGATGGAGGCCGATGGTCTGCTCGTTCCCGGCGTCGGCGCTTATGCCGCATGCATGGAGGGTTTGCATCGAGTACAAGGGCCGCGCCTGATCGGCTCTCGACTCGCAGGTGGTCGACCAGTGATGGGAATCTGCGTCGGTATGCAGGTGCTCTTTGACCGCGGCGTCGAGTACGCCGACGGCATCCACGCAGCGGAGACCGACGCATCCGCAGCTGTCACCGGCACCCCGGGTTGTGGTGAATGGCCCGGTACTGTCGAGCGTCTCGAGGCGTCGATTCTGCCGCACATGGGCTGGAACACGGTTGAAGTACCGGAAGGCTCAAAGATGTTTAAGGGACTGGAAGATCAGCGTTTTTACTTCGTCCACTCCTACGGTGTGCGCAAGTGGGACCTTAATACGGATTCTCGCATCGCTCCGCCGCTGGTGACGTGGTCTGCCCACGAATCCGATCGGTTTATCGCAGCCGTGGAAAACGGTCCGCTGTGGGCCACGCAGTTCCACCCTGAGAAGTCTGGTGAAGCAGGGTTGAAGCTGCTGCAGAACTGGGTGGACACGCTGTAGTTGCCCAATCGGTAGTATCTGCCCTAACCGCACTACCTGGTAGGTGACGGAGTTTCGCCACCTAGACCACCTATACTGAGATAACTAGCAACAAGCATCGTGGTGACAATCGCCACAACGCCCAAAAGTCGAAGAGAGTAGAGCCCCCATGAGTTTGACCCTGCTGCCCGCTGTAGACGTAGCCGATGGCCAGGCTGTGCGCCTTGTTCAGGGTGCTGCTGGAACCGAGACTTCCTATGGTGCACCGCTGGAAGCTGCCATGAATTGGCAGAACGCAGGCGCTGAGTGGATCCACCTGGTCGACCTCGATGCCGCGTTCGGTCGCGGTTCGAACTACGACCTGCTTGCCGACGTGGTGGGCAAGCTCGACGTGAAGGTGGAGCTCTCCGGCGGTATCCGTGACAACGCTTCGCTCGAGGCTGCGCTGGCCACCGGTTGTGCCCGCGTCAATATTGGCACCGCCGCACTGGAGAACCCGGAGTGGTGCCGCGAGGTTATCGCCAACTACGGCGACCGCGTGGCCATTGGCCTGGATGTTCTTAACGAAGATGGTCAGTGGCGCCTGCGCGGTCGCGGCTGGGTCTCCGACGGCGGTGACCTCTGGGAGGTGCTGGAGCGCCTGGATGCTCAGGGCGCATCCCGTTTCGTGGTGACTGACGTCTCCAAGGACGGCACCCTGCAGGGGCCGAATGTGGAACTGCTGCGCGAGGTCGCTGCTGCTACCGATGCTCCAATCGTCGCTTCTGGCGGTGTCAGCAGCCTGGACGACATTGCAGCTATTGCCACACTGGTCGATGAGGGCGTTGACTCCGCAATTGTGGGTAAGGCGCTCTACGCAGGGCGTTTCACCCTGGAAGAGGCCCTGGCAGTAGCCCGCGGCTAAAGAGAACACTTTCGTGGCCGGACCGGGGAGACGTCGTCAAGCGAAAGCGTTAACGAGCAAACGGCACCCCGGCTGAGACGGCGGATGAAGGATTTAGAAAGTATGGATGCCCTGGAACCGCGGGCGATGCTCGCTATTGCTGAAGCGGCGCTCGATGAGGTCGAAGGCCTGTTCACGCAGCAGGTGGGCGCGGACCCGGTTGTCATGAAGCCGCGCGGAGATTTCGCGACGGAGACCGACCTGGAAATTGAGCGTCGTCTGCGCCAGCTCCTCACGCAGTATTCCGGCCTGCCCGTCTACGGCGAGGAATTCGGTGGCAAGGTTCCCGAGGAACATACCGCCTGGGTCATCGATCCGATTGACGGCACCACAAACTATTCCAACGGCTTTCCGCTGTGTGCCATGCTGCTCACGCTCATGCATGAGGGGGAGCCGGTGGTTGGAATTACCTCCATGCCTCTGCTGCGCCGTCGTATCACCGCAGCTAAAGGTGGCGGAACGTTCGTCAACGGCCGTTGCGTCAACATCGATGCCGAGGCCGGCCGCCCGGTTTCGATTGCCTTCGGCTCCGTCATTGCGAGTACCGACGGCACACTCCCGCGCAAGTGGCGCCAACTGCTGCTGTCAAAGGTGGGCGAGCGCTATCCGACGATTCGAATTACTGGCTCTGTCGGCGTGGACTTGGGCTCCACCGCGATGGGGGCATTCGGTGGCACGGTGACTTTCTCACCGCATGTGTGGGATAACGCAGCTGGTGTACTGCAGATTTCCGAAGCTGGTGGCGTGGTCACAGACTTGGCGGGCAATCCCTGGCGGCATGATTCCGTAGGCGTGCTGGCGGGAACTCGAGATGTTCATGCCACGCTGCGGTCGATTATTGACCAACTGGGTCGTCCGGAGACTTTCCGGAGCTAAACCGTGGGCGACGCCCCTGAGCTGGGTGGTTGCGCAAACCGTCGAGCCACAACTTTGAGCTAACACGAGGAGAACTTAAAAACTATGTCTCTGGCAGTACGCGTGATTCCTTGCCTGGATGTCAACGATGGGAGGGTCGTCAAGGGGGTCAACTTTGAGAATCTCCGTGATGCCGGCGATCCGGTGGAGCTGGCTCGCTGCTATGGCGAGGAGGGCGCTGATGAGCTGACCTTCCTGGATGTCACGGCTTCCAAGGATGGCCGTGGCACCATGCTCGACGTGGTGCGTCGCACCGCAAGTGAGGTCTTCATTCCGCTGACGGTCGGCGGTGGCGTGCGTAGCGTCGAGGATGTCGATCAGCTGCTCCGCGCCGGAGCTGACAAGGTCAGTGTCAATACCGCTGCGATCGCACGTCCAGAACTGCTCAGCGAGCTGTCGCGTCGCTTCGGTGCGCAGTGTGTCGTCCTGTCGGTGGATGCCCGCCGCGTTCCCGAGGGAGGTACTCCGCAGCCGTCGGGCTTCGAGGTGACGACGCACGGTGGTTCACGCTCGGCCGGGATTGACGCCGTCGAGTGGGCACGCCGTGGCGAGGAGCTCGGGGTCGGCGAGATTCTGCTGAACTCCATGGATGGCGACGGCACCAAGGATGGCTTCGACCTGGAGCTGCTGGAAAAAGTCCGCGCTGCCGTCGACGTCCCGGTGATTGCCTCTGGCGGTGCGGGCAAGGCAGAGCACTTCCCGCCAGCAGTGCACGCCGGTGCCAACGCGGTGTTGGCCGCATCCATTTTCCACTTCGGCGAGGTCAGCATTGCTGAGGTTAAGGAAGAGATGGACCGCGAGGGAATCGAGGTACGCCAGTGACTGGTCTAGCCCCGGGCGCTGCAGCTCACGGCGCCGGAGACGATCCGCGTGAGTACACGCTCCCAGCAGATATCGCGAACATCGCCAAGTTCAACGCTGACGGCTTGATTCCCGCCATTGTGCAGGAAGAATCCACTGGTCGCGTGCTCATGATGGCGTGGATGGATTCCCACGCACTGGCATACACCATCGCTACCAAGCGCGGCACTTACTGGTCACGGTCCCGGTCGGAGTACTGGATTAAGGGGCTTACTAGTGGCCATTTCCAGACCGTGACATCACTGGCGTTGGACTGTGATGGCGATACCGTGCTGATGCAGGTAGTGCAGGACGGCGCGGCATGCCACACTGGCTCGCATAGCTGCTTTGACGTGCATCCCGTGTTCGAGGGCTAATCAGTCGATCCGGGTTGCCGAGGTGGGGAATTCGTCGTCAAGCGCGACTACCTCCGGTGAAGTCCGGGGTTAAGTGATGTGCAATCCGGGGTGCGTGGCACAATAGCGGCTATGACTCGTATCACCATGACCACGCGTGAGCGCTTTCGTGAACTGGCTGCACACCATCGGGTCGTGCCCGTGGTTCGCAAGGTTTTGGCGGACGGCGAAACGGCGCTGTCGGCCTACCGCAAGCTCGCGGCCGATCGTCCCGGCACTTTCTTGCTGGAGTCCTCCGATGTGGGGCAGTCGTGGTCGCGCTGGTCGTTTATCGGTTGCGGCAGTCGCGCCGCGCTGACGGTGGATGATGCGGGGGAGGCCACCTGGATTGGCAACGCGCCGTCGGGTGCGCCAGAGGGCGGAAATCCGCTGGATGCGCTGCGTCGCACGCTGGAGCTGCTGCACACGGAACTCCCGCTTGCCGACGATGCCTCGGTGCCCAAGCTCACCTCTGGTCTGGTTGGCTACTTCGGGCATGACATTGTCCGCTACATCGAGCCACAGCTGCCGGATACCACTGACAATGATTTGCAGATTCCGGAGCTCATGCAGCTGCTGGTCGAGGATCTGGCTGCTTTTGACCACCACGAGGGTGTGCTGTGGCTGATTTCCAATGCTGTCAACTGGGACGGCTCGGATGAGCGGATTGACCAGGCGTATGACACCGCCTGTGATCGTGTCAATGCGATGGTGGAGCGGCTGTCGGAGCCCTCTGATCTGCGTCCGGCGGAAGTTAGCTTCCCAGAGCCGGTGATTCGTCGCCAGCGCACCGCCGAGGACCACATGGATCGCATTGAGCGTTGCAAAGATCACATCCGCGCCGGTGATGCGTTCCAGATTGTGCTCTCGCAGCGGTTCGAGATGGACACGCAGGCGTCAGCTTTTGATATCTACCGCCTCCTGCGGGTTTCCAATCCGTCGCCCTACATGTTCCTGGTCAACGTTCCAACCAAGGACTTCTCCGCTACCGCTTTTCAAATTGTCGGTTCCTCCCCGGAATCACTCGTGGCAGTTCAGGGCAGTGAGGTCATCACCAATCCCATCGCGGGCACACGTCCGCGCGGTGCCACGGTGGAGCAGGACAATGCGCTGGAAGCTGATTTGCTGGCAGACGAGAAGGAAAATAGTGAGCATCTGATGCTCGTTGATCTTGGCCGCAATGACCTCGGACGTGTCTGCCGCCCAGGCAGTGTTGTTGTGCACGACTTCCGTCATATTGAGCGCTACAGTCACGTTATGCATCTGGTCTCTACGGTCACCGGCGAGCTTTCCAGCGACGCCACTGCCGTCGACGCGTTCGCGGCCACCTTCCCAGCGGGAACGCTGTCGGGTGCGCCGAAGCCTTCCGCGCTGAGCATTATCGACAAGTTCGAAGACACGCGTCGGGGTGTTTACGGCGGCACTGTTGGATACTTTGACTTCCGGGGCAATACCGATCAGGCAATTGCCATCCGCACAGGTGTGAAGAAGAGCGATACGGTCTATGTTCAGGCTGGCGGCGGAATTGTCAGTGACTCTGACCCGGTGGCAGAGGATGAGGAGACCCGCAACAAGGCCGCGGCCGTGCTGCGAGCTGTCGCGGCAGCTGAGACACTAGTCCCAGCGGAAAGGAGCTAGGTTTTCGATGAAGTCGACAACGATGCTCTCCGGTGGCCTCATTGGTGTGGCCGCAGCGGGAATGTGGTTGTGCAGCCGTAGTGCGTGGCTGACGGTCGATACTGTTGATGACAAGTCCGGTCCGGCGACCACAGATTTGGTGGGCGCCGTCTGGGCTCCAGAGTTGACGTCGATTGCGCTGGCGATGGTGGCTGCACTGTTTGCCACCACCATTTTGGGCTCACTGGGGCGCCGTATCGTCGGTGGCCTCGCGGCGCTGCTCGCAATTGCGGCGTCGTGGACTCCGATGACTCTGCTTGCCAGCGGAGAAGACGGGGTGGATTCCCAGCGGGCACTGGATTTGTTGACGTCGGGAAGCGCCTCACAGCGCGCCAGTGATGCGGTGACTGTGGCAGACTGGGCGCAGATCTCAGCGATTGAAGTGCATGCGATGGGGCCAGCCCTGGCCTTGCTGTGCTGCGCATTGGCGCTGGTCGGGGCGGTATTGTTGGTGCGTCGACCGGGTACTGTGAAGAAGCAGAAGTCCAGCGCGTATGAGACCCCGGAGGTACGCCGTCAGCGTATCGCCGAGGACCTGGAGGAAGACCCGCAGTCGGGTCGAGTTCTGTGGGATGCTTTGGATGCCGGTGTAGATCCTACGGATCTGGATAAGGAGTAAGGCTGTGGCTAACGTTCTGGACAAGATTATTGAGGGCGTGCGGGAAGATCTCGCTGCTCGGGAAGCCAAGATTTCCTACGGTGAAATCAAGGAGCTCTCGCTGAAGGCGCCGTCGCCGATTGATGCCGTGGCGGCACTGGCTAAGCCCGGGGTGCAGGTGATTGCAGAGGTCAAGCGTGCCTCTCCGTCGAAGGGAGAGCTGGCTGACATCCCTTCGCCGGAGGTCTTGGCCGCAGAGTACGAGCAGGGTGGCGCGGCTGTCATTTCCTGTCTGACTGAGGAGCGCCGCTTCCGCGGTTCGCTCGCCGACCTCGATGCCGTGCGCCGCGCGGTCAACATTCCAGTGCTGCGCAAGGATTTCATCGTCACTCCGTACCAGGTCCATGAGGCCCGCGCACACGGTGCCGACCTGGTGCTGCTGATGTGCTCCGCTTTGGATCAGCCGACGCTGGAGTCCCTGCTGGATCGCACCGAGTCGCTTGGCATGAACGCTCTGGTTGAGGCGCACACCGAAGAAGAGGTCGAGCGCGCCGAGGCCGCTGGTGCCAAGATCCTCGGCATCAACGCCCGCAATCTAAAGACCCTCGACGTGGATCTCTCCGTGTACGAACGCCTTGCGCCGATGTTGCCGGATCATGTTGTGAAGGTGGCAGAGTCCGGTGTCAAGGGGCCGGAGGAACTGCGCTACTACGCCTCCCACGGCGCCGACGCGGTACTGGTGGGCGAGGGCCTGGTTACTGCGGGCAAGCCGGGTGAGGCTTGCCGACGTCTCGTTGCCGCCGGTGTCCACCCGACACTCCGCAGCGAGTAGTGATAGACCGCAGTTGCGATAAGCAGCTGTACCGCGCTGCGAACTGCGCCTAGTTTGGTTGCGTGTCACACCTGTTGTGCTGGCACACCACAGTTTCTTAGGCCTTATGTCCCCGCAACGGGTGGGGATAGTCCACAATAGATAACTGTGAGTGACCAAGATTTCAAGAATCATGATGCCCGCGGTGACCGCCTGCCCACGATGGGTGAGGTTATCGCGGAGACAACGAACCACGAGTCAGATGCCATTGGGCACTGGGGTAAGTGGGGCGGCCAGTTTGTGCCGGAGGCGCTGATGGCCGTTATCGGTGAGGTCACCGATGGCTACGCGAAGGCCCGCGTTGATCAGGATTTTCTCGATGAGCTCGACCGGCTGCAGCGTACTTATGTCGGACGTCCCTCGCCGCTGTACTACGCGGAGAAGTTCTCCGCTGATATCGGCGCTGATGTCTGGCTCAAGCGCGAGGATTTGAATCACACCGGTAGCCACAAGATTAATAACGTCTTGGGCCAGGTTCTGCTTGCCAAGCGCATGGGCAAGAAGAACATCATTGCCGAGACCGGTGCCGGCCAGCACGGTGTCGCAACCGCGACTGCCTGTGCGCTGCTCGGCCTTAACTGCCGTATCTATATGGGCAAGGTCGACGCAATCCGCCAGCGCCTTAATATCGCTCGCATGCGTTTGCTTGGTGCCGAGGTTATCGAGGTCGAGATTGGCTCGAAGACTCTCAAGGACGCAATCAATGAGGCCATGCGTTTTTGGGTTTCACACGCCGATGACACCTACTACTGCTTCGGCACTGCAGCCGGCCCGCACCCGTTCCCAACAATGGTGCGCGACTTCCAGCGCATCATCAGCGCCGAGGCACGCCAGCAGATCCTCGCGGAAACTGGCTCGCTTCCCGACGCTGTCGTGGCCTGTGTCGGCGGCGGTTCTAATGCGATCGGCGCGTTCCACCACTTCATCGATGATGAATCGGTTCGACTGATTGGCGCTGAAGCTGGCGGTGACGGTGTTGAGACCGGTCGCCATGCAGCACCGATTTCGGCCGCCGGTAATCCGGGTGTGTTCCAGGGCTCCTTCGCCGCCCTGATGCAGAACGAGGACGGTCAGATTACAGAGTCGCACTCGATTTCCGCGGGTCTGGATTACCCGGGCGTGGGCCCGGAGCACTCGTACCTGGCCGATATTGATCGCGCGTCCTACCTGCCGGTGACCGATACCCAGGCGATGCAGGCATTCCAGGACCTGACTCGGATGGAGGGCATCCTGCCCGCTATCGAGTCCGCACACGCGGTAGCTGCCGCCCGACTCATCAGCGATGATCTGAATGAAGAGCTGGGCCGTAAGCCGCTGATTATCGTCAATGTTTCCGGTCGCGGTGACAAGGATGTCGACACCGCTGCTAAGTGGTTTGATCTGATGGAGGAGTCCTAAATGAGTCTGAGTGACGTCTTTGACAAGGTCCGTGAGGAAAACCGCGCAGCATTTATCGGCTACTACCCAGCGGGTTTCCCGACCACCGATAAGTCGATTGAGAACATCAAGGCGATTGTCGACGCTGGCGCCGACATCATCGAGGTTGGTCTGCCTTTCTCCGACCCGATGATGGATGGCCCAACTATTCAGGATGCCGCCAACGTGGCTCTGGATGCGGGCTTCCGTACCCGTGAGATTATGCGGGTGGTTCGCGAAGTCACCGAGCACGGCGGTACCTGTGTGGTCATGAGCTACTGGAATCCGATTCTCCAGTATGGTCCGGAGCGTTTCGCCAAGGACTTGGCCGCCGCTGGTGGTCGTGGCACCATCATCCCGGATCTTATCCCCGAGGAGGCCGGCCAATGGCAGCGTGCAGCTGAGGCCAATGGTCTGTCCAACATCATGTTGGTGGCCCCGTCATCGACCAACGAGCGTCTGCAGCTAACTGCCACCGCGTCGACCGGCTTCGTCTACGCCACCAGCCACATGGGTGTCACAGGTGCCCAGGCTAGCGTCGACTCGGCCGCCGGCAAGTTGGTTGCCCGCACGCGCGAGGTCACCGATACACCGGTGTGCGTCGGTTTGGGTGTCTCCAATGGGGCACAGGTCGCGGAGATTGCCGAGTTTGCGGATGGCGTAATCGTTGGCTCGGCACTGATCAAGGCCGCGATGAAGAGCACCGATGACCTGGTAACGCTCGCCCGTGAACTCGCCGCGGGCGTACGAGGAGAGAGCTAGCGCATTTATGAGTTCCACCCTTGTTCTCGCTGAGACTGCAACGACGTATCTGGCCAACATTCCCTCTCCGCCGCAGGGGGTGTGGCAGTTAGGGCCGTTACCACTGCGTGGTTACGCGATTTCCATCTTGATTGGCGTACTCGTCGGCATTTACTGGATGCAGCGCCGCTACGCGGCCAGGGGTGGAGACCCGGAGTTAGTCCTCGACATTGCCATTGCGGTTATTCCTGCGGGCATTATCGGCGGCCGTCTCTACCACGTCGCTACCGACTGGGAGAAGTACTTCGGCCCCGGCGCCAATCCCGCTGATGCACTGAAAATCACCAATGGTGGCCTCGGCATCTGGGGAGCGGTGGCGCTGGGGGTGCTGGCCGCGTGGGCGGTCGCCAAGTGGCGGAAGGTACCGTTTGCGCCAGTTCTTGACGCGGCCGCACCCGCAATCATCCTTGGACAGGCCATTGGGCGTCTGGGCAATTGGTTCAACCAGGAACTCTACGGTGGCCCAACGTCACTTCCGTGGGGCCTGGAAATCTACCAACGAGTTGATGAGTTTGGCCGGGTTGCCCCTGTCACCGGAACGTCGACAGGCGAAGTGCTGGCCGTGGTGCATCCAACGTTTCTCTACGAGATGGTGTGGAACGTCCTCGCCTGTCTGGTCATTGTGTGGGCGGACCGAAAGTTCAAGATGGGCGGAGGACGCGTCTTTGCGCTCTATGTCGCGGCCTACACTTTGGGGCGTTTCTTCATTGAACTCATGCGCGTCGATGACGCAACGCTGATATTCGGTGTGCGTATTAATAACATCACGTCGCTCGTGGTCTTTTTCTGCGCTGTCATTGCTTTGTGGATTCTGCGGTCCAAGAGCCGCGAAACCGCAGCTGAAGTCAGGGGAGAGCGCGAGGCTGCTGAAGCTCACAGTGCTTCCAACTGACGCATAGCCCGTTAAGGGACTAGGCTGGAGGCCGTGCTTAGACGAACGAAGATTGTATGTACCCTCGGTCCAGCAGTTGCTTCGCTGGAGGGGATTACCGGGCTGGTCAACGCCGGCATGGATGTTGCCCGCCTGAATTTCTCTCACGGTGAGCATGAGGACCACGCTCAGAACTACCACTGGGTGCGTGAAGCATCCGACGCTACGGGACATGCCGTCGGTATTCTCGCCGACTTGCAGGGACCAAAGATTCGCCTCGGTCGTTTTAAGGAAGGCTCGACGTATTGGGCTGACGGCGAGATTGTCCGCATCACCGTCGACGATGTCGAAGGCACGCACGACCGCGTCTCCACCACGTACAAGAATCTCGCTGACGATGCCCGTCCGGGCGATCGCCTGCTTGTCGACGATGGCAAGGTGGGCCTGGAGTGCATCGAGGTAGATGGCAACGATGTGGTGTGCCGTGTCATCGAGGGCGGTCCGGTCTCGAACAACAAGGGTGTTTCCCTGCCGGGGATGAACATCTCGGTGCCGGCTCTGTCAGAGAAGGATATCGCCGACCTGCGCTTCGCTCTGAAGCTGGGAGTCGACTTCATCGCGCTGTCCTTCGTCCGTTCGCCTTCCGACGTCGAACTGGTCCATGCGGTCATGGATGAGGTTGGCCGTCGTGTCCCGATTATCGCCAAGCTGGAGAAGCCAGAGGCAGTCGAGTCTCTCGAGGCCATCATCCTGGCTTTCGATGCCGTGATGGTCGCCCGTGGTGACCTTGGTGTTGAGGTGCCGTTGGAAGATGTTCCGCTGGTTCAGAAGCGCGCTATTCAGATTGCCCGCGAGAACGCCAAGCCGGTCATCGTCGCCACCCAGATGCTCGACTCCATGATTTCGAACTCGCGCCCGACTCGTGCGGAGGCCTCCGACGTGGCCAACGCTGTGCTCGATGGCGCAGATGCCGTGATGCTCTCGGGTGAGACCTCGGTTGGTAAGTACCCGCAGTCCACGGTTAAGACCATGGCTCGCATCGTCACCGCCGCTGAGCGCGAGGGGGAAGTTCCTGCGCTGACCCACATGCCTCGCACGAAGCGTGGTGTGATTTCCTACGCAGCTCGCGATATCGGTGAGCGCTTGAATGCCCGCGCTATGGTTGCTTTCACCACCTCGGGTGATACCGCTCGCCGTGTGGCACGCTTGCACTCTCGCCTGCCGCTGCTGGTATTCACTCCGAATCAGCAGGTTCGTTCGCAGCTTGCGCTGACGTGGGGTGCGGAGACCTTCTTGGTGCGCGAGGTTAACAGCACGGATGAGATCATGCAGGTCATCGATGAGCAGCTCTTGACCATGGAAAACTACAACGCTGGCGACACGCTGGTCGTTGTTGCTGGTACCCCTCCAGGAAATGAGGGCAATACCAACATGATTCACGTCCACGTTATTGGCGAGGACGCTCGCTAGCTCTCTGGCGCGTTAGGAAAAGCCGGTAAGCCCTTTTGGGGCTTACCGGCTTTTTGCTTGGAGCCTTTCGACCTGGGCTGTCGGGCTGTTCGGAGGGATCATTGCGCTGTGCGCGGTGGCAAGCGGCCGGCACGCAGCCCTTACTTTGCCAAGTAGGACAGTACGGCGGCAGCGGCGGCAGAAGTCGCGGAGGTAGCCGTCGGCTCGAAGTCCGGCAGGAATGTCGGCATGTGATTCGACGGTACGTCTTCGACCACGCGGTCGGCAGCAACGGCGGCTTCCCACGTATCCCGAGGTGTGGCGCCAACAGTCCAGTAGACATATGGGCAGTTCAGCCCACGCGGCAGGTCTGAGAAGTCCTCCGACGCGGTCCACGGCACAGCATCGGTGGAATCGTCGCCGAGCACAGCGTCCATGACCGGGCGAATCGTGGCAAACGCCTCCGGATCATTGTCAGTGACTTCGCCGTGATCGGAGTACTCAATCACAGGCTCAACCTCAGTGCCGGAAGCCAGGCACTCGCCACGAACAACGCGCTCAATGCCCGCAACGAGCTTCGCGCGCACATCGTTGGAGTAGTAGCGAATATTCAGCACAATCTTGGCCTGGCCGGGGATTGTGTTATTCGAATTGCCGGACTGCAGCGTGCCGACGGACAAAACACCAAACTCGTGGGGAGGAATCTCGCGCCCCACAATTCCTTGCAAGCGCAGAACGATTGCGGCAGCCAAGTACGTCGGGTCAATGGCGTTGTGCGGCATAGATCCATGTGCGGAGCGACCTGTCAGCGTGATGCTAATGGTGTCACAGCCAGCAAGTGCCGGGCCGGGCATGGTCATTACCTGACCTGCGGGGCCGGGAACAATGTGCTGGCCGAAGCACACATCTGGGGTGGGGATGAGGTCTGCCAGGCCGTCGTCAATCATAGCCTGTGCACCACAGGCTAGTTCCTCGGCGGGCTGGAACAGGGCAATGAAAGTACCCGACCACTCAGACTTAGTTGCTGCCATCAGGCTAGCCAGACCAAGACCGGCCGTCATGTGCATGTCATGGCCACAGGCGTGCATGACGGCGGTGGCAGAACCATCGCGGGCGGTACCGGTGGCAGAGGAAGCGAAATCCACACCTGTTTCCTCGAACACCGGAAGCGCATCGATATCAGCGCGGAACAGCACGGTAGGGCCGGGGCCATTTTCCATGACACCAACGAGGCCGTGACCACCGATTCCCTCATACACCGTGTAAGTGCCCATGTCGCGAAGAGCACCGGCCAGATACGCGGCAGTTTTCTCCTCCGCCTGAGATAGCTCCGGGTGCTGGTGCAGGTAACGGTAGATTTCCCACTGCCTGTCCAATGGCACTCGATGAGTGGCGATGAGGTCGCGAATGCGGCTCAGTCGTGCTTCATTGTTGCTCACCTGGATTAAGACTCCTAACTTCTCTCTACTCTGTGCCAGAGAACTACAGTCGCGACCCGTCTTCGACGAGCGGGTTGTACTTCAGCGAGTTTGGCTGGCACTGGCACTCGGTCGCAATGTGAATGCTGTCCGAAATCTTTCCGGTCTCCCGTAAACGGTACATCTCCGGGACAACGCGGTCGCGCAGATCCCATGGGGAGATGGTGTTCAGATAAATCTTGGTGCCACCTTCAAAACCGGCCAAATTTGAGGTGCGCCACTTAATCATTACGCGCCACGGCATGCGGGCATCCAAATCGACAGGGCGGTGGTGCCATTCCTCGTTACACGGAATGGTGGGCCCGGCAGCGGCATGACATGCGTGAATCAGGTCCGACATTGCGTCGATCTCAGCCCGGGTTTGCAGCCACGGTTCGCAGACATCTGACTTCGAGAAAATCTCCAGCGTCGGGTAGCGGTGTCCGAATCCTGCGAAAGCCACCGCGTGCTCGTTTTCCGCGATAACCAGGTTGTGGCGGGCCGCATAGTCCACTGCGTATTCGTTGTAGATATTCGGGTTCTTGCGCACCGCCTGCACTTCGCGCTTGAGCTGCTCGCCGTGCTCATCGATGGCCACAAGCTGCTTGTGCAAGTGATCGAAGCTTGCGCCTGCCGGTTTTAGCCAGTTTTGGAAAGCGGCCACATAACGCACGTAGCGGTTACGTCGGTACAGGTCAGCAATCGACTCGACGGTAAACGCAATGAGTGCGCGGTGCTCGGCAACACTCAATGTGCCAGAAGAAGCCAGCTGATTATCGTGAGTAGCGCCGTCGACAAAGTGGCGACGGGCAACAATCACATCGTGGCCGCCGGCGAAATAGCTTGGGGCGCGGCGCAGCAAATCCTCGTCGGAAAGCGCGCTGATTTCCTCTTCACTGCGTCCAGCGGCGCGGTAGCGCGTGCGAATGATGTTGAGCACGTGCTCGCGGCCCTTCGGGTCGTCGAGGTAGGCCTCCATACGTTGCTGAGTTTCGCGGTCGGGCTCGAAGCCGTAGTTTTCCGACCAATAGTCATAGGAGACGATCTCGAACAGGTTGGGCACGCGGCGGAACTCCGCAGTGGTGTCGAAAAGCTGGTCGGGCAGTACTCCGGTCACCGTGCTGTAGCCGCCGAATACCGATTCGTCGAGGACAACGCGGGCCTTCTCCGGCGGGGTTTGCAGCAGGTTGTTCCAGCCAAAGGAGTCGCGGGATCCAAAATCCTCCTCGCTCAATGGCTGCGGATCCGTGTGCTTAATTCCCAACGGCCGATTGCCACGACCTGGGACTGTCCACACCTGGGTACCGGAAAAAGGATTGACTTGCTTCACCGTGCCGTCGGCAAGCGTGATGAGGGGATTGCTGAAAGCCTGCATAAGTCCAACACTACGTCTTTGCTGCCGGTCGGCGCGCCAACGTAGGGGGACAGGGCTTGACGACGGTTAGCTATTGTCTGGCCGTCTCGCGTGGCTTAGCCTGTGAAGTTATGTCGAAGATTGTTTTTCACTGCCTGGTGAAGCCGACCGAATCGGAGGCGCTGGCCGAGGCATTTCGTACCAAGTTGAGTGAGTTTGACCGCGCCGGGCGAATTAGTGACGTGGATGTTTCGGTGGCGTCGGCGGACACGGACGCGCAGTTGGTGGAGCAGTGGGAGCGTGAGAACCCGAAGGAGCCGTTGGGGGATAGGAAGGTATTCCGTTATCTCTTGAGCTTCGATCAGCACGGCGGTTCTCTCAATGAACTCGCTATGGACCTCTCTGAGCTACTGACTCCGCGTGCAGAATTGCCCCCGGACCCAGTGCTGCGTGAGTTCGACGAAATGCTCGAATCTGTTGCGACGTATCCCTGGAATGTTGCCGTATTTAGGTAATATCCTACCTAATTCGTGAAAAGTGTAAGCCTCCACAGAGTCAGTGATTGGCTTGGCCAACGGGTGTAGCGCGAATCGCTACGAGTTTTCCCAGCAATATGCCGTTGTATAATTATGTCCGCTTCAATATCTACAGTTGCCCAGTCCTTGTGCACACAACCTGTGCCACCGAGTTACGGCAACCGAGAAGTGGTTTACAACCGCTGACGGTTTGTTCTTCGTGGGCGCCATAATGGTTTCGCAGAGAGGTTTATTTTGAATATCGAGCAGAAGGTTTCGGGACTCTATGACCAGATTCTCACCCGAAACGCCGGTGAGCCGGAGTTCCACCAGGCAGTGGCAGAAGTTCTGGAGTCGCTGAAGGTCGTCCTGGAAAAGGACCCACACTACGGTGACTACGGCTTGGTTCAGCGTCTGTGTGAGCCGGAGCGTCAGATTATTTTCCGCGTGCCGTGGGTCGACGACCAGGGGCAGGTCCAGGTCAACCGTGGCTTCCGTGTTCAGTTCAACTCTGTGCTGGGCCCGTACAAGGGCGGTCTGCGCTTCCACCCGAGCGTGAACCTCGGCATCATTAAGTTCCTGGGCTTCGAGCAGATCTTCAAGAACTCCCTGACCGGCCTGCCGATCGGTGGCGGCAAGGGTGGCTCCGACTTTGATCCGAAGGGCAAGTCCGAGCTGGAAATCATGCGCTTCTGCCAGTCGTTCATGACAGAGCTGCACCGCCACATCGGTGAGTACCGTGACGTCCCGGCCGGTGACATCGGCGTCGGCGGCCGCGAGATTGGCTACCTGTTCGGTCAGTACCGCCGTATGGCCAACCAGCACGAGTCCGGCGTTCTCACCGGTAAGGGCCTGACCTGGGGCGGTTCCCTGGTTCGTACCGAGGCCACCGGTTACGGCTGTGTCTACTTCACTGAAGAGATGATGAAGGCCAACGGTGCCGACATCAACGGTGCCAAGGTCATCGTTTCCGGTTCCGGTAACGTCGCCATCTACGCCATTAGGAAGGCTCAGGAGCTCGGCGCTACCGTCGTCGGTTTCTCTGACTCCTCCGGTTATGTCTCCACTCCGAACGGTGTCGACGTCGAGCTGCTGAAGGAGATCAAGGAAGTTCGTCGTGCTCGCGTCTCCGAGTACGTCGCTGAGGCTGAGGGCGCTGAGTTCCACGAGGGCGGCAACATCTGGGAGCTCAAGGCTGATGTCGCACTGCCGTGTGCAACTCAGAATGAGCTCAATGGCGAGTCCGCCAAGCTGCTGGTCGAAAACGGCTGCCGCTTCGTTGCTGAGGGTGCAAACATGCCGTCCACCCCGGAGGCTATCGAGGTCTTCAAGGCCAACGGTGTCCACTTTGCGCCGGGCAAGGCCGCTAACGCCGGTGGTGTTGCTACCTCCGCTCTGGAGATGCAGCAGAACGCTACCCGCGATTCCTGGTCCTTCTCCTACACCGATGAGCGCCTGAAGCGCATTATGACCAACATCTTCAAGAACTGCGAGACCACCGCCGCTGAGTACGATCACGAGGGTAACTACGTGCTCGGCGCCAACATCGCTGGCTTCAAGAAGGTCGCTAACGCAATGCTGGCTCAGGGCGTCATCTAGTCTGCTAACGTTTCCGCTTTACGACGGATCCTCGGCGACCCCGCCCGTCGAATAGCCAAAAAGCCCACGCTGTAAACTCCCTCCCATGGAGTTATCAGTGTGGGCTTTTGTCTTTATCGTGGCAACGATTTTCATCGGGGCCCTGATGCAGCGGATAGCCGGTATGGGACTCGGACTGTTGGGAGGTCCGGTCCTCTCACTGGTTGCAGGTCCCGTAGCAGGAATTTTGATTATTAACGTGCTCGCATCGGTCAATGCGATCATGCAGACCATCTCGGTGCGAGAAAACGTCGATTGGAAGAAATTCTGGCTGATTGGCCCGGTGATGGCTCTCGGCGCACTGCCCGGCGCTTGGGTGGTTCACAACACGCCCAGCGGGCCGCTCCAGGTGTTGGTCGGCGGGCTCGTGCTACTTGCGCTGCTGGTGACATCGTTTATGCCTCAGCGCATGCGTGTCGACGGCCCACAATACGCCGTTGCCTCAGGCGTGGCCGGCGGTTTTATGAATACCCTGGCCGGCATTGCGGGCCCAGCCATTACCGTTTACGCACAGGCTTCCCGTTGGCCAGCGCAGACATTTGCAGCCACCCTGCAACCGCTCTTCTTTGTTTCCGGCGCGTTGTCCTTGCTGTTCAAGGAAATCAGCGGTGACGTATCTGTCTTCGCCACCACACCGGTTATCTTCTGGCCGCTGTGTTTGGTTGCCATGATTGTGGGTATATTTTTGGGCACTCGCGTTTCCCGACGAGTGCCCATTGTGCAAGCCCGAAAGCTCGCGGTCATTCTGGCGACTACCGGCGCGGCAGTCACTATGTTTCGCGGAATCTCCGCAACTTTTGGCGCTTAGGCTTGCTGTTACTTCAACAGCGAAGACAGGAAGTTGCGGGTGCGCTCGTGCTGCGGATTACCCAGCACCTCATCCGGGGTGCCTTTCTCCACGACCACGCCGTCAGCCATAAACACGACCTGGTCGGCGACTTCACGGGCAAAGCCCATCTCGTGCGTCACGACGACCATGGTCATGCCCTTATCGGCCAGACCACGCATGACGTTGAGAACCTCACCGACGAGCTCGGGGTCAAGAGCGGAAGTCGGCTCATCGAAGAGCATTAGCTTCGGCTCCATGGCCAGGGCTCGAGCAATGGCAACACGCTGCTGCTGACCGCCCGAGAGCTGAACAGGGTAGGCATCGGCCTTGTGAGCCAGACCAACAGTCTCCAGCAGCTCCATGGCACGCTTTTCAGCCTGCTCCTGAGAGACACCCTTTACCAGCACCGGTGCCTCGGTGATATTTCCCAGCACCGTGCGGTGCGGGAACAGATTGAAGTTCTGGAAAACCATACCGATATCGCGACGCTGACGGGCAGCTTCTGCGGCGGAAATCTCGTAGAGGCTGCCGTTCTTTTCGCGGTAGCCAATCAGGGAACCGTCGACGTAGAGACGGCCGGCATTGACCTTCTCCAGGTGGTTGATACAGCGCAGCAGCGTGGACTTACCGGAGCCCGAAGGACCAATGAGGCAGGTAACCGTACCGCGTGGAACTTCCAGGTCGATGCCCTTGAGGACCTCGAGACGGCCGAAGTTCTTCCGAACCTTTTGCGCCTCAACCATCAAATCTTTGGTAGTCATTTACTGCGGATCCTCTCGGTAGAAGTGCTCTTCGTCCTTATCGACAACGCGAGCATTTGCAAGCGGCACACCTTCGGCGTCGGCAAGCGCGGCCAGCTGGCGGGCGGTGAGCTGACGGGTAGCGCCGCGGGCGAAGTAGCGCTCAAGGTAGAACTGTCCGACCATCAGAATCGATGTGATGACCAAGTACCAGGTGGCGGCGACAAGCAGCATCGGCACCGGCAGGAACAGCGCATTGGCGATGTCCGTGGAGCGGCCGTAGAGTTCCAGCGAGAACGGCACTGCGATGACCAGCGAAGTGGTCTTCAGTAGGGAGATGAACTCGTTGCCCGTCGGCGGGATGATGATGCGCATAGCCTGCGGCAGGATGGTGCGGCGTACAGTCTGCCACCAGCTCATACCCAGTGCCTTCGATGCTTCGGTCTGGCCCTCTGGGACAGCCTGGATGCCGGCACGGACAATTTCAGCCATGTATGCGGACTCATTCAAGCCGAGACCGACGAACGCTAACACAAAGGTATTGGACAGGACAGTGCTGAGATCAACCTCGGCAACGCCCAGGTCAATCGTCGAGTAGATAGTGCCGAGGAGGCCCCAAAAGACCAGCTGCACGTAGACCGGAGTTCCTCGGAAAACCCACAGGTAGAACCAAGCAACAGTGGACAGCACGGGGTTGTCCGACATTCGGAGTACGGCGACGATGGCACCGCCGACGATACCGATGAGCATGGCCAGGACCGTTAGTGCAATGGTCCAGCCAGCGGCAGCGGCGATTCGTGTGTCGAACAGGTACTGGAAGTAAACATCCCAGTGGTAGGCCTCGTTGCGGGCGGCACCGATGATGAACCACAGGAAGAGCACAAGCAGCACTGCTGCGGTGATCCAGCGACCCGGGTGCGGCAGCGGTTTGGCCTTAATTTCTTCGTTGAGTTCCGCCTGTGTGGCCTCGTAGCGGGCGCCAGACGCAGATGAGTCGCTCACTTAAAGTTCCTCTCCGTTAATAGTGGCGCGTTCCAAAGCACCGTCTTCCAAACCCCATGTGGTCAGGATTTGCTTGTACTGGCCGTTGTCGATGAGGTACTGCAGCGCCTGCTGGAGTACTGGGCCGAGTTCTGAATCCTTCGGAATAGCGAAGCCGAACGGGGCACCATCGTAGATATCTCCGGCAAGTTCGAGTTTGCCCTCAGAACGATTGACCGCGTAGGCACTGACTGGTGAGTCAGCTGCCAGCGCGTCAGCACGCCCCAGCACCACGGTGGTAGCTGCGGTACCAGCATCCTGGTAGGCCAATTTGTTAATTGGTGGCAAACCGCGATCCAGACAATCCTGATTCTTTACCGGCAGGTCCTCCATGTCAGCGACGGTATTGCGCTGAACAGCGACAGTTTTGCCACAGTAGTTGTCGGAGCTGGCGTCGCTGCCCGGGCGACGTGCCCACTGCAGGCCGGTATCCAGGTAGTCGACGAAGTCGTAGGTCTTGCGGCGCTCCTCGTTTGAAGTGAAGCCGGAGGCACCAACATCAACTGCGCCGGCCGACAGGGCCGGCAGAATCAGTGCGAAATCCTGTTCTTGGATTTCCAGCCGCAGATCCAGGACGCTGGCCATGGCCCGCATGAGGTCAATGTCGAATCCGATGATGGAACCGGCGGAATCCTTAAACTCTGCCGGGGCGAATGTTGGGTTGGTGCCGATGCGCAATACTTCGCGCTTACGAAGATCTGCTGGGACCTGTTTCGCCAGTTCGGGGACCGCTGCCGGTTTGATCTCTGACCAGCCCTCGGGGTTACCGCTTTCGTCATTGGTGACGCAGCCTGTAAGCCCTAAGAACAAGGTCGCAGTCAGCGTGGCAGCCGCCAATGCGATGGGGCTTTTCATATCTGAATATGTTACCTAGGCACAGGAATACCTTAAATTCGGTACCCCTATTCAGCTGCGCTTCAGGCTGGTGCAGGAAAACCGCACACTTTTCAGACCTCCCGAGGGATAGTCAGCGCGGGTTGGATAGTCAGCGCCGGTTTTCTAGTTCGCTTCAGCTGCAGCAAAGCCATTGCCAGTGACGTCGAGCGGGCCGACCGCGCCGGAGGCCGGGTCGCTCAGCGCAGCATCGCGGACAGCCTTCGCCACGGCCGGCATGACGCGCGAATCCAGCGCCGACGGGATAATGCGGTCGGCACTCAGGTCTTCTACGCCAACATTTGCAATGGCCTGAGTAGCAGCCAGCTTCATGGCCTCGGTGATCCGTTTGGCACCCGCCTCCAGTGCGCCACGGAACAGACCCGGGAAGGCCAGCACATTATTAATCTGGTTCGGATGATCCGAGCGGCCAGTGGCCACGACGGCTCCGTACTTGCGGGCGACTTCCATCGGAATCTCCGGAATCGGGTTGGCCAGCGAGAACAGAATCGGGTCAGCGGCCATTTGGCTAATCGCATCCTCGCCGATACGGCCGGCAGAGACGCCGATGAACACGTTAGCGTCGACAAGCGCATCGTTGATCGCGCCGGTGATACCGCGCGGGTTAGTCATGCCGGCGACCCACTGCTTGATGTCGCTCAGTGGCTCGCGGTCTGGGTGGATGATGCCGCGCGAATCGACGACGACGATGTCGGACACGCCAGCGGACAGCAGCATCTTCGTCGCAGCGACACCAGCGGCACCAGCGCCGGAGATGACCACGCGGAGATCCTGGAAGCTGCGACCTGTCAGCTTGCAGGCGTTGATCAGGCCGGCGGCGATGACGATGGCGGTGCCGTGCTGGTCGTCGTGGAAGATGGGGATGTCGAGCTCTTGGTCGAGACGCTGCTCGATCTCGAAGCAGCGAGGCGCGGAGATGTCTTCGAGGTTCACTCCGCCAAACGACGGCGCCAGCGCCTTGACCGTCTGGATGATTTCCTCTGTATTGAGGGTATCCAGGACGATTGGCACAGCGGAGATGCCGGCGAACTGCTCGAAGAGCTGGGCTTTTCCTTCCATCACCGGTAGCGCGGCCTTGGGCCCGATGTCGCCAAGGCCAAGCACGGCGGTGCCGTCGGAAACCACTGCGACGTTCTGGCCGGTCCAGGTGTAGGTGCGGGCCAGAGCCGGATCTTCGTGGATGGCCTCACAGACGCGAGCGACACCTGGGGTGTAGCCGATGGAGAGGTCGCGAATTGTCTCGAGCTTCATGGTGGAGTGGGAGCGGAGCTTGCCGCCTCGGTGTGCCTCGAAGATTTCCGCATCGGTGATGGTCGACGGATCTGTGGGGGCGGTGTCCTCCGGTACTGCGTGAAGTGGCGTCTTAGCGGAGTTCGCGTTCGCAGTGTGGGCGGAGGAGCTAGAGGGGGAATTCGCAGCAGGCATGATGACAGTCCAAAACGTGTTGAGTACTGAGTACTTTGTACTTTGAGAAAACTCGACCGCGGCGTGAGCTGCTGGTGGGCAGTGCGTAAAGCCGGGAGCAAAGCTTGGCAGGTGATACGTAGTGGTGTGCGTAAAAACTAAACCAGTCTTGCTATACGGGATTGGTATCTCATTATATGGACAGTGGGGTGGAAAATAAAATCTTTGCGGTTGGGGGAGCGGGGATTTGGGAAGTGTCGTGGGGCTGGCGGCCGCGGGCGTGATGCCGGAACCCCGGCTTTTGCCGAGTTCGACGAGTCCTGCCATGGCATCGTTTGTGTTAAGGGCTACTCAGCTGCGTCGTTTGTGATGAAGGTGTGCATCGAGCTTGCTCGGAAGCATCTTTGTTAGGAAGTGCCTTCGGTGGGGTGTCTATGTGCTGTCGGGTTCCATATGGGCGGCTGTCGTTGGAGGGGCTCCATGCCTTGGCCGCTTTTGGCCTTCTATTGGTTTGGAGAATGTTGGCGATATTATTTGCCGATATTGAGTAAGCGCTGGCCGGGGTTGAAGGTTAGTTTTTAAAGAGATTAACCAGTTCCAAGCCCTGTTCTATGGGGTAGAGGCCTGGTTTTTTCTTACCTTCAGTGGTGCCTTATGGTTCGCGAATCGAAAATATTTGTGTAGTGCGGAAAGTTGAATCCGGAGTTCCTGGGATAGTTCCAACTGACGACAGAGAGCTGTTCGTTTATTGCAACTTCTACGCAGGAGGCTTCTTACGATGTCCGATTCCACTTTCCCCCAGAACCCGCAGAGTCCACAGAACCCGTATGGCTCCCAGAATCCGTATGGCTCCCAGAATCCGTACGGCTCCCAGAATCCGCAGGATTCGCTGGGGCAGCAGTCCTACCAGCACAGCCCGCAGGATCCGCTCGGCCAGCAGCCCTACCCGCAGGGTCCGTCGGCAGCGGGGCAGATGCCTCCGGCTCCGAAAGAAAAGAAGAAGGGTGGCTGCTTCAAATGGGGTGGTATTGCCGCGGGCGCTGTCGTGGTCCTCGCTGTGGCGGCCAGCTTGACTGGTGGCGGTGACACTGAGTCGGGTTCCGATTCTGAAGCTGCATCTCTCTTTGGTTCGGAGACTGCCGTTGCGGCTGATTCTGGGACTGTTGAGAATGCCGATTTCGCTGAGTCTTCCGAGGCAGGTGTAGATGAGCAGCAAGGTCAGACGGGGGAGCAGCAAAAGCAGGATGAGAAGGTTCCGACCGAATACAAGAATGCTCTCCGCAAGGCAGAGATTTACGCGAATCGCATGCACATGTCGAAGGGCGGTATTTATGACCAGCTGACCTCGGAGTATGGCGAGAAATTCTCACCGGAGGCAGCCCAGTATGCGATGGACAATCTCGAAGCGGACTGGAATAAGAACGCACTGGAAAAGGCGAGAATCTACCAGGATTCGATGGCAATGTCCCCGGATGCGGTTTACGAGCAGCTGACGTCGGAATACGGCGAGCAGTTTACTCCGGAGGAAGCTCAGTACGCGGTGGATAACCTGTAGCAGCGGGCTTCGTTTGTTGATGGCGCCAATTGGCCAGAGTCCAGTTGGATGCCTGCTGCAAAAGAACGGCTTCCGCTTCACCAGAATGCATTTGCTGCACACTGAACGGCTGCTGGTGAAGCGGAAACCCTCTTGGCAGTTTTAATGCGTGACCGGGCAGTTGAGCGAGTGTCTGCAGCACAACTTCGGCGCGGTACAATTCGTGCCGTTTATCAACCGCGCCCGCATCGGCGACCGCGGCGGCAAATCAGAAGTAACCGCGACACTGCGCCGCTACGCAGACGCAGCCACCTATCTTGCAGAAGACATCGCTGAGTTTCGAGTCTCCATCACAGAAGAGCAGCGGCAAGCTTTGTTGAGTGGGATTTCCGAGTACGTCGATGGCGATGAAGAAGTTTTCAGAGCATATGCTCGCCTGTTGAAATCAACGGACTCAAAAGCCATGGAGTAGCCACATTCGCGGGGTGCGAGTCCCCGCCATGGCACTGCCTCGTTCACTCAATCGGTAGTGGCGGGGTTTTCTTATGCCCAAAAACAGATTCACCCAGGAGTTAACGCAGGATTCAGCAGGCAATACGTGGCTCTTTTTTGGCTCATTTTTGGTGCAAAATACCCGTGAAAGTACGTGAAAGTGCGTGAAAAAGAGTGAAAGATAGTGAATACTCAGACAAGCAAAAACCCGCCCCCACCAGACTAAAAGCCAGGTGAAAGCGGGTTTTCAAATCGTGCCCCCGGTGAGACTCGAACTCACACTGGACGGGTTTTGAATCCGTTGCCTCTGCCAATTGGGCTACAGGGGCGCAAAGCCGTCGATAAGCGAAAATGCTCTATCGAAGCGACTTTGACTAGTTTAGTCCATCGACCCCGAATTAGAAAAACGGCGCTGCGCATAAGCGACGACGCTGACGATTGCGGCGCCGAGAATGAAGAGCCCGAGGGCGAGTCCCCAGTCGGAGCCGATGCCCTGGAGCTCGTTGTTTTCGGTCTGCCACGGCCAGAGAGCGCGCAGTGAACCGAGCATGAGGCCGGACATGGCGACCAACGTGAGCGCCTGGTGCGTACTCAGCAGCCATTCGAGGAGGCGGATGAACAGGACGATGCCGATCAGCGCGCCGACGAAGAACGTGCCGATGTAGGCGAAGTCACGGTCGTGAATTGCGCCCATGGTCGGTGCGTAGAGTCCGATGACCAGCAGGAAGAAAGAGCCCGAAACGCCCGGCAGAACCAGTGCGCACACGGCAATCGAGGCGGCGATGAGTACGAGCCAGAGAGGCGGCTGCGTCGGTGCGGCCTGTGGCAGGGAAGTAAGCGCGAACAGGGCGATGCTGAAGAACAGGAAGACGGCGATGGCCTTGCCGCGCATGCCCGGCTGACGCAGAGCGCCTGGCGGTAGCTCGTTCAGCGGCATGGTAATCGAGGCGGCGATCATGCCCATGAACAGTGCTCGAGAAGCGACTGGTTGGTTGGTGACGAAGTTCTCCATGACGCCTGCCATGGAGAAGACCACGGCAACCATGCCGATAGCCACCGGGATGAGCAGCCACCAGTCGATTCTGCGAAGGTCCTCCTTGAAGGTGCCCTTCGAAATTGCCCGCGGCAGGTCGGTGATGCGCTTGGCCGATTCAATCAGGCGTCCGTAGATGCCCGTGATCAGCGCAAGAGTGCCGCCGGAGACCCCCGGAATCGTCTCGGCGAGACCAATGAGGCCACCGCGAACTGCGTTGGCGATGACACCCAGCGGGGTCGGCTTCGGGATTTCAGAGTAGGGGCTCGTGGTCGGCAGCGTGGTCGACTCTGCGCCAGGAGCGCTCGTATTTTCAGTAGACATCGCAGGCCATTGTATGTCTTCCACCTGAGAAGAAGCGTATTTCCGTGTGTGTATTAGTGGCTTCGGGGTGCGATTAAGGACACAAAACAAAAAAGCAGCGCCTGGGGTGGCGCTGCTGATTCAGTGAGTTACGCAGGAGTAGTCGGTGGCAGTGGGGGGGCAGTAGACGGTGGGCAGTGGAGCTGCTTTCTTAGCCGTGCTCAGTTCTTAGCCGTGTTCGATGATCTGCTGCAGGCAGCTGCCCAGGGCCTCCACCGAAATCCTCGGCGCGTTGGCCTCATCGATCAGACCAGTATCAGAAAGAACTAGGTATCCGACGCAGAGGGAAATAGCCATCTGGCTGCGGTGCACAGCAGTGTCGTGGCTAACGTCTTCCGGTCCGTCCGCTTCGACGCGGCGAATTAGGTCATCTGCAACAGCTTCATTGAACCGCTCGGCAATGACTTTTGCGGTTTCCTCGGAGTCGAGGGATCCGACAATCAGTGGAATCATGGACTGTCCGGCCATTCCTTGACCAGTCAAAATAGCGCTGGCCATCCGCTGGCCAAGTTCATTGAAGGGAGCTCGGCTGAGTGTGCCTTTGAACTGGCTGAAGTCAATCAGTTCGGCCATGAGACCTTCTTTGGAGCCGAAGTACTTGATGATGAGCGGCGCGCTAACGCCCGCATCGCTGGCAATTTCCTTCAGCGGCACGCTTCGCAAAGGCTTGCGCGCGAAGTGCCGAGCTGCAGCCGCGATGATGCGCTCGCGGGTGGACTGGGCGCTCCGTTGGAAATCGGTCGAATCGAACTCACTCATGCTGAAGAGTCTAAAGCCATGAAAGCGTAACTACGCCAATTGATTTCAGAGGCATGCGCAGGACGTGGTGATATGTTTTCGCGGCCACCTCAAAGAGGGGGTAATTTCTAGGTGCCTCATTTGGGGCAGGTTCCGTGCATGCTGTTGAACAATCGCTGGAAAAGATGGAAAAACTCCAGGAAAATAAGGCGAATATTAAAGTTGGATTACAGCATTTCGGAAACTGAAACCAGGTGCCAAGCGACGCTCGAGAGGCTCACTCTTGCGAATCACTGTTCAGGTGGACTAAGGGGCTGCTGAATCCGTTTCAAAATGCAGCCTGATTACCGTAATTATTGTTCACTGAAGCTGACCGGCCAACAGCTCATCCTCCGCAGCCCGCGATTCCTCAGCGCGCATCTCAGTTTTCCTACGCTGTTCAATATTTTCCTACACTGGGATGTCATGAAGAAGACCCTCATGCTTATCGACGGTCATTCCATGGCCTTCCGCGCGTTCTTTGCCCTTCCGGTGGATAATTTCTCAACCACCGGTGGTCAGACAACGAACGCGGTGTACGGCTTCCTTTCTATGCTGTCCAATATCCTCAGCGAGGAAAAGCCCACGCACGTGGCGGTCGCCTTCGATGTCGCCCGCGAGACCTTCCGCAACGAGATCTTCCCGGAGTATAAGGCTCAGCGTGAGAAGACTCCTGAGGAATTCCGTGGTCAGGTGCCGCTTATTCAGCAGGTGCTGAAAGAGATGGGCATCGTCACGCTGGAAAAGGACAACTACGAGGCCGACGACATTATCGCGACGTTGGCTACCCAAGCCAAGCCTGAGGGCTTCGAAACGCTCATCGTCACTGGTGACCGTGACTCGTTCCAGTTGGTCAACGACACCACGACGGTGCTTTATCCAATGCGCGGCGTCACCACGCTGCATCGCTTCACGCCTGCTGCTATCGAGAAGAAGTACGGTCTGACGCCGACTCAGTACCCGGATTTCGCGGCTCTCCGCGGCGACCCCTCCGACAATCTCCCGGGCATTCCGGGGGTCGGCGAGAAGACCGCGACGAAGTGGATCGTTCAGTACGGCACGCTGGCAAACCTCATCGACCACGCTGACGAAATCCGCGGCAAAGTCGGCGATAACTTCCGCGAGCGCGTCGCAAACGTCCAGCTGAACCGCGACATCACCGAAATGGTCAAGGATCTGCCCTTGCCGTACGGTCCGAACGAGCTCGAGCTCCGTCCCGCCGACGCCCAGGGAATCATCGACTTCTTCGACCGCCTCGAATTCGGCGACAACCTTCGCGAACGCGTCTTCCGCACCCTTTCCATCGAAGGCGCGGGCGTCACTGCCTCCATCAGCGACAGCGCGACAAAGCTCGAGGCTGTTTCGCTTGACGACGGCGCCCTGGCTGCCTGGCTCGATAATCTGCACGAGCCGGCCGCGTTGCAGGTCGGGGAGCACACCCTGATGATTGGCTCCGCCGATGAGAAAAGCAAGACCTCCGGTCAGGCTGTTTCTCTCGACTTGGGCGGGCTTTCCACTGAAGATGCCGACGCACTGCGCGAGTGGCTCGCTGGCGACCATCCGAAGCTGGTGCATGACTCTAAAACGGCCATGCATGCACTCTGGAACTACGACTTCGAGCTGGCCGGGGTCATCCACGACACCTTCCTGGCTGCGTATCTGCTGCGCCCAAGCCAGCGCAGCTACAGCTTGGACAACGTCGTCCAGCGTCACCTGGGCCAGACTCTTTCGCAGGCCGAGGGCCAGATGACCCTGCTCGATGGCCCGGCCGAAGACGCTTCCTATGTCGCCGCCGTCATCGACCTGGCTGAGCGATTGGCTGTCGAACTCGACGAGGCCGGGCTCTACAGTGTGTACGCCGACCTGGAAGTCCCGCTCGCTCCAGTGTTGGGCCGGATGGAACGTGCCGGTATCGCTGTCGATGTTGATGCGCTCGAGGAGCTCCGCAAGCAGGCGCAGGCGGCTACCGATGAGGCGGAGAGTGAGGCTCGCAACCTCGTCGATAAGCCTGAGCTGAATCTCGGATCGCCGAAGCAGTTGCAAGAGGTCCTGTTTGACCAGCTGGGAATGCCCAAGACAAAGAAGACGAAGACGGGCTATTCCACGGCGGCGAAGGAGATTGAGGGGCTGGCGAAGGTCAACCCGCATCCGTTCCTGGATTACCTGCTGAAATTCCGCGAGTCGCAGAAGATGAAGTCGACCGTGGAGGGACTGATTAAGGCTGTCGCTGATGATGGCCGTATTCATACGACTTTTAATCAGACGGTTGCGGCGACGGGGCGTCTGTCGTCGACGGAGCCGAATCTGCAGAACATCCCGGTGCGCACGGAGTTCGGGCGACGGATTCGTGAGGCGTTTGTGGTGGGCGATGGCTATGCGAAGCTAATCACCGCGGACTACTCGCAGATTGAGATGCGCGTGATGGCGCACCTGTCGCAGGATCCGGGGTTGATTGAGGCCTACCGCCAGGGCGAGGACCTGCACAATTACGTCGGCTCGAAGGTCTTCGGCGTCGGCATTGATGAGGTCACGCCCGAGCTGCGTCGTCGTGTGAAGGCGATGAGCTACGGACTGGCTTATGGTCTGAGTGCTTTTGGTCTGGCGCAGCAGCTCGACATTCCGCAGCGCGAGGCGAAGAAGCTCATGGAGGACTACTTCGAGCGCTTCGGCGGCGTGCGCGATTATCTGCACAAGGTTGTTGAGCAGGCGCGTAAGGACGGCTTTACGGCCACGATGTTCGATCGTCGTCGCTACCTGCCGGAACTCAACGCCGACAACCGCATCGCTCGCGATAACGCGGAACGTGCGGCTTTGAACTCGCCGATCCAGGGCTCGGCGGCAGACATTATTAAGATTGCGATGCTCCGGGTCGACGATGCTTTACGACGGGGCGGGCTGCGCTCGCGTGTCCTCCTGCAGGTTCATGACGAACTGGTTGTGGAAGTTGCAGATGGGGAAGAGGGAGCCATCAAGGAGCTGTTGCATCGCGAGATGGACTCGGCAGCTGAATTGTTGGTGCCGTTGGATGTTTCGATCGGTGCTGGTGTGAATTGGGATACTGCTGCACATTAGTGGTGCGAAGGTCGGGCCGTAGTGCTGGTAGGTGGACTTGTCGCGGGCTTGCCGTGGATGTGTTGCGGACTTGAATGTCGCAGCTCAAATCGGTATTGTTCGCTAGGTATGCATTAGCGTGCCGACTTTGCAGCCTCGAGCTCCAGGGACATCGGGTTAACTAATTGCCAATGGCGAGATTCGCCGAAAGCGGATTTGGCCCGGTTGTCCAGGTGTTTCTTTGAGGGGCAAGGCCGAAATTGTCCGTTTTTCGATTTCTATCCGCTTCGGAGCACATCTTATATGTCCACTTCTAACGTCCCTCAGGTTGCCATCAACGACATTGGCACCGCTGAGGATTTCCTGGCCGCTGTCGACTCGACGATGAAGTACTTCAACGATGGTGACATCGTTGAGGGCACCGTCGTTAAGGTTGACCGCGACGAGGTTCTTCTCGACATCGGCTACAAGACTGAAGGTGTCATTCCTTCCCGCGAACTGTCCATCAAGCACGATGTCGACCCTGACGAAGTGGTCGAAGTTGGCGATGAGATCGACGCGCTGGTCCTGACCAAGGAAGACAAGGAAGGCCGCCTCATCCTGTCCAAGAAGCGCGCTCAGTACGAGCGTGCTTGGGGCACCATCGAGCAGCTCAAGGAGAACGACGAGCCGGTTACCGGTACCGTCATCGAGGTCGTCAAGGGCGGCCTGATCCTCGACATCGGCCTGCGCGGCTTCCTGCCGGCTTCCCTCGTCGAGATGCGTCGTGTCCGCGACCTCCAGCCGTACATCGGCCAGGAGATTGAGGCCAAGATCATCGAGCTCGACAAGAACCGCAACAACGTCGTTCTGTCCCGCCGTGCATGGCTCGAGCAGACCCAGTCTGAGGTCCGCTCTGAGTTCCTGCACCAGCTGCAGAAGGGCCAGGTCCGCAAGGGTGTCGTTTCCTCCATCGTCAACTTCGGCGCATTCGTCGATCTCGGCGGTGTTGACGGCCTGGTTCACGTTTCCGAGCTGTCCTGGAAGCACATCGACCACCCGTCCGAGGTTGTCCAGGTTGGCGACGAGGTCACCGTCGAGGTTCTCGAGGTCGACCTGAACCGCGAGCGCGTTTCCCTGTCCCTGAAGGCTACTCAGGAAGATCCGTGGCGCGTCTTCGCCCGCACTCACGCAATCGGCCAGATTGTTCCGGGCAAGGTCACCAAGCTGGTTCCGTTCGGCGCGTTCGTCCGCGTCGAGGAGGGCATCGAGGGCCTGGTTCACATCTCCGAGCTGGCTTCCCGCCACATCGATGTTCCGGACCAGATTGTCTCCGTCGACGAGCAGGTCATGGTCAAGGTCATCGACATCGACCTCGAGCGTCGTCGTATCTCCCTGTCCCTCAAGCAGGCTGACGAGGACTTCACCGAAGAGTTCGACCCGACCAAGTACGGCATGGGCGACTCCTACGACGAGCAGGGCAACTACATCTTCCCGGAGGGCTTCGACCCGGAGACCAACGAGTGGATGGAAGGCTTCGAGACTCAGCGCGCAGAGTGGGAGGCTCGCTACGCGGAGGCAGAGCGTCACCACCAGCTGCACGCTGCCCAGATCGAGCGTCACCGCGCTGCAGCTGCCGAGGCTGCAGAGACCGCTTCGAACTACTCCTCCGAGTCCGGCGAGGCAGCTCCGGCTGCTCCGGCCGCACCGGCTGCAGACAACGCAGGCGGCACCCTGGCTTCCGACGAGCAGCTCGCTGCTCTGCGCGAGAAGCTGGCTGGCAACTAAGCTAGGCCTCTAAGGGGCTTACACGTCCCTTTGAGAAATCGCCCCGGCGAGGTTTTCCTCGCTGGGGCTTTTTCGTGCCTTCTTTGCTTTACGACGGGCACCTGCTCGGCCTTGTTCTTATAGCGGCGGCTTGGGTGCTTGCTGCATCTTTGGTCCGGGTGGTGGGGCTTTGGGCCATGAAGGGGGCACCGCTGTTGCCTAGGGCGGGCTTACGCTTCACCAGAAGTAGTTTGCTGCACAGTAACCGGCTACTGGCGAAGCGCAAGCCGTCCTAATGGCCCTAATGACTCTAATGCCCCGGTGGTCCTGTCGATTTTGGTGGCTCTGGCGGTCTTTACTGCCGTTGACAGCCTATCTTTCTGCCCATATGATTGGTGACATGACAACAAAGAATCAGGCTAATCACGTAGAGGATTCCTCCCACTCCACAGGCGGTGTGTACTCGCAGGAGGGTAAGGACTTTAACCGCGACACCCGCTATATCAACGACCGCATTGTTAAGAACGGTCGCGAGGTAGGCGACGGAATTAAGACGTGGCCCGTTGAAGCCGGTCACTACCGCCTCATCGCAGCTCGCGCGTGCCCATGGGCACACCGCACGCTTATTGTTCGCAGGTTGCTCGGCTTGGAAGATGCAATTTCAGTCGGAATTCCAGGGCCAGTGCACGATGCCCGCTCCTGGACATTCGACAAAGGCCCAGGTGGCCGCGATGAAGTACTCGGCTACGAGCGCCTGCAGGAGGCATTCCTCAAGCGTTTCCCGGACTACCAGCGTGGCATTACTGTTCCGGCCATCGTCGAGATCGAGTCGGGCGAGGTCGTGACCAATGACTTTCCCTGGATCACCTTGGACTTCATTACCGAGTGGACCGAGTTCCACCGCGAAGGCGCCCCGGATCTTTACCCGGTGGAGATGCGCGAGGAAATGGATGAGCTTATGCAGTTCATCTACACCGAGATCAACAACGGCGTCTACCGCTGTGGTTTCGCAGGCTCGCAGGACTCCTACGACAAGGCTTACGACCGGCTGTTCGATGCCCTAGACAAGGTTTCTGAGCGCTTAGAGACCCGCCGTTACCTCATGGGCGACCACATCACTGAGGCCGACATTCGCCTTTACACGACCCTGATCCGCTTCGATGCCGTCTACCACGGCCACTTCAAGTGCAACCGGAGCAAGATTTCCGAGATGCCGGTTCTATACAACTACCTGCGTGATCTCTTCCAGACTCCGGGCTTCGGCGACACCACTGACCTCGTCGATATCAAGCGCCATTACTACGAGGTCCATCGCGACCTCAATCCTTTAGGGATTGTCCCGAAGGGGCCGGAGCTCTCTGACCTGCTCCAGCCGCACGGCCGTGAGGCCCTTGGTAGCAGCCCATTCGGTAACGGCACCGCCCCGGTCCCAGTCAACCCAGATCCCGTTGAAGAGGGTCACCGCATCGAGGATCTCGTCGTAAAGCACTAACGTGCGGGGGCGTGTCCACGTACCCTTAGAGACATGCTCAAAGTAGGATTAACCGGCGGCATGGGCAGTGGGAAATCTACGGTCGCCCGTAGGTTTGCCGAGCTCGGTGCCGTCATCATCGACGCTGATCAGATCGCTCGCGACGTCGTCGAACCCGGGGAACCGACGCTTGCCGAACTCGCCGAAGCTTTCGGCGAGGGCATTTTGCTTGACGACGGCTCCCTCAACCGCGGCGAGCTTGCGAAGCGCGCCTTCGTATCCGCGGAGAAGACGGAGCTGCTGAACTCCATCACCCATCCGCGTATTGAGCAGCGCACCGAAGAGCAGTTCAACGCGGCAGGTGACGCCATCATTGTTTTTGACTCTCCGCTGTTGATTGAAATGGGGCAGTCGGAAGCACAGGACCTCGTCGTAGTTGTGCATACCCCGGTGGAGGTCCGTCTCGACCGTCTGGTGGAAAGCCGCGGTGTAGACCGAGAGGATGCGAAGCAGCGCATCGCTAAGCAAATCAGCGATGATAAGCGCCTGCAGTTCGCCGACGTAGTTCTGGAAAACTCAGGCACCGAGGAGGACCTCGTGCGCCAGGTCGACCGGATTTGGGAGCGGATTATTCAGCCGCTGAATCAGATTCGTCAGCTGCAGGCCGGGCAGCAAGATAATTCCGCAGCCGGGTGATAGCCTTCTCAATCACCTCGGCGCGCTTGCAGAAAGCGAACCGCACCAGGTAGCGGTACTTTTCTGACTCTGGGTCATCCACAAAAGCGGTGACGGGGATGGCTGCGACGCGGCATTCCTTGACCAGGCGGGTGCAGGTCTCCAGGGCGTCGCCAAGCCCCCAGCTCGAGACATCGGCGACGACAAAATACCCTGCCTGCGGCGTGAAGACGTCAGCGCCCAGGCCTTCCAACCCATCGGCGAGGAGCCGCATGTTGTCCTCGAGCTGACCCGCCAGCTCGTCCACCCAAGGGGCACATTCCTGCAGGCCACGGGCGACTGCGGGCTGAAGGGGAGTGGCGCCGACATAGCTCAAGAACTGCTTGGCCTTGACGACACCATCGAGTAGCTCAGTCGGGGCGAGCGCCCAGCCAATCTTCCAGCCAGTGACGTTGAAGGTTTTTGCGGCGCTGGACACGACAATGGTTCGCTCGCGCATGCCGGGCAGAGCGCTGATGGAAGAGTGTGACAATCCGTTGAAGTACAGGCGTTCGTAGACTTCGTCGGCAAGCACGAGCAGATTGTTTCCGATGGCGGCATCGGCGATGGCCTGCAAATCCTCGTCCGTGAGGACGGTGCCGGTGGGGTTGTGCGGAGAATTGATGATGATCATGGCCGTTTTAGCGGTGACGGCATCGGCAAGCGCGCTGCGGTCGAGCGACCAGGAGCGTGCCCTGCCGGAAGCTGCGGGGATGAGCGGCACCGCGGTATATGTGCAGTTAGCCAGTGCGATGGCGGCTTTGTACGAGTCGTAGTACGGCTCGATGACGATGACGTGGCTGCCGGGTTCGAGATGCCCCAAGGTGGTGGCGGCAATCGCCTCCGTGGCACCGACCGTGACGAGGCATTCGGTGTCGGCATCGTAGACCTGCCCCGTGCGGCGGGCGCGATCGGCGACGATAGCCTCGCGGAGCACCTTCATGCCGCGGCCGGGGCCGTACTGGTTGTTTCCTCCAGCTATCTGATGTCGCGCCTCCGCGAGCACCTCCGCCGGCCCATCCCAATCGGGGAAGCCCTGCCCAAGATTGATTGCCTCGTGCTCGGTAGCGAGGCGGGACATGGTGGCGAAGATGGTCTCGCCGAAGGGGCGCAAGCGGGAAACAGTCATGGTTTCACTGTAGGTGGAATCTCATGAGTTCGAAGCATGAAGCTGCAGGATGTGATGGTCGTCAGTCCGCGAAGCTGTGTACACCAGCTTTGGCGTGCCATCTCTGAGCGCTACAAATCGAAGCGACAATTCTAGATAAGAGCTTCAGATATTCTGTGCATTCTCTTCCTTTTAAAAAATAGTCTTTACCGCATGCAAGATTGGTCGTGGTACGCCCTTGAGGCTGCCAAATTGGTACAGCTGCGTGGCAGAGTTCCAGAAATTATCGCAGTTATACTAATGCTGCTGACTCTCGGGTTTCTCCTTTGGCTGGTTGCAAAGGGGAACAGCTCTAGAAAATCGGGACTAATTCAAGTTTGCGCGATTGTAGTGGCTGTCTCTGTGGTGAGCACCATCGGCTGGTATGTGCTTAATAAGGTGTGGCGACCGATCCCGGACTACATCGGTATTGAAGTTTTCGGACCATTCGCATCTGGCTTGTCCGGCATCGTTGCTCTAGTTGTAATTGCGTTTTCCAAGAAGCCTAGGCGCATCATTGCGGGTCTTCTCGTCTGCTCATTATCAGTACTCGGCGCCTATGCCGTTCCCAATATTCACTATGGCACGTATGCAAACTTGGCCCAGGTGCTACGCGGACCAGGCAAAGTGCAGGCTTTTGGCGAGGTAGATGGGCTCGCGCCGGTCGCGGATGTTTATCGTCCCGGTGACAGTGAGTCGGCAAAACAAACATCCTTGGAACAACGGTGGCGGCCACGCCAAGTCGAAAAACTGAGCTCTGATAGCAGCGTTCTCGTGCAAGCAGATATCCCTGCTACTGACTTTTCTCCGCGCTCCTCCATTATCTATGTTCCAGCTGCCTATTTCGCTCGACCTCGTCCTCTGCTGCCTGTGCTTGTACTGATGCCAGGACAGCCGGGTACGTCGAAGGATTGGCTGGTAAACGGCGACCTGAAAAATACTATGGATCGCTTTGCTGAGCAACACAATGGTTTGGCGCCGATTGTGGCGATAGTTGATCAGCTATCTTCGAGCTTCAAGAATCCGCTCTGCTCCGACACTGAAAATGGGGCGGTCGCAACCTATTTGGAACATGACGTACCGGCGTGGTTGGAGCAACATTTCCAAGTAGATACTCGACCGCAGTCGTGGGCAGTAGGTGGATTGTCCAATGGTGGTACCTGCGCGATGCAAGTTCTCAGCCGTAAGGGAGGCCCGTATCGTACCGTGCTGGACATGTCAGGCGAGGAGTTCCCAAATCTGCACAACCTTGAGACGACAATCGAGAAGGGCTTTGGTGGCGACAAGGCCACGTTTGAGGCAAATAATCCGTTATCGATTTTCGCTTCTGGCGAAGACTTCACAGGTTATTCCGCATTCTGTTCCATAGGCGATGAGGAATCTAAAGATGTCATCGAAGGGCTGTGGAAAGTCTGCCGAGCCGGACGGGAACAGGGAATGGACGTCCAAGAGCGCACCTATTCCGGTACGCACGAATGGAAAGTGTGGGATCGCGCGCTTGACGACGAGCTCCCCTGGCTTGCGGAGAAAATGAATCTTATCCGGGCGCAAAGCCACTAGAACACAAGAACACTATTTTTCTCGATGCGGCCATCAAAAGTATGGCTGTCTGGTTTAGATCATCTGCGAAATTAAAGATCGGAGTTAAAGGTATGACGATGCAATCCTTGTACCAGTGGCTTAAGGCGCACGGAAAAATCTTAAAGATTGTTTTCTATATCGCGATAATCTCCATTATCGTGCTTGTGGCTCGTGGCCAGTTTGCCGCCATTTCAGGAAGCCAACTTCGAGAAATTTTTGCTGATACGTCGATGCACGTAAACGCAATCATCATGGTGTTAGGTCTGATTGCGTTCAGTGCGACGGGACTCTACGACTTGGTCGCCTCCAAATATGCCGGTGTGGAGGTGTCGCCACGCGAAGCATTGAAGATTGGCTGGATTGCGCAGGCCTTTAATAATTTCGCCGGATTCGGTGGGCTCACCGGAGGTACAATCCGTGCGAAATACTATACCTGGGCGGGTGCGGACCGAGGTAAGTCCATTGGTGTTTCGGCAAGTGTGTGGGCTGCCAACCTACTCGGGTTATTCGTAATGTTGGCAATAACGTTGCCGTACGCAGTGCATTTCGATGGCTGGTTAATTGTCGTCGCCATAATCTCATGTTTTTATCTGCCGCTGTTTTTCTTAGCGGATAGATTTAAACTTGGCGTAATTGATTTAAGAAAAACGACTTTTGCGCAGATAGGAAAGCGGGAAAAGTGGTATCTTCTCGGCACCTCAGTCGTTGATTGGGCAGCAGCTGGGCTGTTCTTCTGGGTATGCGTTCGGGTGTTCACACCGGAGTTTTCACTCCCGATTGCTATCTTTATTTTTGCAACCGCCACTCTGGCCGGATTGCTATCTTTCCTGCCTGCAGGAGCTGGTAGCTTCGACCTCACAGTGTTTGCGCTGTGCGCCAAAGTTGGCCTCGACACTAACCATATTCTGCTTGGCCTTGTACTGTACCGCGTTTTCTATTACATCGTTCCGTGGCTGCTGGCGGCGGTCTTTTGGGTCTCCGACAGCGTGAAAGAACTCGAGTCCGATTTTCCGCACCGTGTCATGGCTCGGATACTCGCAGTTATCACCGTTTTCTCTAGTCTTTTGCTCTTTGTTTCGGCGCTGACACCTGAAATTGCTTCACGTATTCGGATTATCGAAGAAGTTTTGCCGAGCACTGTCCGGCGTGCATCGCATTTGACAGTGCTGTTTATCGCCGTCATGTTGCTTATCTTGGCTCGCGGAATTAACCAACGAGTCAGACGCTGCTACCAGCTGGTTTTAGTGCTGCTTGGGGTGGCAGCGGTTGCGTGTCTAGTGCGCGGAATCGACTACGAAGAGGCTATTTATCTTGGGGTCTTTGCACTTGCACTATTCGCGTCTCGCAGTGCGTTTGATCGAGATCCACTCCCATTAAAGTGGAGTAGTTTCGTACCAACGGCAGCTCTGGCGATTGCTATTCCAATCGTTCTTTCGAGTTGGCATGCGCTTCGGGTAAATAAGGTGGTCAATGTACCCGCACCATCCCCGCATGCCAATACTCACTGGCCAATGGTTCTTTTCTACGTAATGCTCGCATGTGCTGTGGCAATTGCAGTATTGTTTTCTCGCTGTCGCGCTCCGGAGTTCGAAGCCCCAAACGAAGAGCAGACACGTCGATTCGAGGCCCTGATTGAAAAATGGGGCGGGAATGCTTTTTCGCATCTGTATTACCTAGGCGATAAGCAGGTTTTCTTTACCGTCGATAAGCGAAATGGTGCGGACCGTGCAGCGTTGCTGTACCGCCCCCATGGCACGACCTTGATTGCACTCGGTGATCCATTCGGCGACCCGGATGCCTTCAATCAACTGTTCGCGGACTTTATTGACTATGCGGATACCTTTCAGTGCTCGGTCGCATTCTATGAAGTGGGCGAAGACCATTTGGCTCGATGTGTAAATGAGGGCATGAGCCTGGTCAAACTCGGTGAAGATGCGACGGTTGATATTTCGGGTTTCACCCGAGTCGGTAATAAGGGCAAGACGTTCCGACGTATGTACAACAAGTTAGAAAGCTCTGGTTGTACTTTTGAAATTGCCGAGGCACCGTACAGCCCAGAATTCATTATGGAATTGCGAGACGCATCGCAGGAGTGGCTCGGAAAACGCACGGAAATGAGCTTCTCGCTCGGTTTCTTTGATGAGAATTATCTGTCACGTGCACCGATTGCAGTTGTTCGATCGGCGGATTCAGACCGTGTCGAAGGATTTGCTTCGATAATGCCGCAAGGGCAAAGGGTTGCGTCAGTGGATTTGATGCGCATTCGACCTGATGCTCCAGATGGAGTGATGGATGGCATTTTCGTGAATCTGATGGAATGGGCAAAAGACCGTGGATATACCGAGTTCAACTTTGGTATGGCACCAATGTCGAATACCGGTGCGCGGCCGCATTCCAGGCTCAGCGAAAAAACCATCTATTTGGTGTACAACTACGGAGGCCGGATTTATAACTTCCGCGGGCTGCGTAATTACAAGGAAAAGTTCAAGCCTGTATGGAAGTCTCGATACTTGACCTACACCGATGTGAAATCGTTGCCTGCCATTACCGCAAGTCTGTCGAAACTGATCAATCGGCCAGGGCAGTATTCAGCAATTGCGCTGTCAACGAGTGAAGACGAAATGCCTGCTCCCGAAATGGCAATCAACGCTAATTGATATAAATCCGTGCGTCGTTTCCGCCGCTGCACGCCACGACACCATCGCCCTGCGTGCCGCAGCTGACATCGTAGGTCTGGCCGGTCGCAGGGCTCGTTGCCTGAATATTCGGCTTCAAATTATCGCGAATGTTATCAGCGGTGGCGTTGAGACCGTCGGTCTGCTGATGGAAGACCTCGGTGGTAAACTCACAGCTGGTATTCGGCCCGGCAACGACCAGATTCGTGCGGTAACCATCGCCATACACGTAAACAGTCATCTCCTCGCCCCCGGTAAACGTGGTCCCCGGCGACGAGTTGCTGTAAATGATGTCCCTCATCGCCTGGCCGATGTCTGCATTTTCGCTTGACGACGAAGACGTGGTTTCGGTATCCCCATTGGTTTGTCCACCATTTTGTGATGGGGCCGTCTCGGAAGAATTTGCATCGTCGGAGGTGTCGTCGGAGTTTCCGGCAGCGCCACCGTTATTGCTGCCGCCAGCATCAGAGTTTGAGCCGGTTGGGTTCGGCCTATTCTCTGAGTTTGCGTTTGATGCGTTGCCGTCAGTCTGAGTCATGGTGGCGGTGTCAGCTGCCGATTGGCTAGTTACTGCGCCGTCGTTTTGAGAGCAGGCGGTGAAGGTCAATGCGGTTGTGGCGAGGATACCGGCGATGAGTGCACGTCGTGAAGCAAAGGTGTGGTGGGTGTTCGTAGGCGTCACGCAGTGGGCAGTAGGGAGTTTTCGCACTATGAAAGTAATAACGATTCGATGAGAATCAGGGCGGTATTTCGACCTGTTTTCTAGAGCCAACCATTGTCGCGAGCAGTTTTCGCGGCCTCGACGCGGTTTGAGGTATTCGTCTTCGTGATAATTGACGACACCTGATTGCGCACCGTGCCCTTGGCAATGAAGAGCTGGCCGGCGATTGTGCCCGTATCAGCGCCTTGGAGAATCAGTCGAGCGATCTCGACTTCGCGGTCGGTCAGGGGAGAGTCGGCCGTGAAAAGTGAGGCCTCGGCCAAGGCCGGATCGATGACTCGGAGGTCGGAGTGGACGCGTCGAATAGCTTCTGCGAGCTGCTCAGGAGGCGTGTCCTTTGCCAGGAATCCGCTGGCACCGGCCTGAAGTGCGCGTTTGAGGTAGCCGGGGCGAGCAAAAGTAGTGACGACGAGGCAGCGGCAGTGGTCAGAAATTTTCGCGATGGTGTCAATGCCGTTGAGGCGCGGCATTTCGATGTCAATAAGCGCGACATCGACGTCCTGCTCGGTGACTTTTTGCGTTGTTTCAATGCCGTCGGCGGCTTCAGCCACGATGTCCAAGTCCGGTTCGGTTTCCAGTAGAGCCTTTAAAGCCCCTCGAACTAGGTGCTGATCATCAGCTATGAGAACGCGAATCATCTATTCTCCCGCGCATATTCGGTGACGGTTGTGTCAGTGAGGTGGTTTTTGGAGCTTGTGGTGGATGAACGGCCCGCGTGGTGGGAGCGGTGCGAGCGCTGCAAGCGTGACTGCGTCATCGTGGCCACAAGGCGAGTGCCGCGACCTGGTGCGGACTCGATAATGAGGTCACCGCCAGCATCCTGGACACGCTGCTTCAGCCCAGCCAATCCACCAGCGGCGACAGTTTGGCCTTCGCCCGTGGTAGCCGCGGAGGAATCGCAGCCTAGGTCGGAAATGTCGAAGCCGATGCCATCGTCGATGATTTCCACGCTGGATGGTGTGAGTTCGATTGAGACATTCTTCGCCTCAGAATGCCGAATGATATTGGTGGTGGCCTCGCGAATCACCCAGGAGAAGAGTTTCGCATTGGTGGTTACACCGCTGGAATCGTCGGGAAGTGAAGCCTCAATGTGTGCGGTGTGGAATGCCCGCGCGGCGGCGGCGAGCTCGCCTGCGAGATCCGGCTGGCGCATGCGTGTGACTGTTGAGCGGACTTCGGCAAGCGATGTGCGCGACAGAGCGGTGATGGCCTCGAGTTCGGCAGCGGCGGCATCGGGGTTGGTGTGGACCAAACGCCGCGCGACTTCAGATTTGAGCGAGATGACCGTCAGCGAATGGCCCAGCACGTCGTGGACATCGCGGGCGATGGAGTCGCGCTGCTGGCTGAGCTCAATTTCCTGGTTGAGCTGGGCTCGTTCCTGGGAGAACCTGCTGAGTTGAACAACGCAGCAGACAACGACGGCCCAAAACAGGGCATCGATGGGTAAGATGAGACCGCTTTCCGGAGCCAAGAAATGACTAATGGTAACGATTGTTGCGCCGAGCACGCCAATGCTGAGGATGGCGGGGATGATGGGCAGCATCCAACTGAGCAATGCTGCGACAAATGGCAGGAATGCGCTGGCGCCGTTTCCCACAAGCGGGATGGAGAGCAGGCCGAACGCTGCGACTATGCACAGGGCAAGTATGTTGCGAGCTCGTTGCAACCAGCCGCGAGGATAGTAGTGAAGTGAGCCCCAGATGAAGATGTACACCAGCGCAAAGCTGACAATCAGCGCAGTTATCTGAGCGACCTTTTCGGCGCCGAAACCGAAGAAGACGAAGGGTAAAACCACAATCCAGATGCCAGCCGACAGTGCGGAGTAGACATGGAATCCCTGGAAAGGATGGCTGAAGCTGCGTCGCAAAGTGGTTGTCATAGATGCCTAGGCGGTCTCGGTCGGTGGCAGAGGGAAGTTGGTCTCGTTAGTCACAGGTTAGATGGAGGCGATGGCTATCGCTTGGGTTTGCTATCTAGCCGTGTTTCGCCGCGTTATTTACAGCCGCGACTTCTCGCGCTTGTTCAGATATATGCAGAAGCCGATTAGCAGGATGCTCCAAACTGCAACATTGACAATGGGCACCCACAGTGGCTCGGTGTAGAGTCCTGCACCAGTATCCGTGCTGGGAGTAAGACCTGCGGTCAGCGGATACCTCGACAGAGTCACAGAACCGAACAGCGGCGTGAAGCGGCTGATTGCCAGCAACGCGCCCTGCATCGGGATAAAGAGGTTGCCGAGGTAAGACAGCACGACAATCGAGCCCGACGCGATACTGAGCGCTGACGGCTTCGGCAGCAGCAGTGCCCAGGCATAGCCGTAGAAACCAAACGGCAGACAGGTTACAACACAGAGAATGAAGCTGACAATCCAGGCCCGTGGCTCCATCTCGGTGCCGATGACGAGGCCGAGAAGATACATTGCCGCAATCGGCAACACTGCGGCGAAGAGCACCAGAATTGCCTGGCTTAGTACAATACGCGACGTCGACATTGGTGTCAGCGCAAGCTGGCGACCCCATCCCGTGGTTTGCTCCATAATCGTTTGTCCGGCGCTGGCCACCGCTGCTGTGACGCCGCCGTAAATAGCCATGCCAATCATCACGTAGGCGGTGACATTGCCGTGAGGGAAGGCATCGCCGCCGCGGTCGAGCGAGGCACCGAACACCAGAAAGAACAAGATGGGCAGGCCGATGGAGAAGAACAGGTTCGACCAGTCGGACAGATAGCGTTTGATCTGAATGGCGATGTATGTCGACAGGCCGTGGGATTCGGTTAGCTTTGTTGCGCTGGTACCAGCAGTCGCGCCGGGTATGTCGGACGAAGTTTCAGTCGCGGTGTACGTCATGGCAATCCTTTCCAGTTATTTCCTTTAGTTCCCAGCAGCCACGGCGACATCGGGCGTGGCATCAGCTGCAACATCTGCGTCACGCTGCATAGAAATGAAAATGTCATCAAGCTTCGCGCGCTGGACCGTGAAGTCGGTCGCATCCGTCTCCGTTACCAAGTGACGAAGCAGTGAGTCCGAATCCCGTGTCCGCAGCCGCACGCGCCTACTGGTCCCGGCCGGTTCCCCAGCAGCGCTACTCAACCAGGTGACCTCATCGACCTCAGTGCGCTCTGAAAGCTCCGGTGCCGCACCCGGAAAATTAGCCTCAACCAGCACTGATTTACTCAGCGCAAGCATGCTCGGCGTATCCAAGTCCGCCATGATACGCCCTTTGTGCAGCATGATGATTCGCTTCGAAAAATCCTCCGCCTCATCCATGTAATGCGTGGTGAACAACACCGTCGTGCCACGCTCCGCCCGGGCATGAATATCCGCCCAAAAATTGCGCCGCGCACTCGGATCCATCCCCGCTGTCGGCTCATCCAACACAATCAACTCCGGATCACCGAGCAGGGCCAACGCAAACTTCAATCGCTGCTGCTCACCGCCCGAGCACTTACCGACTTTCCGCTTCAGCAAGGGTTCCAGCCGCGCTTGCTTTACGACGTCCGCCAACGCCACATGCTCCGAATAGCCACTGGCAATCATCTTGAGTGTGTCCTCGACCGTTACGTCGGGAAGCAAACCGCCCGTCTGCAAGATAGCGCCGACCTGCTGAGCATTGACCGCGTTCCTGGATGATTGGCCGTTGACTTCGATGCGGCCGGCGGTGGGTGTGGTCAGGCCGAGGATGAGATCGATAAGTGTGGTTTTGCCTGCGCCGTTTTCACCGAGGATGGCGACGACCTCACCGCGGCGGACGGTGGCGCTGACATCATCGAGTGCGGTTACCTGGCCTTTGCTGAATTGCTTGGTGATATTGGAGAACTCGAGAATTACGTCCGGATTCATAGTTCCAAGTTCAGCGCGGATTAGAGGTATGGACGTATAGGTGGTGTCACGAATTGCCCATGACAGGTGTCATTGCTTGTTGGCGTAGCCAACCGTTGGATTCCACTCCCAGACTTTCTGGCAGGCAGGCCATCCTGGTTTATAGTCCACGCGGGGACGGCGCTTTTGTACCCATCGGATTGCCTGCTCGATTTCGTCGAGGACGCTGTCGAGATTCCAATTGATGCATGAGTCTGTGAACCTTAGGATTATCCAGCCGTGCAGCGTGCCGGAGTTGGTCTTCCAGCGATCTGTGATGAACGAGTCCTCGTTGGCGTGGTACTTCTCTGAGTCAACTTCGATGGCTATTTTCCACTGGTCAAGCAGGATGTCGAAGCAGTAGGGGCCGATGTACTGGTTCATTCGGATGCGGTACCCGCGCTTGATTAGTGGACGGGCCAGCTTGCGCTCGAGTTCGCTGCATGAGCCAATCGGCGTGGTGGTGATGGTTTCACGCAGCCATGCGGGGACTTTCCGCATCCGGCTGAGGTCGTGGTTGAGTCGCTTCTCGCCGCCCCGGCCGGCGTAGTGTGTTTCCAGGATTCTGCGTGCATAGTCTTTTGAAGCTCGTGCTGCCCAGAGTGCTTCGACAACTGGGAGGCCATTGATGTCGGTGTAGGCCGGCAGACGACTGTGCCTAATGGAGAAGGTCTCGGCCTGAACTGATCCCGCGCCCTCTGCCTGGATAGGAAGTGTCAGGGGAAGTCTCAAGTGGATTTGAGCTGCGCTTTTACCGCTTAGCGCAATGCTTTTGTAATGCCCCGTGATTGCTCGGGCGACTGAGGCGGGAGAGTGGTCGTCAATGTAGAGGCCTCGTACCAATTTAGTTAGCCTGCCTTGTTGTAGGAGGGCTCTGGTCTTTTTCTCTCCGATGCCGAGTGCACGCAACTCGGCCGTGGTGAAACTTCCCATGGTCGGGACTCTAAGCTCTTGCGGCCCAGGGGATTTTCTGTGAGAGAGGCTCCGTGTCCAATCTGTGGACAACTTTCAGGGTGTGGATAACCCAGGCCTCCCGCAGCCTCGCAGCCTTGCAGCCTCGCAGCCTCGCAGCCGTGGACCATCGATAAGACGGCTTGCGCTTCACCACGAGCCAGCCGCTGCGCACTAAGGGCCAGCTGGTGAAGCGGAACCCGCCTTTGCTGGCCTGGCACCGACTTTATGCCAGCCTTGTCCAAATCTGTGCCGATCTTAATGTTGGCTCGGAACTCGACAGCCGACCCTAGGCCCCTGGGCCCCAGCCCTGGATAGCCCAAAGCCCCAGGAAGTAACGTAACCAGCCGCTTTCAAGACAGCCTTCGCTACGCTGGGAACTATGGCATTTGCAGCAGAGCAACCCGTCCTCGCACACTCGGAGTTCCGGCCCGTCGGTGAAGTCGAGCGCGCTGAGGGAAACTTCGAGGTCATCAGTGAATTCGAACCGTCGGGCGACCAGCCGCAGGCAATCGCGGAACTGTCGGAGCGCCTAGATAGAGGCGAGCGCGAGGTAGTCCTGATGGGTGCCACGGGCACCGGTAAGTCAGCCACCGCAGCGTGGTTGATCGAAAAGGTGCAGCGGCCAACCCTCGTCATGGCACCGAACAAGACGCTTGCGGCCCAGCTGGCCAATGAGCTCCGCAGCCTGCTGCCAAACAACGCGGTCGAGTACTTCGTTTCGTACTACGACTACTACCAACCCGAGGCCTACATCGCGCAGACCGATACCTATATTGAAAAGGATTCCTCCATCAACGAGGACGTGGAGCGCCTGCGCCACTCGGCTACTTCAGCGCTGCTGTCGCGTCGCGACGTAGTCGTCGTCAGCTCTGTTTCTTGCATCTATGGCCTGGGTACCCCGCAGTCATACCTCGACCGTTCGGTGTGGCTGAAGGAGGGCGAGGAAGTCGACCGCGACCAGTTCCTGCGCCTTTTGGTGGACATTCAGTACGCCCGCAATGACATTGCCTTTACCCGCGGCACCTTCCGAGTAAAAGGTGACGTGGTCGACATCATCCCGGCCTACGAAGAAAAGGCCGTGCGGGTGGAGTTCTTCGGCGACGAGATTGATTCGCTGTACTACCTCAATCCAGTCACGGGCGACGTCATCGACCAAGTCCCTGAGCTGCGCATCTTCCCAGCTACGCACTATGTCGCAGGCCCGGAGCGGATGGAACGGGCCGTCGCGGACATCAAGGCCGAACTCGCCGAACGCCTGGCGGATCTGGAAAACCGGGGCAAGTTGCTGGAAGCACAGCGTCTGCGCATGCGCACGGAGTACGACCTCGAAATGATTGAACAGGTCGGCTTCTGCTCCGGCATTGAGAACTACTCGCGCCACATCGATGGTCGCGCGCCGGGCTCGGCCCCCGCGACGCTCATTGACTATTTCCCGGAGGACTTCCTCACCATCATCGATGAGTCGCACGTCACCGTGCCGCAGATTGGCGGCATGTTCGAGGGCGATGCCTCCCGTAAGCGCAACCTCGTCGACTTCGGTTTCCGCCTCCCATCGGCGTTGGATAACCGCCCGCTGACGTTCGACGAATTCGATGCCCGCGTGGGCCAGGTCGTGTTCATGTCCGCAACGCCGGGTGACTATGAGCTCGAAAAGACCGGTGGCGAGTATGTGGAGCAGGTTATTCGTCCGACTGGGCTGGTGGACCCCAAGATCGTCGTTAAGCCTACTGAGGGGCAGATCGATGATTTGATCGGCGAGATCCGAAAGCGCACCGAGCGTGACGAGCGCGTTCTCGTCACAACCCTGACGAAGAAGATGGCGGAGGATCTGACCGACTACCTGCTCGAAAATGGCGTGCAGGTGCGGTACATGCATTCGGATGTGGATACGCTCAAACGCGTTGAGCTGCTGCGGCAGTTGCGTCTCGGCGAGTACGACGTGCTGGTCGGTATTAACCTGCTGCGCGAGGGGCTGGACTTGCCCGAGGTTTCGCTGGTGGCAATTCTCGACGCCGACAAGGAGGGGTTCCTGCGTTCGGAGCGCTCGTTGATTCAGACGATTGGCCGTGCCGCGCGAAACGTCTCCGGCGAGGTGCACATGTACGCCGACAAGATCACCGATTCCATGCGGTTCGCCATCGACGAGACGGAGCGCCGCCGCGAAAAGCAGATTGCTTACAACACTGAGCATGGCATCGATCCGCAGCCGCTGCGCAAGAAGATCGCGGACATTCTGGATCAGGTCTACGACAACGCTGACACCGATTACGAAGGCAAGACCGGTGCGGCCGCTGATGCGCTGCTCTCGCGTGCCGACGGCTCGGGCGCGGCCGATGGTGCTAGCGGTAAGCAGATGCCGAGGGCGGAGCTCGAGGCGCTCATCGCGGATTTGTCGGAGCAGATGGCCGCGGCTGCGCGAGAGTTGAAGTTCGAGCTCGCGGGGCGCTTGCGCGATGAGATTTTCGACCTCAAGAAGGAACTTAAGGGGATGATTGAGGCCGGTGTCGAGTAGTTTTTTGCTACTGTTGTGGGAAGTAAAACAGTGTATTCGCGAAAGTGCCTCTGGCCAGTGGGTTCGGGGCAACGACGGCGTTACGCACGATGAACTGTTTTAATGCAACTTCCACAGTGAGGGATAGTTTTCATGAGTGATTACAAGACCATTGTTGTCGGCACGGATGGTTCTAAGTCGTCGCTGCTCGCAGTAGAGCGCGCTGCCTCGATTGCTGCTGCTTTCGATGCCACCCTGGTTATCGGCTGCGCTTACTACGAGACTGCAGAGGATGCGTCCAAGACCCTGCGCCAGGATTCAGTTCAGGTCCTCGGTGATGATCCGGCTCAGAAGAACCTGGCTGCTGCTAAGGAGGCCGCAGAGGCCGTCGGCGCTACCAAGGTTGAGACCGAGGTTCGTTCCGGCTCCCCGGTTGAGGCTCTGATGTCTCTGGTCACTGACCGTCGCGCTGACCTGCTGGTGGTTGGTAACCGCGGCATTAACTCGCTGACTGGTCGTCTGCTGGGCTCCGTGCCGGCTGATGTTGCTCGTCAGTCGGACTGTGACGTTATGATCGTTCACACTGTGAGCTAACAAAACGGTGAGCTAGTAAGACCGTCAGCTAACAATTTAGCCTTCGCTTTAAACCGGCACCTCTTAGATGAGGTGCCGGTTTTTCTATTGCCGGCCGGTGATAATCCCTTCTTCAACTACAAAAGGCCAGCTAATTCCGTTTCTGGTTAAGACCTGGTTGCGAAGGGATTCAGGAAGAGTTTCGGTGCGGCTGCCGTAGCCCATGAGGTACTCGTCAAAAGCGGGCAGTCGAAGCGTCAGTGAAAGCGCGGCTTCAAGCTCGGCTTCAGTTACGTTCTGCTGCCATGTCGGCATGAAGTACTCATTTTGCGCGAGATTTTCACCGATGAATTCTGTGTCAGTTGGCGCGTCCGGAGAGGCAGAGGAATCGAGGGAGAAAGGAACTATTAAGTGATCGATAAGCTTAAGGGCCTTTTTCGCTTGAGTTTTCGTCAGCCCCAGCCACCACGCGAAGTCAGCTACACAGATAGGTCCGCGGGAATTAACATAGCGCCAGGCAATGTCGGCCAGCGTGGATTCAGCTGAGTGTTCTGTGCTGGAGCCCTCTGTGGTATTTGCTGAGAGGCCGTCTTTGGACGTTACGTCGGCAAGCAGGACGAAGGTATCTTCGGATCCTCTTCGTGGCCCTTGGACGACAGCGCCTTCGCCGCCGAATGTGCGCAGTAGGTGAGGACCTCTTTGTTCCGTGGGGTCTATTCCATGATCTGCGAAAACCTCATAGGCTTCAGTCCGAGTCAGCGGGTCGGACAGGCCACGTGAGCGCAATTCGGAATGAAATGCTGCCCTTGCGGTCTGCACATCATCTTGAGAAAGCCCGAGTGTCGTACGACGTCTTGCTGCTGCCTTTTCGATGCGCGGATTCGTCAACCTCATAATTGCTCCCGCGTCTTGCGCTGAAACAAAGTGCAGGGTGCCTCGTTGCGACCAACAGCGAACGATGTCGTAAGAAGAAATGGCTGCTAAAACATCGTCGGTGGTGCTGCCACTGCGCAAGGCGATGGCATCAACACCGTTCGAATAATTCTGTCCTTGCAGAGCAACCATGCCATGCGTTGCTGATAATGCAGGCGACTTGAGGTTTGTATTCCAATCGCTGCGTGCTTGACTTGCAGCTAACCCCTGGGCAATGAGACGGCGTGCGCGAAGTTCAGCTAGCTGAGGTAGATAGTTTTGGGACATTATGTCTCACTCATTCTGTACGGCACTATCCTCGTCATTCTAACCACTGCAGCTCCGGCAAAACGCCTGACTGCTGAGGCGCCACAACAATTAGCCCCTGGGTCGCACGAGTCAGTGCAACATACAGGTCCTGTAGCCCCTGCGGAGACTGTGCCACAATCTGGTCGGGCGCAACGACGATAACCTCGTCGAATTCCAGGCCTTTTGAGGTCGTAATGTCGTAGACCGCGCAGTTGGTGAGCTTGCTGGGGCGAGTAGCAGGTGCGTCATCGGCGGCACTAGCCCCGCCAGCACCATCAGGGTCACCATCTCCATCAGCTCCACCACCGAGGAACTCCCGCACCTCCGCGCGCGTGGCTTCGAGCAATTCGGCGGGCGCGATTACAGCGGCCAGGCGGTCCGGCTGCGCAACCTGCTCCACATGCGCCAGAGCCTCCGTCACGGTGCGAGCCTGGACAGGCTTGCGGCCGGTCGCGCGGATCGACTGCGGTGCCTCCAGCTCCGGATCAATCTCGGCCAGGACGCTGGCGGCGACCTCCATCACCTCAGCTGGGGTGCGGTAGTTGACGGTCAGCTCGTGGAGATGCCACCTCGAGCCGATGATGGGTTCCAGCACATCATCCCAGGTCGCGGCACCTGCGGGGGAGCCCGTCTGGGCCACGTCACCGACGAGAGTCATCCAGCCGTTGGGGCTGCGGCGGCGCAGCATTCGCCAGGCCATCGCGGAGAGTTCCTGAGCCTCGTCGACGATGACATGGCCGTAGGCCCACAGGCGATCCGCCGCCGCCCGCTCGGCGGTGGATCGCAGGTCGCGCTCACGGTGGCGTTCGGCCAGTGCCTCGGCATCGATGACGTCATACGCTGACAAAATTTCGGCCTCAAAGCCGTCGTCAAGATCCTGGGACGCAGAACTGGACAGGGTATCCAACGCGCCCTGCGCCTCCTCGACGCGGGCCTGCCAATTCTCGTCATCGGTCTCCGCTTCACCAACCGGACCGAGGAGCTCCGCCAGCTCGTCGAGAAGCGGGGCGTCGGAAGGCATCCAGTCGGTGCCTTCCGGCCGGTAGAGAGCCTCGCGCGTCAGCTCGTCGTAATCGCTGGCGGCGTAGTCGATGGCCTCGCGGGAACTCAGCAGTTCCGACAGCACCTGCTCGGGTGTGAGTGCGGGCCACAGCTCGTCGAGGATGTCAGCGACTGCTCCGGATTCGTCAATTTCGTCGCGCAGGTCGGCAACGTCGGTCACGGACAGCAGGTTTTCGCCGCCCAGCGGGTCGGCGCCAATGACCTCGGCCATCTGTGCGGCCAGGAGTTCCACCACGTGATCCCGGAAAATCGGACGTGCCAGATTGTGTGGTTTACGAGTCCGCCGCGCACGCGTTCGCGCGGCTTTCACCATCTCTGGCGTGATGGTCAGGATGATGTTGTCGTTATGGACTTCAAGCGACTCCGCGGGGAGCTCCTGGTAGGCCCGCACGGCTTCGCGCAGGATAGTGAGCATCTCAATCGAGCCCTTAACTTCCTGCGCAACCAGGGGTTCGGGGTTGTGCCCGTCGATAAGCGCGTCGGAAGCGTGCACGCCGGGGTAGAGATCGGCGATGGTGGTCAGCACCACGCCTGTTTCGCCGAGGCTCGGCAGCACGCGCGAGATATAGTCGAGGAAGGTCGTGTTCGGGCCGATGATGAGGACACCGGTTTTCGCCAGCTGATCGCGGTAGGTGTAGAGAAGCCACGCGACGCGATGCAGCGCCACCGCCGTCTTGCCCGTGCCGGGACCGCCCTGGACGACCAGGGTGCCGCGGGTGGAGTCGCGGATGATGAGGTCCTGCTCGCGCTGAATGGTCTCCACAATGCCGCGCATATGGCCGGTGCGCGCTTGATTCATGACCTCGCGCAGCACCGATTCGCCACCGACACCAGCCTCGACTTCGGTTTCGTGTGCGCTGTCGGCTTCCTCGCCGGAGAGCCATTCGTCGTCAATGCTGCGGACCTTCCGGCCGTGCGTGCGCAGGTGTCGACGCAGGCTGACTCCCTCGGAATGCGCGGTCGTGGCCAGGTAAAACGGGCGCGCGCCGTCGGCACGCCAATCCATGATGACCGTGCGGTAGTCGTCGTCTTCATCGGACAGGCCGATTCGCCCGATGTATCGCTTATCGACGGTCGCCCCCGGCCCTTCCTCTGACAAAGGATTGTCGGGGTCTGTGTCATCGATATCGATTCGACCAAAGACCAGGCCAATCTCGGCTGAGCGGTAGCGGTCCAGATTAGCCTGTAGTCGGTGGTATTCCACCTCGCGTTCAACGCGGGCTTGCGGGTCTGGGTCGTCGATGAGCATGACCTGGCGCAGGTACTCTTGGTCGCGCTCGCGTGCCCGGTCGAGGAAGCTGAACGCACGGTCGACGTAGGCCTGTTCGGCAGCGAGGGTACTCTCTTCTTCTCGCTGTGGTGCTGAACTTGCTTGGTCCGGCAGACCTGCCTGGCCAGTGTGGCCAATGCGGCCTGTCTGGTCCTGCCCGGGCTCGGATGCGCGCGACGCCAACCTGGTCTCCTCAACGAATCGCTGAATTAGTGCTAACTGATGTGCTGAATGAATATAAAAATATGAAAACGCTCCCGCACGCGTAGTGGCGTGGGGAGCGTTTAAGTATACCGCCTTAACTGCGGCAGCAAACTTACTGCAGGCGCTTCTGCGCCTTCTTTGCGGACTTCTTGGCCTCCTTGGAAGCCTTGGCTGCGCGCTTGCGCAGTTCCTTGCGCTGCTTGCGAGTGTCCTTCTTGAGATCCTTGCCCAGGTCCTCGGCGTAGTCGCGAGCGTCCTCAGCGAGCTCGGTAGCCTTGGCAATCCAGTCGTCCTTGTTGTCCTCGACGTAGCTCTTAGCGGTGTCGAAGGCGTCGGTGAGCTGCTCGCGCCAGCCGTCCTTGTTGTCCTCGACGTATTCACGAGCCCCATCGGTGGCCTCAGAAGCGCGGTCACGGAGCAGGCCAGCCTTTTCGCGGACGTTCTCGCCGGCGGAAGCGAAGGCTGCGCTGATTTCCTCAGTGCGCTGCTCGGTTTCAGACTTGGTCGGCAGGGCAGCCTGAACCTTCTTGTTCAGCTGCTTGCCTGCCTTCTCAGCGCGCCAAGCGACACCCGGCTTGCCGTCGGTGTCAGCGGTAGCCAGGAAGAGGCCACCCAGCAGACCGATGTCGGTCAGGAAACCAGTGCGGCGAGCTGCCTTCTCCTTCGAATCCTGGGTCTCCCAGAATGCGTGGCGAGCCAGCATCGTCGGAACCTGTGCAGCGACCAGAGCGGTGGCGGACAGGCGTGGAGCCTTACCCAGAGCGTAGAGGGAACCCGCAGCAACCTTGGTACCAGCGACGACCTGGACAACCAGCTTCTCACTATTTGGCACGTACTTGTTGTACTGGTTCGGGGTTACGGAGCGGACGCGGGCAATTAGGTCGCGTGCGCCCTCTTCATGATCCTTTTGGTTCATCAGCGTGTCGACACCGTCGGCAACGAAAACCGAGGCCAGCATTGGTCGGGCAAACTTGCGAATCATCTAAATTCCATCTCCTTTGTCGTCCAGGTGAAACCGTGTTTTTGGCCATCTGGTCGCTGTAATTCACTATTAATCCTACGCAGCCCGGCCTATTTATGTCGCGGGAATGACGAGTTTTTCAGAAGCTCCGGCTGCATCCAGCGCTGCCAACCACACTCATCCAGCACTACCGACCACGCTCATCCAGCGCTACCAACCACGCTGGCGCCAGTTCTCGACCTCGGGGCTCTCGACACCAACTGTGGTGTCTTTGCCGTGGCCGGGGTGAATCACCGAGTCGGCGGGGTAGACGTGAAAGAGGCGGCTCTCGACATCGTCGATAAGCTGCGTGAAATCCTCGGGCGAGTACGTTTTGCCGACACCGCCTGGGAAGATGCTGTCACCGACGAAGAGGTGGTGTGACGGGGTGTCGTCGGAAAGCGCGCCGGCCTCCTTGGCGGACAGGTCGAGGCAGAGACCGCCCTTGGTGTGTCCGCGCAGGATGAACGTGGGCAGCGTGATGCCCTGGCCGAACGTGATGGTCTCGCCGCCGTCGAGCTGCTGGTCGGCGGGCTCGGGAATGTCGGCAGCGTCGAGGCTGGACGTGATGTGGCGGGCCGGGAATGCCTGTAGAAGTTCGCCGAGCGCCTGGACGTGATCGCCGTGGGAGTGCGTGGTGACAATCGTGCGCACCTGCGCGCCGACGTGCTCAACCAGGCGGATTAGGTGCTCGGCGTCGGTGGCGGCGTCGATAAGTAGAGAACTGTCGGGCTCGCGGGAGTCGACCAAAAGGTAGACGTTGTTGTCCATCGGTCCGACGGAGGTCTTATAAATAGTGACATTGCCGTAGTCAATGCGCTCAACGCCGCGCGTGCTCGGCGAGTTGGAGTAGGGGCTGATTGTAATGTCGTCGTTCATGCGCCCCAGGGTAATGAGGTGTCTGTCGGCGCGCTAGGAGCGCAACGTAACCACGAGTCTCTGAACACATGTGCGAAAAATTGGTTATGGGCTGTAGACTAGTCGGCAGTGAATCGTCGACGAATTGAGGTTTCCCACTGTGGCTGAACGTCTAGTGGTCAGAGGCGCCCGCGAGCATAACCTGCAGGGTGTTGACATCGATTTGCCCAGAGACAAGATGGTGGTTTTCACCGGTCTGTCGGGGTCGGGTAAATCGTCACTGGCATTTGACACAATTTTCGCCGAGGGCCAGCGCCGTTACGTGGAGTCGCTGAGCTCCTATGCGCGCATGTTCCTGGGGCAGATGGAAAAGCCCGATGTAGAGATGATTGAGGGGCTCTCGCCGGCGGTGTCGATCGACCAGAAGTCGACGAACCGCAACCCGCGCTCGACCGTCGGAACCATCACTGAAGTGTATGACTACCTGCGTCTTCTCTACGCGCGCACCGGTACTCCACACTGTCCGACCTGTGGGGAAGTGATCTCCTCACAGACTCCACAGCAGATCGTCGATCAGGTCATGGAAATGCCGGAGGGCACCAAATTCCAGGTCCTCGCACCCGTCGTGCGCACGCGCAAGGGTGAATTCGTCGACCTATTTGAACGCCTCGCATCCGAGGGCTACGCGCGTGTCATCGTCGATGGTGAAATGCACCGTCTGACGGATCCGCCGAAGCTGAAGAAGCAGGTCAAGCACGATATTGACGTGGTCATTGACCGTCTCCAGGTGAAGGAGTCGCAGCAGCGCAGGCTCACCGATTCCGTCGAAACGGCGCTTCTGCTTGCCGACGGCGTCGTGGTCATCGACGCCGTCGGGCTAGAGGCGGACGACCCGCGTCGAACTCAGCGGTTCTCGGAGAAGATGGCCTGCCCGAATGGGCACCGTATTGCTATCGATGAGTTGGAGCCACGGTCGTTTTCCTTTAACTCGCCGTATGGTGCGTGCCCGGAGTGTGACGGTATCGGTACCAAGCTGGAGGTGGACACGGACCTGGTGATTCCAGATCCGTCGCTGCCGACGATTGAGGCGATTGCGCCGTGGCGGCAGACGCTGAACAAGAAGTACTTTGAAAAACTGGTCGAGGGGCTCGCCACCGAGATGAGCTTCGACCCGACCACGCCTTTTGAGGAACTTACAGCGCCGCAGCGCAAGGCCCTGCTGCATGGTTCCAGCCACAAGGTCACGGTGCGTTACCGCAATCGGTATGGCCGCACTCGCCAGTACACCGCACCGTTTGAAGGCGTGATGCCATACCTACACCGCAAGCTGTCACAGGCGGAGAGCGACTCTCAGAAGGAGCGTTTCCAGGGGTACATGCGTGAGGTGCCGTGCCCGGCATGTAGCGGTACTCGTTTGCGTCCGGAAATTCTTTCGGTGACGTTGGATTCGGCGGAGTTCGGGCAGAAGAATATTGCCGAGCTGACAGAGCTATCGGTTCACGATGGCTCGGCATTCCTGAATTCGCTGACTCTGGGCAAGCGCGAGGAAATGATTGCCGGGCGTGTTCTGCGTGAGGTGCAGGCTCGTCTGAAGTTCCTGCTTGACGTTGGCCTGGATTATCTGTCCCTGTCTCGTTCGGCAGGCACGCTGTCCGGTGGTGAAGCGCAGCGAATTCGTCTGGCCACACAGATTGGTTCGGGGCTCGCTGGCGTGCTCTACGTCTTGGATGAGCCCTCGATTGGTCTTCACCAGCGTGATAACAACCGTCTAATCAAGACTCTGAAAAACCTGCGCGACCTGGGCAATACCCTGATTGTGGTCGAGCATGATGAGGACACGATTCGCGAGGCCGATTGGCTGGTCGACATTGGGCCAAAGGCCGGTGAATACGGTGGGCAGATCGTCTACCAGGGTGAACCGTCTGGCATCGTTGACTGCGAGGAATCACTGACAGGTGCGTATCTCTCGGGTCGTCGGGTATTGGCGGTGCCGGAGAACCGTCGTGCGATTGATAAGTCGCGCATGGTGACGGTCAAGGGCGCTCGCGAAAACAACCTGAAGAAGATTGACGTGAAGTTCCCCCTCGGCGTGTTGACCTGCGTTACGGGTGTTTCCGGGTCCGGCAAGTCCACCTTGGTCAACGAAATCCTGGCCAAGGTGATGAGCAACGAGCTCAACGGTGCTCGTCAGGTGCCGGGTCGACACAGCCGCGTGGAGGGGTTGGATCAGCTGGACAAGCTGGTGCAAGTTGATCAGTCGCCGATTGGTCGCACCCCGCGTTCCAACCCAGCGACGTACACCGGTGTGTTCGACAAGATCCGCAATCTCTTCGCCGAGACACAAGAGGCCAAGGTTCGTGGCTATAAGCCCGGTCGATTCAGCTTCAACGTCAAGGGCGGCCGCTGTGAGGCGTGTAAGGGCGACGGCACCATCAAGATTGAGATGAACTTCCTGCCGGATGTCTATGTGCCTTGCGAGGTTTGCCACGGCGCGCGCTACAACCGCGAAACGCTGGAGGTTCGTTACAAGGGCAAGACCATCGCTGAGGTTCTGGACATGCCCATCTCCGAGGCAGCGGAGTTCTTCGAGCCGATTCAGTCGATTGCGCGTTATCTCAATACGCTTGTCGACGTCGGCCTGGGCTATGTCCGTCTCGGGCAGGCGGCAACCACACTCTCGGGCGGTGAGGCTCAGCGTGTAAAGCTGGCCAGTGAGCTGCAGAAGCGCTCCAATGGCCGGACGGTCTACATCTTGGATGAGCCGACCACGGGGCTGCATTTTGAGGACATCCGCAAGCTCATGTTGGTGTTGCAGGGCCTGGTGGACAAGGGCAACACCGTCATTGTCATTGAGCACAATTTGGATGTCATCAAGTCTGCGGATTGGATCATCGACATGGGGCCGGAAGGCGGCTCCGGCGGTGGCACCGTGGTTGTAGAGGGCACGCCGGAGGATGTCGCGAACTGTTCCGGCTCCCACACCGGGCAGTACCTGAAGCCGCTGCTTAAGTAGCTTAGGTAGTCGGCTCGTTTCCGTCGGAAATTCCAGGACCGTCGGTGCGGGTGAAGCCTTCCAGTCTGTCAGCAACGGGGTCGGCATCGGCAGCGGCGGCAGCGTCAGTATCGCTGGCGGTGCCGTCACGCTCCGGTGCCGCCGGCTCCTCGGCACTCTTCTGCTTTGCCCCGGAGACCGCCATGGCCAGCAGAATCAGACCACAGCCGAGGAACGCCAAGGCGCGGATAACGCCATCGAGCGTTGCCATGTCGTAGAAGATCAGCTTGACGATAGACAGCGCCGCAATCGTTAAACCCGCTGCCAGTCGCGCCGGAATGTGGTGGAACCTCTTCGATAGCACCAGCATGCCGGCAATCGTGGCCCAGAAAATACTCAACAACATGTGTGCAGCGTTGAAGCTCACGCCAATAGTCGTGAGCAGCATGATAAATGGCATACCCAGTGCAGCCAGGCCAATCAGTGCAAAAGCTGGCGGTAGCTGCGACCTCGCTGCCGTCACGGCCAGGCCGACGTCGGCGCACAGCAGGAACAACAGCGAAAGCATTTCTGCCCACGTTGCCGAGTAGTCGTCCGCAGCACCGGCATTCAATGCTGCGGGCAGGATGTAGAGGTGTACTACCGTTGCGCCGAGCAGCCAGGTCAGTGCCGCAATCTTTGTATATGGTGCGACGGCATCCCGGGTTGGTTCAGGAGCCTGTAGTCGTGCGCCAATCGCGCCGTGCTTCGGTGCTGTGGCCAGCGCCCAGACAAAGAGCGCGGCACCGATAGAGATTGGGATGAGACCCCAAGAGTGGGGTCCAGTATCGGCTCCTGAGCTCCTTTCCGGGCCTGCCACCGCGAGCGCTAGCCAGGGCAGAATTGCCGTGGCTAAGGCCATTGGGGCGAGATAGCGGAAGATGGCACGGTTCCAAAGGAATACTGCAGCAATTGCGATGAACAGCACGAATCCGCCGTAGAGCAGCAACCAGAGGCTGGAGGTGGACTGTGCGGCGTTGACCGTGGGGACTGCAGCTACAACCGGAGTCGAGAAGGCAACTACTGACGTGATGGTGACCAGATCGTCTTCCCAGGTGCTGGTTTCCGAAGGCTCGTCGTCAAGCTCGGGAGTGAGTTGGCGAGCCAACGCCAGCGGGCCGAACTGGGCAAACGCGAAAAGGGCAATGGTGAGTGCGGCGATTGCGGGCATCACCAGTGCATTGTTGGTCGTGATTACGCCGATGAGAACGTTTGCGCCGAGCAGGAATGCGACTACGTACTTCCGGAAGGGGACGTTCAGGAGGCCGACGATAGCGGCGATGACCATCAGTTGAAGGGTGATTTGCGCGAGCGAGGAGCTCAGCGGGCGGGCGTGGAAGTTGAGGCCGATCGTCGCCCACAGCATTAATCCGGTGTTGATTGTGATTGTCCACGCCGCGGTTGCACTCGACTTCGTCCACCGCGCGCCGTATAGACCGACTGCGGCGAAAGGCAGCATGATGACCAGCGTCGCGGCCACCGGAATCCAGTCGAGGAGGTAGGACATCGACATCGTTGTCAGGTGCGCAGCGGCTAGTGATGTCGCAATCAACGCCGTCACACCAGCAGGCGGTGCTTGACGACGGTGCGCTCGCACAGCCGCGACCGCGAGCACGGCGGCCAACAAGTAAGCCAGGACCACACGACCGGCCGGTCCAATCAGGCCGGATTGGATTGCGACCGCGACGAAAAACGCGATACCGGCAGCGGTGATGAGACCACCGAAGATGGCGATGATTCTGATGATTGCCTTCTCGTTGCGCCACCAGGGCTCGCGAGGTTCGCGCGGTGCCTCTGGCAGCTTCGGTGGCGGGGTGGAGTCTGTGGGAGAAGACTGTGGCGAGGGAGAAGACTGTGGCGACTTCGAATCCCGCCGCCATTGGTGGGCAGAGGGGAAGCCGAACATCGGCTGCGCAGTTGCGTCGCTCTGTGGCAGGGGTGCTGGTTGGTTCCGCCAGTCAGCTTGCGTTGGCGGTGGTGGCACCTGCATCTGCTGAGACTGCTGGGGATACTGCGGTGTGGCCAGCGTCTGCTCAGCCTGCGGTTCCCAACGGGGACGAGGTGCCTGCTCTAGTGGCGGACTGGGCGCTGGCGGCGGTTGCGGATTGTGTTGAGGTGTCCCTTGAGGTGCAGCATGGGGCGGCGCTTGAGTCGCACCTTGAGGCGCGTGCGGTCCAGTCGGCGCTTGCCCGCTTTCCTGAGAAAGGCGCACCTGCCAAGTATGAGTCAGCTGAGCCAGCCGAAGCGAGCTAGCTTCGAGATCTGCCAGAGCATGGGAAAGCTCTGAGACGGAGTCGCCGGTCAGGACAAAATCGCCGGTCGGAGGCTTGTCGTATCGGGCGGAATGCTGATTAGGATCGGTGTTCTCGGCTTTAGGGCCAAAGCCGTTGGAGCCAGTATTCATGGTGACGACTTTAATCGTGTTTGGCCTAAAAACTATGGAGAGAATCTACCAATCTGATTACAATTCGGATTGCACTTTTAAGCGCTCGGTAGTGCGCCGGGGAGCTGGTGGTAAATAACCTGGCATAAGCGTCGGTTTTGGTGTGCGAGAACAGCTGTGTTAACATCTCGTCTACGACCGCCAGAATGCGATGTTTGCTGCCTTCGGGGAGCATTTAGTTGCATTCGGCAGCGAAGAGGATTTAAGTCCCACCCTAGGTGCGCCAAAGAATTACGGTAGCGCCGGGGTCCACCCTAATCGGTGATGTCACATCGCACGATTGGAAGGCGTCCTTATACAGTGTGTAGTAATCCGCTGTAGACGCGTGGCTTTTCTTCCTTTCCCGCTTGCTATCGCGGTTTGAAACGAAGATTGTTCAGGTTCAACCTAGGAGGCCACATCAGCGCTGAAGCTCGTATTAACGAGGATATTCGAGTACCGGAAGTCCGCCTTGTAGGACCGAATGGTGAGCAGGTGGGCGTTGTCCGCACCGGTGACGCACTCAAGCTCGCTTACGAAGCAGACCTTGACCTGGTTGAGGTTGCTCCGCGAGCAAAGCCGCCGGTCGCCAAGATTATGGACTACGGCAAGTTCAAGTACGAACAAGCCCAGAAGGCACGCGAGGCTCGAAAGAACCAGCAGCAGACTGTGGTCAAGGAGCAGAAGTTCCGTCCGAAGATTGATGACCACGACTACGAAACCAAGAAGAACAACGTTGTTCGTTTCTTGGAGAAGGGTTCGAAGGTCAAGGTCACGATTATGTTCCGTGGCCGTGAACAGTCTCGTCCAGAACTGGGATTCCGCCTGTTGGAGCGTCTGGCCGCCGATGTCGAAGAGTACGGCATTGTCGAGTCTCGCCCGAAGCAGGACGGTCGCAACATGACTATGGTCCTGGGGCCGGTTCGGAATAAGGGTAAGAAGTAACCGACCTGACCAGAAATGGTTGTAAACGAGATTTTTGCGCCACGAGCGTCAAAGATCGGTAGGGGAGAGTTTTAACATGAAGCAGAAGACCCACAAGGGCACCGCAAAGCGCATCAAGGTTACCGGTTCCGGCAAGCTGCGCCGCGAGCAGGCTAACCGCCGCCACCTCCTGGAGGGCAAGCCGTCCACTCGTACCCGTCGCCTGAAGGGCACCACGGACGTTGCTAAGTCGGACGTCAAGCGCGTCAAGCGTCTGCTGGGCAAGGCTTAATTTTTCAAGCCTCGTCCCAGGGCAATCGCCCTCTTAATTTCACTAGTTCTTAAAGACAACGAAAAGGAAGTATCACCGTGGCACGTGTGAAGCGGTCTGTTAACGCTAAGAAGAAGCGTCGCGAAGTTCTCGATTCCGCAAAGGGCTACCGTGGTCAGCGCTCCCGCCTGTACCGCAAGGCCAAGGAGCAGATGCTCCACTCCAAGACCTACGAGTTCCGCGATCGCCGCCACCGTAAGGGTCAGTTCCGTCGTCTGTGGATTCAGCGCATCAACGCTGCTGCCCGCGCTAACGACATCACCTACAACCGCTTCGTCCAGGGCCTGAACCTGGCTGGCGTTGAGGTTGACCGTAAGAACCTGGCTGAGATGGCTGTCAACGACCCGCAGGCATTCGCTGCTCTGGTCAAGGTCGCTAAGGATGCTCTGCCGGAGGACGTCAACGCTCCTGCTGCTAAGTAAAGCAGTTACGAGGTAACTCGTACGTAGCGTCGGCAAGCGCCTGCGACTGGCAGTGTGCCTGCCAACATCTTTGAAAAACCACCGTCGATTGGGTTTATGAATAACCTCGGCGGTGGTTTTTCGTATTCGCACTGGCCTGCTGGCGGTTATGAATCCCGAGCCGCATCACTAGGATTAATCACTATGAACTCTGCGCTGTACTTCAACGACGAGCCGTTTACTCCTCGCACCCCGCGAGTCTCGGCGGCTATTCAGCTCCACCGTGCGGCCAAGCGGAAGAAGGCCGGTCGCTTCCTCATCGAAGGCTTCAATTCCGTCGATGCAGCTATCCGCGCAGAGGCTGTCGTGGAAATCTTCGTCACCGCTGCCGCCGCCGAGCAGTTCCGAGAGCTGCTCACGGGGTATCTCGAATCTGGGACGCAGCGCAAGTCTGTTTCGCTTATCGACGACGCCGCCGCCCGCTCTTTGAGCGAAACTGTCACCACCACCGGACTCTTCGCCGTCTGTGACACTAATGCGGTGTCCACTTCGTTGGAAGAGACCATTGAGGTTGGAAAGCAGTCCGGCTGTTTGGTGATTCCGGTGGAGTGCAATGACCCGGGTAATGTCGGCACGATTGTGCGTATGACTGACGCCCTCGGAGCTGGTGCGGTTATCCTTGCTGGCGATTCGGTTGACCCGTTGAATTCTAAGGCTGTGCGTTCCTCGGCAGGTTCTGTTTTTCATACCCCTGTCGCACGCGAGCGCGATATTGATGTCGTTATGGAGAAAGTCAGGGAAGCGGGCTTTACCACCCTCGCCACGGCGATGGATGGCGCTCTCACGCTCGGCGTTGATGCGCTTCCCGACGGTCCCGTCGCCTGGCTTTTCGGCAACGAAGCCCATGGCCTGTCGGAGGAGATTACGGCCTCGGCGGGGGCAAGTGTGTCCATCCCGATTAAGGGCGAGGCGGAGTCGTTGAACCTCGCCACCGCAGCGGCCATGTGCCTGTGGGAGACGGTTCGGGGTAAGTAGGAAACCTCGATGGTGAGGTGCGTGCACGTGTGCAGTTATCCTCGACTATGATTGTTCCATCACAAGAACTGATAGTCCTATATAGAAGTGGTTGACACGTGAGCGATTCGCCAAATCCTATCGATCTTTCCGAGGACGCCCTCCAGGCGGCTGCGCAGAAGGCCACGGATGCCTTTGATGCTGCCGGCAACCTGGATGAGCTTTCTGCCGCCCGCCGTGAGCACTTGGGGGATGAAGGCTACATTCCGCAGGCGCGCCGCGCGCTGGGCTCCATTCCGAAGGCTGAGCGCAAGGATGCTGGTCGTCGCGTAAATGTTGTTCGCGGAGCCGTCGAAAAGCACTATGCTGAGCGTCTTGCAGTGCTGGAGGAAGAGGAAAACGCGCGTCGCCTGGTCGCGGAGCGTATCGACGTGTCGGTGGACACCACGCGGGGCCAGCGCGGCGGCATGCACCCAATTACCATTCTGTCCGAGCAGATCGGTGACATCTTTGTGGGCATGGGCTGGGAAGTTGCCGAGGGCCCGGAGGTCGAAGCCGAGTACTTCAACTTTGACGCACTGAACTTCCTGCCGGATCACCCGGCTCGCACGCTGCAGGATACTTTCCACATTGCGCCGGAAGGATCTAAGCAGGTGCTGCGTACGCACACCTCGCCGGTTCAGGTTCGTACTCTGCAGTCGCGTGAACTGCCGATTTACGTTATCTGCCCGGGCCGTACTTTCCGTACCGATGAGCTCGACGCCACCCACACCCCGGTCTTCCACCAGGTCGAGGGGCTCGCTGTGGACAAGGGCCTGACCATGGGGCACCTGCGCGGCACGCTGGATCACATGGCTAAGGCCCTGTTCGGTCCGGAGACCAAAACCCGCATGCGCACTAACTACTTCCCGTTCACCGAGCCGTCGGCTGAGGTTGACGTCTGGTTCCCGAACAAGAAGGGCGGTGCCGGCTGGATCGAGTGGGGCGGCTGCGGCATGGTGAACCCGAACGTGCTGCGGGCCTCCGGCATTGACCCGGAGGTGTACTCGGGCTTCGCGTTCGGCATGGGCCTGGAGCGCACCCTGCAGTTCCGCAACGGTCTGACCGACATGCGCGACATGGTCGAAGGCGACGTTCGCTTCACGCAGCCGTTCGGTATCCGCGGCTAATTCACTGACCTACAGATAGGAGTTTTACTTACATGTTCATTCCACAGTCGTGGGTCACTGAAATCGTTCGCGGCCCAGAGAACACCATCAACCCGGACTGGTCCGTCACCCCGGACGAGCTGGATGAGGGCTTTGTCCGCGTTGGTTTTGAAACCGAGGGGCACGAGCCGCTGGAGAAGATCGAAGGTCCGCTGGTTTTCGGTCGTGTCGACCACATTGAGGAGCTCGAGGGCTTCAAGAAGCCAATTCGCTTCTGTCAGGTCAACGTCGGCGATGCCAATGGCACCGGCGAACTGCAGGAGATTATCTGTGGTGCCCGCAACTTCGAAGAGGGCTCGATTGTCGTCGTCGCACTGCCGGGCTGCGTACTGCCGGGCGGTTTCGAGATTTCCGCACGGAAGACCTACGGCAAGGTTTCCAACGGCATGCTCTGCTCCGAAGCTGAGCTGGGCATGACCGATTCCTCCGCCGGTATTCTCACGCTCCCGTCGGCCCCGGCTGAGCTGGGTTCGTGCGCCAAGGAGTTCATCGGTCTCGATGACGAGAAATTCGAGGTCAACATCACTCCGGACCGCGGTTATGCGCTGTCGGCCCGCGGTCTTGGCCGCGAGATCTGCTCCGCATTCAACCTCGACTTCGCCGATCCAGCCAAGGTCAAGGAGCTACCGGTCGAAGGTGAGATCCTGGATGTCACCATCGACGAGGACACCGACACCCGCCGCTTTGGTCTGCGCCGTGTCACCGGCATCAATCCGAACGCCGAGACCCCATGGTGGATGCGCCGCCGCCTGCTGCTGGCTGGTCAGCGTCCGGTCAACGTGGCCACGGACGTCACCAACTACGTGATGCTGCTGCTCGGTCAGCCGATGCACGCCTTCGATGGCTCCAAGATCGCTGGTGGCCTGCACATCCGCAACGCTAAGGCCGGCGAGACTCTGACGACTCTCGACCACGTGGACCGCAAGCTCGACCCGGCGGACGTCGTCATCTGCGACGACAACGGTATTCAGTCGCTGGCCGGCATCATGGGCGGACTTACCTCCGAGATTGCCGACGACACCACCGATGTGGTCTTCGAGGCCGCCAACTGGTCGCCGCTGCACGTCTTCCGCAGCGGTCGCCGCCACAAGCTGAGCTCCGAGGCTTCCCGACGTTTCGAGCGCGGCGTGGACACCGCTCTTGTCGAGCCGGCTCTGGACTTGGCCTGCCAGCTGCTCGCTGACATCGCCGGCGGCACTATCGACACTGGTCGCACCCTGCTCGGCGAGGTTGCCACCATGCCGACTATTGACTTTGCCGTCAACCGCGCCAGCGAAGTTGCGGGCGTTGATTACCCGCGTGAAACCGTCATTGGTCGCCTGCGTGAGGTCGGTTGCGAGGTCGTTGACAACGGTGACCGCCTGGCTGTCACTCCGCCAACCTGGCGCTCGGACCTGACCATGTCCGCTGACCTGGTTGAGGAAATCTTGCGACTGGAGGGTCTGGAAGACATTCCGGTTATCCTTCCAATCGCTCCGGCCGGCCGCGGTCTGACCGAGCGTCAGCTGCGCCGCCGCTTCGTCGGTCACGCGTTGGCCCACAATGGCTACCTGGAGATTCTGCCGACACCGTTCATTGCCAACGATGTCTTCGACGTCTGGGGCCTGGACGCTGATGACCCGCGTCGTAACACCGTCAAGGTCATCAACCCGTTGGAGTCCGACCACGCTCAGCTGGGCACGACTCTGCTGCCGTCCATGCTGGAGTCGCTGAAGCGCAATGTTGCTCGCGGCCAGGTCGACCTGTCGCTCTACGGTGTGGAGCAGGTATCCATCGAGCGCGGTAACGGTGTCTCGCCGATGCCGTCGACTGCTGGCTTGCCGAGCGAGGCCGAGCGCGCTGAGCTTCTGGACTCGCTGCCGGAGCAGCCACTGCACGTCGCCACTGTCGCCTGTGGGCGGATCCGCCTGGACAGCCCGTGGGGCGATGAGGCCGCGTACACCGTCGCCGATGCCATCGAAGCTGCACGCATTGTTGCCCGCGCCGCCAACGTCGAGCTGGAGATCCGTAACGCTGAGGTGCTGCCGTGGCACCCGGGCCGCTGCGCTGAGCTGCTTGTCGACGGCGAGGTCGTCGGCCACGCCGGTGAGCTGCACCCGAAGGTGTGCAAGGACGTTGGTCTGCCGGAGCGCACCTGCGCGATGGAGATTAATCTCGATGCACTGCCAGTGACGGAGCACCTGCCGGCGCCGGTACTCAGCCCGTTCCCGGCTGTCCACCAGGACGTCGCGCTTGTTGTCAGCGATGAGGTCTCCGCCGCAGAGGTGGAGAAGACTCTGGTGGAAGGTGCCGGTGAGCTCCTCGAATCCATTCGTATCTTCGATGTTTACCGTTCCGAGCAGATGGGCGAAGGCGTTCGCTCACTGGCGTACTCCCTGCGTTTCCGCGCACCGGACCGTACGCTGAAGGAAGAGGAAGCTTCCGCGGCTCGCGAGGCGGCCATTGAGCTGGCCACTACCCGTCACGGCGCTCAGCTGCGCGGCTAAAAGGGGAGACCACAGGGAGAGATACCCATGATTGGCAACTTGCGGCACCGCGACAACAGGCTGGATAGCGCAGAGGCGCGAGAGCAGCGCGTTGGGGCGTGCGCGGTGAGCAGCGCGAAGCCTGCGACGACTGTGGCGGCAGCTGCTGTCACGGCAGGTCTGTTGCTCACCGGCGTGCCGAGTGCGGCTGCGCTGGTTGGCGGGGAGGCTGCTGCGCCGAGTGTGGCGGCGGACTCCGTGGTGTCAATCATGGTCCAGACCAGTCCCCATACCGGAAACTTTTGCACGGGAACTGCAATCGCCCCGCAGTGGGTAATGACCGCCGCCCACTGCGTGCGTGATGTCCCGCAGCAGGCTGGGGAAGTAGAGGTCGGTTTCGGTCAGGATTCCCACCGTGTTCCTATCGATAGCTGGGAAATTGCACATACCGGTGACGTAGCGCTTGTTCACCTTGCGGGCGACGCAGCTCTTCCGGGGTATCCCGCAATGGAACGTCGTCAAGCGTTTTCGGAGCAAGAAACGACAGGCACGGTCTATGGGCGATCGCTGCTCGGCGATGTTGCGGATGGCTCGCTGCCGTCGGCGACCGTCACCGCTTCGATGTGTCCGGTGAAGTATCAACAGTGCGTGCGGGAAGACTCGGTGTTGGCGCGCATGGAGCGACCCGCGGCGTTGCAGGTAGGCGATTCGGGCGGACCGCTCTTTATCGACGGCCAGCTAGCGGCGGTGTTCTCGGGCGCGGTGGCTTTTGATGGCAGCGTGGCACCGGAGGAGTCGGGTTACTATCTCTACACCACGACGTCATCGGTGGCGCAGTGGGCAGATGGCGTGATGAGGCAGGAGCCAAGCGTCGTAGTTGAATAGTCCGGCGTTGAGTAATCCGGCGTGCTGATTGAATGACCGGCTCGGCGAACGAGATGTATGTACCGACGACGGAGTTATATTCATAATTCACTCACGTCACATAGGTATAATTCCAGCACTTTGACAACGAATTCTATGAATATCTTGCAACGCAGTGAATAAAAGTGTTGAATGTTTGGCATGAGTATTTCCGTTGCCATTGCTGGTGCGACCGGTTACGCAGGAGGAGAGATCCTCCGCCTCCTGTTGTCGCACCCGGCGTATCTTTCCGGCGAACTGACCATCGGCGCACTAACGGGAGCATCCAACGCGGGTGCCCGTGTGGGCGACATTATGCCTCATGTGGCACCTTTGGCTGACCGTCGTATTGAGCCGACTAATGGTGACACACTTGCCGGGCATGACGTGGTGTTCCTCGGCCTGCCCCACGGTCATTCGGCTGCGATTGCAGAGCAGTTGGGCGATGACACGGTGATTATTGACTGCGGCGCGGATTTCCGCCTGCAGGATGCCGATGAGTGGGAGCACTACTACGGCTCGGAGCACGCCGGTACCTGGACTTACGGTATTCCAGAGCTGCCGGGCAACAGGGAAGTAGTGGCTGCTTCCAAGCGTATTGCTGTGCCGGGTTGTTTCCCCACTGGCGGTACCATTACGGCACTGCCGGCAGTTGCAAAGGGTCTGGTCAAGCCGGATCTGTCCGTTGTTTCCGTCACCGGTACCTCCGGTGCGGGCAAGAAGGCAGCTGTGTCCCTGCTCGGGTCCGAGGTTATGGGCAATCTCCGTGCCTACAACACTGCGGGCAAGCACCGCCACACCGCAGAATTCCTACAAAACCTCAAGCCGTACGCAGAGGATCTCACCGTCAGCTTCACGCCGGTGCTCGCCCCAACGTCACGCGGCATTCTCACCACCATTACCGCCCCGCTTGTCGACGGGGTGACGGAGGCAGCCGCACGGGAGGCCTACCTCGAGTTCTACAAGGATGAGCCGTTTGTGCAGGTGTTGGCCGAAGGGCTGCAGCCGCAGACGCAGTCGGTAATTGGCTCTAACTTGGTTCAGATTCAGGTTGAGGTAGATGAACGCGCCAAGCGTCTGGTGCTGACCTCGGCGATCGACAATCTGACAAAGGGCACCGGTGGTGCCGCAGTTCAGTGCATGAATTTGGTTACTGGACAGAATGAAACTGCAGGACTTCCATTGGTAGGAGTTGCCCCATGATGAAGGAAGAAAAAGAAGGTCTCGTCAACGTCGCTGGTGACGAAGGCGGCGTATGTGCACCTCAGGGGTTCGTGGCCAGTGGTGTCATTGCAGGCATCAAGGTCAGCGGAAACCCGGACATGGCGCTCATCGTAAACCAGGGGCCGGAGAAGACTGCCGCGGCTGTCTTTACTACCAACCGTGTCCAGGCTGCGCCGGTGACGGTATCCAAGAAGCACATCGCTGACGGCAAGCTGTCCGCTGTGGTGCTGAACTCGGGCAACGCCAATGCCTGCAATGGTCAGCCGGGTATTGCCGACGCCCTCGAAGTCTGCCAGAAGGTCGCAGATGAGCTCGGCGTCGATGTTACCGAGATTGGTACCTGCTCCACCGGCTTGATTGGTGACCGGCTTCCGATGGACATTGTTCTGGCAGGTGTGCCGAAGCTTTGTGAGAATCTGGGCAGCGATGCCGCCGCAGGTACGGCTGCAGCAGAAGCCATCTTGACCACTGACTTGGTGGCAAAGCAGGCCGTTGCGCATGGTGACGGATTCACTGTCGGTGCCATGGGCAAGGGTGTTGGCATGATTAGCCCGTCGATGGCCACGATGCTCGGTGTGATTACGACGGATGCGTCGGTAAGCGCAGAAATGGCGCACGAGGCTATTGTCAAAGCTAGCGAGGTTACGTTTAACCGCCTAGATATTGATGGCTCCACATCCACCAATGACACCGTCATCATTTTGGCCAACGGTGCCTCTGGTGTGAAGCCCTCGCAGGAGGAGCTCGACCAGGCAGTGCTCAGTGTGTGTGATTCCATCGCACGCCAGATGCAGTCGGACGCCGAAGGCGTGACCAAGCGTGTGTCCGTGACCGTGCGTGGCACCGGTGGCGCGGAAGATGCCCTGGTAGCTGCTCGAATCATCGGCCGCGACAACCTCTTCAAGTGTGCGATGTTCGGTTCGGACCCGAACTGGGGTCGTGTGCTGGCGGCTGTCGGCACTGCACCGGTGGATATGGATCCGGAGCACATCACTGTTTCCTTCAACGGTCATGTAGTCTGTCGCGATACCGGTGGCACGCCTGATGCTCGTGAAGTGGATCTCTCCGGCAAGGACATTGCCGTGGAGGTTGACCTCGGTACTGGTAATCCGGAAGAGGCCACGATTCGTACGACTGACCTTTCCCACGACTACGTTCACATCAACTCGGCATATTCGTCGTAAAGGTTTTGAGGAGACTCTGCAATGGTTCACCAGTTGACCGAAGGGCTGTCCTTCGAACAGCGGGCACATGTGCTGGCGGAAGCACTGCCGTGGCTGCAGCACCACCGCGACAAGATTGTGGTGGTCAAGTACGGCGGTAACGCGATGACCGACCTGAAACTGAAGAAGGCCTTCGCGCAGGACATGGTTTTTCTGCGCACCGTGGGGGTGAAGCCGGTGGTTGTCCACGGTGGCGGCCCTCAGATTTCGTCGATGCTCAAGCGCCTGGGGCTGGAGGGAGAGTTCCGAGGCGGTTTCCGTGTCACGACTCCGGAGGTCATGGAAATTGTCCGCATGGTGCTCTTCGGGCAGGTCGGCCGCGAACTGGTGAACCTCATCAACGCCTACGGCCCCTATGCAGTGGGTACCTCTGGTGAGGACGGTGGCCTGTTCACTGGTACTCGACGAACGGTAAACGTCGGCGGCAAGGAAACAGATATCGGGCTGGTCGGCAATATCACCGAGGTGCACTCGGAAACGCTATTGGACCTGATTGATGCCGGACGTATTCCGGTGGTCTCTACGATTGCGCCGTCCGCTGATGGCAAAGAGGTCTACAACATCAACGCCGACACGGCAGCAGGTGCACTGGCATCGGCAATTAACGCGAACCGTTTGGTGATTCTGACTAATGTCGAGGGTCTCTACACGGATTGGCCGAACCGCGATTCGCTGGTGTCCAAGATTTCCACTTCGCACCTGCGAGAAATCCTTCCGACGCTGGACTCGGGCATGATTCCGAAGATGGAGTCCTGCCTGAACGCAGTGGATCAGGGAGTGCCTGCGGCCCACGTTATCGATGGCCGCCAGCCACACTCGGTGCTGCTGGAGCTGATGACTTCCGGCGGTATCGGCACAATGGTAGAGCCCGGATAAGGCAGAAAAAGACGGACAAGAATTTACCTACACACACGTTAGGCAGGTCGAAAGACGACATGAGCGACTTCAAGCAGCAGTGGCAACACACGATGATGAACAATTACGGCACGCCGCGCATTGAGCTTGTGCAGGGTAAGGGCGCTATTGTCTCGGATTCCGAGGGCAAGGAATACCTGGACCTGCTCGCCGGTATTGCAGTCAACGCGTTGGGTCACGCGCATCCGGCGATCGTGGAAGCCGTGTCCAAGCAGATTTCCACGCTGGGGCACGTGTCCAACATCTTCGCCTCTGAGCCGCCACTGGCACTGGGTGAGAAGCTCATTGAGCTCACTGGCTGGGACACCGATGACACCCGGGTTATGTTCTGCAATTCCGGCACCGAGGCCAACGAGGCTGCATTCAAGCTGGCGCGTTTGACGGGGCGCAACCGTATTATCGCGACCCACCACGGGTTCCACGGCCGCACCATGGGAGCACTTGCCATGACCGGTCAGCCGGACAAGCGCACCCCGTTCGAACCGATGCCGGGTGGAGTCGAGTTCGTGCCCTACGGTGACATTGACTTCCTTACCAAGACCATCGAATCCGATCCGTTGGGTGTCGCAGCGGTGATTCTGGAACCAATTCAGGGTGAGACCGGCGTGGTCGCACCGCCAGAGGGATACCTCGCCGACGTCCGCGAACTGACCAAGCGCTTCGACGTCCTCATGATTGTCGACGAAGTGCAGACCGGCATTGGCCGTACCGGCCAGTGGTTTGCCCATCAGCACGATGGCATCGTGCCGGATGTTATGACCCTGGCTAAGGGGCTCGGCGGCGGACTGCCGTTGGGCGCTGTCATCGCTAACGGCCGCGCAGCAGAACTGTTCACCCCAGGTGCGCACGGCACCACCTTCGGTGGCAACCCGGTCTGTGCCGCCGCTGGTTTGTCCGTTATCGAGACGCTGGAAGAAGAAAAGCTGCTCGATCGAGTCACCGAGAAGGGCAAGGTTCTGGCTCGCAAGCTTGCGTCGTTAAGCCATGTCGATCACGTGCGTGGTCGAGGCTTCATGCTTGGGCTGGTGCTGTGCGAGAACCTGGCTAAGGAAGCGGTTAACGCCGGCTATGAGCACGGAGTCATTTTGAATGCACCACAGGCGAATGTGCTGCGCATCGTGCCGCCGCTGAATCTTAGCGATGAGGAAATCAACCGTGCCGTCGAGTTGATTGATACCTGCCTGAACGACGCCGCTGAGGCTGTCGCAAACAATGGAAGGAATTAGGAACTGATGCTCCGTCATTTTCTCGCCGATGATGACCTGACTCCGCAGGAGCAGGCTGAGGTGCTGCAGTTGGCTGCAGAGCTAAAGGCAGCACCGTACTCCCGCCGGCCGTTTGAGGGGCCGCAGTCGGTTGCGGTGCTGTTCGACAAGACGTCGACTCGTACCCGTTTCTCCTTCGACGCTGGTATTGCGGCTCTGGGCGGCAACGCGATTGTGGTCGAAACCGGAAACTCGCAGATGGGCAAGGGCGAAACCTACCAGGACACCGCTGCTGTGCTCAGCCGTTTTGTCTCGGCAATCGTGTGGCGTACCTACGCACAGTCAGGGCTGGAGGCCATGTCTGAAACTGCGACGGTGCCGATTGTCAACGCACTTTCCGACGAGTTCCACCCGTGCCAGATTCTCGCTGACCTGCAGACCATCATCGAGCACAAGTGCCCGGAAGAAGGCCAGGCGGGACTGCGTGGCAAGAAGGCTGTCTACTTCGGCGATGGTGCCAACAACATGGCCAACTCCTACCTAGTAGGCTTCGCCACCGCAGGGCTGGACGTCACCATCTGTGCACCGGAGACCTTCCAGCCGGAGCAGGTCTACGTCGACCGCGCCAAGAAGGTCGCGGAGCAGACCGGTGCGGCCGTGGCCGTGACCGCAGACGTCGATGAGGCCATTGCCGGTGCCGACGTTGTCATCACCGATACCTGGGTCAGCATGGGGCAGGAGAACGACGGCCTGGATCGTCGCACTCCGTTTCTGCCGTACCAGATCAACGCTGAGCTGATGGCGAAGGCAAATGAGGATGCCATCTTCCTGCACTGCCTGCCGGCATACCGCGGCAACGAAGTTACTGCCGAGGTCATCGATGGCCCGCAGTCGGTAGTCTTTGACGAGGCGGAAAACCGCATGCACGCTCAGAAGGCGTTGCTGACCTGGCTGGTGGAGAGGCAGTAAGGTCATGACCGCAGCACAACCAGGTTCTCGCACAGCTCGGCAGACGCGCATCGCTGACCTGTTGGCGCAGCATCACGTGTCCAGTCAGGTTCAGCTCGTCGAGCTGCTTGCCGACGAAGGCATTGAGATTGCGCAGGCGACGTTGTCCAGAGACCTCGATGAGCTGGGCGCCCGAAAGATTCGCGATGGAGCCAACGGTTCGCGTTATTCCATCGTCGAAGATGCACTCGCTGTCTCCAGCGGGGCAGTGGCCAGGATGCGGCGCGTTTTAGACGAGCTGCTGGTCTCCATTGATCATTCGGGCACCATCGCGGTTGTGCGTACACCACCGGGAGCCGCACAGTATCTAGCCAGTGTGATTGACCGTGCGGGACTCAAAGAAATCGTTGGCACAATTGCGGGAGATGACACCGTAATGTGCCTGGCTAGAGAACCACTTTCCGGCGCTGACCTAGCCCAGCGTCTAGCCGCCGGAACGAACCAGTAAACTATTTCACGAAATGCTTTAAAGCACCGATTAAAGGAGCGCTTACCCTATGACCAACCGGGTTATTCTTGCTTACTCTGGTGGCCTCGATACCACCGTTGCTATTCCGTACCTCAAGGAAATGACGGACGGCGAGGTCGTCGCAGTTTCTATCGATGTCGGACAGGGCGGCGAGGACATGGAGTCCGTGCGTCAGCGCGCTCTGGACGCCGGCGCTGTCGAAGCTGTCGTTGTCGACGCCAAGGACGAGTTCGCCGAGGAGTACTGCCTGCCGACCATTAAGGCCAATGGTCTTTACATGAAGCAGTACCCGCTGGTTTCTGCACTGTCGCGCCCGCTGATTGTTAAGCACATGGCGAAGGCTGCAGAGGAGTTCGGTGGCACCCACGTTGCTCACGGTTGCACCGGTAAGGGCAATGACCAGGTCCGTTTCGAGGTCGGTTTCGCCAACACCGCCCCGGATCTGAAGATTATTGCACCGGCTCGTGACTTCGCTTGGACCCGCGACAAGGCTATTGCCTTCGCTGAGGAGAAGGGTCTGCCAATTGAGCAGTCCAAGTCCTCTCCGTTCTCCATTGACCAGAACCTCTTCGGTCGTGCCATTGAGACCGGCTACCTGGAGGACCTGTGGAACGCACCAACCAAGGATGTCTACGCGTACACCGAGGATCCGACCCTGAACTTCAGCTCCCCGGACGAGGTCATCATCTCCTTCGAGGACGGTAAGCCGACTGCCATCGACGGCAAGAAGGTTTCCGTGCTTGAGGCCATCGAAGAGATGAACCGCCGCGCTGGTGCTCAGGGCATCGGTCGTCTGGACATGGTTGAAGACCGCCTGGTCGGCATTAAGTCCCGCGAGATTTACGAGGCTCCGGGCGCAGTTGCCATCATGACCGCACACGCAGCGCTCGAGGACGTCACCGTTGAGCGTGAGCTGGCCCGTTACAAGCGTCAGGTCGAGGGCGAGTGGGCCAACCTGGTCTACGACGGCCTGTGGTTCTCGCCGCTGAAGCGCGCGCTGGATGCCTTCATCGAGGAGTCCCAGAAGGGCGTTTCCGGTGACATCCGCATGGTCATGCACGCAGGTCACTGCAACGTCAACGGTCGTCGTTCGAACACCTCGCTGTACGACTTCAACCTGGCTACCTACGACGAGGGCGACACCTTCGACCAGACCCTGGCTCGCGGTTTTGTCGAGCTGCACGGCCTGTCCTCGAAGATGGCCGCAAAGCGCGACTTCAAACTGTAAAGATTCTCCAGAGCGACTAGAGCGAAAGGCCTATTGGAAAAGACAATGGTCGAAAAGCACGGTACCAACGAAGGCTCCCTGTGGGGCGGCCGCTTTGCCGGTGGCCCGTCCGAGGCGATGGCCGCATTGAGCAAGTCCACCCATTTTGACTGGGTGCTCGCGCCTTACGACGTTCTTGCGTCCAAGGCCCACGCCCGAGTGCTGCATGCCCGTGGGCTGCTCAGCGATGCCGACTTTGACACCATGATCGAAGGCCTTGATCAGCTCGGTCGCGACGTTGCCTCCGGCGAATTTGGTCCAGAGCCGACAGATGAGGACGTCCACGGTGCTATGGAGCGCGGTCTGATTGATCGCGTCGGCCCGGAGGTCGGCGGTCGCCTGCGCGCTGGTCGTTCCCGTAATGACCAGGTGGCAACTCTGTTCCGCATGTGGCTGCGCGATGCCGTGCGCGGCGTTGCACTGGATGTCACTGACCTGGTTGCCGCCCTGGTGGCTCAGTCCAAGGCACATCCGGATGCCATCATGCCGGGCAAGACCCACTCCCAGGCAGCGCAGCCGGTATTGCTGGCACACCAGTTGCTGGCTCACGCGCATCCGCTGCTGCGCGATCTGGACCGCATCCGCGATCTCGACCGTCGACTGGCTGTGTCCCCGTACGGTTCTGGTGCGCTCGCAGGGTCCTCGCTGCACTTGGATCCGGAAGCCATTGCTGAAGAGCTCGGCTTCGACTCTGCCACGGACAACTCCATTGACGGCACTTCTTCGCGTGACTTCGCCTCTGAGGCGGCATTCGTCTTCGCCCAGATTGCCGTGGACATGTCTCGCCTGGCAGAGGAAATCATCTACTGGGCCACCCCGGAGTACGGTTACGTCACTCTGGCTGATGCCTGGTCGACTGGATCCTCCATCATGCCGCAGAAGAAGAACCCGGACGTGGCAGAACTGACCCGCGGTAAGACCGGTCGCCTGATCGGTAACCTCGCTGGTCTTATGGCCACGCTGAAAGCGCAGCCGCTGGCCTACAACCGTGACCTCCAGGAGGACAAGGAGCCTTTGGTGGACTCGGTTGAGCAGCTAACCTTGCTGCTGCCGGCCCTGACCGGCCTGGTGGCAACGCTGACCTTCCATGAAGACCGTCTGCGCGAGCTCGCTCCGGCGGGCTACACCCTGGCCACGGACTTGGCCGAGTGGCTGGTCCGCGAGGGCGTACCGTTCCGCGACGCTCACGAGGCATCCGGCCAGTGCGTCCGCATCGCGGAGTCCAAGGGCGGTATCGGTCTGGACGAGCTTTCCGACGAGGACCTCGCCGGTGTCCACCCGGCACTGACTCCAAAGGTCCGTGAAGTGCTTACTATCGACGGCGCTGTCGCTTCCCGCGATACTCGCGGCGGCACTGCGGGTGTCCGTGTTGCAGAGCAGCTCGCTCGTGTCGACGAGAAGAACACTGAGCTAAAGCAGTGGGCTGAAAAGCCGGTTCGCGGCTAAAACTGGCAAAGCTGGCAACCTGCTAGCTCAGCTAACGCGGCTAATTAATCGGTGTGCGGTCAATCGACCTCACGCCGATTTTTTACAGCCCGGGGAGAAAGTAGAAAAACCAGCAACCCGACAACTGATGACCCGACAACTGGCAACCCGAAAAATTGCGGGCTCCACGTGCGAATACGGGCTGCAAATGTGAAACTGTGTAAGTTTATGACACTTTCAGGCCATTTTTCGGGCCATTTCTGTCATAAACGTAGTCAGTAACTCGGATCGACCCGCCGCCGCCAGTCATAAACGTAGTCAGTAACTCGAATCGACCCGCCGCCGCCAGCAACCCCGTAATGCCAGGGTGCCCCCGAAGTGACGCAGATTACTGATTATTTCTATATCTGTTGCCAGGTTTGGCCGGGTCTCTTACCATAATTTCATGGCGGAAAGTACGCGGTCGAGCGGTGGAAATCGCAGCTCACGAGATAAAAATAAAAATCAGAGTGGTAGCAAGAAAGGGTGCATGGGCCCGGGGGCAATTCTTGCAGTCATTTTGATTGTCATCGCGGCTGTTGCAGTCTATGTCGGTCGCGGCGGTAGTATCCCAGGTTTTTCTGGTGGCAGCTCCGGAGGAAACCGTGATTTCTTCGGTGGTGAAAAGACCGTCGTCAAGGCGATCGTTGGCTCTGAGAAGAAGCCCTTCTTCGAAGACAAAGAGGTCCAGAAGGCTCTTGCCTCTCACGGCTATACGGTAGAAGTAAAGACGGCGGGTTCGCGTCGGATGGCCACGGATGTGGATCTGGATTCCTTCGACTTGGCATTTCCGTCGTCAGCACCGGCAGCGGAGAAAATTGCCGAGAAAATGAGCGGCGCTGAGCGGTACGACGTCTTCTACACACCGATGGCGATCGCTACTTTCGACAACATCTTGCAGGCATTGGCGCGGGAAAATGTTGCTCGCCAACAGGGCACTACGTGGCAGGTAGATATGGCAGCGCTGGCCACGATGCAGCACGACAATGTCCGCTGGCGTGACTTCGCGGAGAACGATTATCCGTCGCCGCGCACGGTGCAGATGTCCACGACGGACATTCGTTCGTCGAACTCGGCCGCAATGTACTTGTCGCTCATGTCTTGGATTACCAATGAAGGCCGGATTGTGTCTGACAATGGGCAGGTCAATGCGGTCTTGCCAGAGCTCACCCCGCTGTTCACCGGCCAGGGATACACGGAGTCCTCATCTGCTGGACCATTTTCGGACTACCTCTCGCAGGGTGTCGGCTCAAAGCCAATGGTGATGGTCTACGAGTCGCAGTTCCTGGGGGAGAACAGTGCCCCGAACAGCCGGTTGAAGCCGGAAATGCGCCTGGCGTATCCATCGCCGACGATTCTGAGTACTCACGTGGCGCTGGGCTTTAACGACAATGGCGCTGCGGTCGCGCGGCTCCTCGCGGAAGACCCTGAGCTTCAGAAGCTGGCGGCCAAGCACGGTTACCGATCCAGCCATCCTGAGGCGATGGAGGAATTCCAGACGCAGTTGAAGACGGGCCAGGAGGTTTCCACCGATTTTGTGGACTCCATTGATCCGCCGAGTTTCGACATCCTCGAGCAGCTTATTGAGGGTGTTTCCCGTGGATACCAGAGCCCTCCGAGACCGGAAACAGAAGAGGGGTAAAGCCGAATGAACATGGATCGAATGAACATGGATAAGGCACTAACTGCCCTCCGCAAAATGCTTCTTGGCCTCGTCGGTGTGCTCGGCATCTTCGCTGTCGTGGCCTGTTCCGACGGTGGCCTGAATCTGCCGCTGGGCTCCGACGATGACAAGACGAATAAGATTAACGTCGATTCTGACCTCAAGGGCTCGACCATGCGTATCGCCGGGGCCACGGAGCTTGCAGAGCTCCAGCCACTGATGCAAAAGGCCTCCGGCGACCTCGGTTTTACGATTAACCTCGAGCTTGTCGACGGCACCGTGAAGAACAGCCACGCCCTTGTCGCAGACGAATTCGACAACCAATTTGACGCCACTTGGTTTGCTACCAACCGGTACGTTGATCTGCTCGGTGGGGCTGACAAGCTGGGCGAAGCCAAGAAAGTTGCCACCTCACCCGTAGCGTTCGGTATCCATTCGGCGAAGGCTCGGGAGCTCGGTTGGGATACCAAGCAGCCGACGTGGGCTGAGATCGCGGAGGCTGCGTCGTCAGGCAAATTGACCTACGGCATGACCAACCCCGCGGAATCGAACTCGGGCTTCTCGGGCGTGGTGTCGGTTGCGACCGCGTTCGCCGACACCGGATCGGCGCTGACTACGGGGGATATCAATCGCATCACGCCTGAACTGCAGAAGTTCTTCGAGGGGCAGAAGATGACCTCGGGTTCGTCGGGGTGGCTGCGTGACAAGTTCCTGGATGAGCCGGACTCCGTCGACGCGCTGATCAACTATGAAGCTGTGTTGCAGCAGATGAACAAAGAGGGCGCTGACCTGGAAGTTGTTGTTCCGAGCGACGGCGTCATTAGTGCGGATTACCCGCTGACGCCACTAGCTCAGCCGGCTAACGACCTTGCCGCGCGGCAGACGGAGGCACTCGGGCAGTGGCTGGAAGCGAATTCGCAGGTTCTCGCCGATCACTTCCTTCGCCCGGTCTCCGATGATGCCAACCTGCCGGAAAGCATGACCAACAGCGTGATCATCGAGCTGCCGTTCCCGGGTGATCGCGCAGTCACGGATCGTCTCATCGAGGCCTACGACAATGACCTGCGCGTGCCCGGAGAGTCAGTCTTTGTTCTCGACACCTCCGGTTCAATGTTCGGTGAGCGCATCGCTGATCTACAGGCGACAATGCGCGCAATCGTCGACGGCAGTGCACGCACCGAAACGGGAAGCGTGGGATTGCGAAACCGTGAGATCGCGACGATCCTGCCGTTCAGTACGAGCGTCGGCGAGCCCACGACCACGACAATTGACGGCCCGGAATCGCGCGCGCAGCTCACCGCCGCCGTCGATGGTCTGTACGCAGAGGGCGAGACGGCGCTTTACGACGCACTGATTCAGGCCTTCGACCTTCTCGGCAGCTCGGATAAGAACTCCATCCCGTCTATCGTGGTGTTGACCGATGGTCAGGTGACGTCGGGCAAGAGCTTTGCGGAATTCCGTGATTTCTACCAGTCCAAGGGCGGGAATCTGCCGCCGGTATTCGTCATCCGCTATGGAGAGGCGGATCCGGGAGAAATGCAGGAACTTGCGAACCTGACTGGTGGTAAGGTCTTTGAATCCCGTGAGACCGAGCTTGCTGATGTGTTCAAGGAGATTCGTGGCTACCAGTAAATCCTCCGGCACTTCTTCTGGCGGTGGCTTTCTCAACAGTCCCGCCAACATTGTCGGGCTCATCCTTGCCATCGCCGTCGTGCTGCTGCACCTGACCGTGGGGCTTGGTTTCCTGTGGCCGGTTGTTGCGATTGCCGCCTGGGGCGCGTCGGTTGCTTTGTTGCCGAGGCAGAGCAAAGGGGCTCAGAAGTCCGTTAGCTCGGCGCCGAAGCCTGAGGTCCCACAGCGTCGCCCGCTCAATCCATCTGAGCTGCGTAGGAATCTCCACCGGGCATTGGGCAGGCTTTTCGATGCCCAGCCTGGCGAAGATCTTGGCAACGCCGCAAATGACCTGGGTGCGACGCTGGAATCCGTCTTGAGCGAGTGGAAGTACCTCAAAGATTATCCCGAGCAGAAGGTGGTCATCGGCGGCATTATCCAGGAGTACTTGCCGCAGACAGTCAACTCCTACCTCGCGGTCCCGGAGCGATTGCGTCACAAAGCCGAGAATCCGGCTCGGGAATCCATCGACCTGCTGCATTCCGCGGTGCAGAAGATCCAGGATGCTATCGGCCAGGACAACCTGATTGCTTTGGAAGGTCAGCGTGACACCCTGGCAATTCAGTTCGGTAAGGTAGTGGACTATGAGCCTTGATCCGAAACTCCTTGAAATCCTCGCTTGCCCGCGTGACAAGGGGCCGCTTGAATACCTCGAAGACGAGCAGGTGCTGGTCAATCCTCGCCTAAAGATCGCCTACCGCATCGACGAAGGCATTCCGGTCATGCTTTCCGACGAAGCTATCGCCTGGGACAAGTAATTGCCTTTCCCGCTTCCCGACGGCTACAGCGCCCTCGACCGCACTGTGCTGTCGGGAGCTCCCATCGAGGCTGCGAAGACACTGCTCGGCTGCGTAATTGTCATCCCCACTGAGCATGTTATCGCCACCATCACGGAGGTCGAGGCCTATGGTGGCCCAGTTGACCAGCGCTATCCCGACCCGGCCGCGCACTGCTTCATGGGGCCAACCGCACGCAATCGCGCCATGTTTGGCCCGGCGGGACATTGGTATATCTACCGCTCCTACGGCATCCACTTTTGTGCCAATATCACCAGCGCTACGGACGGCACGGGCGGGGGAGTATTGGTCCGTTCCGTACGCATTGAGCAGGGCCTGGATGCGGTGCGCCGTCGCCGCGGTGAAAAACCTGCGGTTGCGGGTCTCGGACGTGGTCCGGGCAATGTTGGTCAGGCGCTTGGCCTTGACTTAAATGACTATGGGGTAGATGCGCTGGATCCGTCGTCACGCGTGTTCGTGGCGCAGCCAGAGAGCATCAACCCGGATAAAGATGTCCACGCAGGCCCGCGTGTGGGCGTTCGGCGAGCGGCGAATCGGCCGTGGCGGCTGTGGCTTCCGGACGATTCCGTCTCAGCCTATCGTCGCCACAAGAAGGCCGTTGAGGAGTTCTAGGTCACCCTCGCGGTGAACGTCGGCAAGCGAGACGTTACGATAGGGGACGTGACTGAACAGAACATTATCGACGAACTACAGTGGCGTGGCCTGATTAATCAGTCCACCGATGTTGAAGCGCTGCGCGAGGCGTGCGAAAACCCCATTACTCTGTATTGCGGTTTTGACCCAACTGGCGATTCGCTGCACGCGGGCCACCTGGTTCCGATGATTATGCTGCGTCGTTTCCAGCTGGCCGGTCACCACCCAATTGCGCTGGCCGGTGGCGCCACGGGCTTCATCGGCGATCCGCGTGATGTCGGTGAGCGTTCGATGCTCAGCCAAGACGCCATTGAGCACAACCTGGAGGCCATCAAGGGCCAGCTGCGTCGTTTCATTGACTTTGAGGGCGATGCCCCGGCGACAATGGTCAATAATGCGGACTGGACTATGAACATGTCCGTCATTGACTTCCTTCGCGATGTCGGCAAGAACTTCTCCCTCAACACCATGCTCGATCGCGACACTGTGAAGCGTCGCCTCGAGTCTGACGGTATCTCCTACACCGAGTTTTCCTACATGCTGCTGCAGTCCAACGACTACGTGCAGCTGCGCCGCAACTACGATTGCGTGCTGCAGATTGGCGGCGGCGATCAGTGGGGCAACATCGTCTCTGGCGTCGATTTGAACAGGCGTATCGACGGTGCCAAGGTGCACGGCCTGACGGTGCCGCTGGTGACCGATGCGCAGGGTCAAAAGTTCGGTAAGTCCACCGGTGGCGGCAAGTTGTGGCTGGACGCTGAGAAGACCTCGCCGTACTCCTGGTACCAGTACTTCCTCAATGCCGGTGATTCGGTTGTTATTGACTACCTGCGTTGGTTCACCTTCCTGTCTCAGGAGGAGATTGCGGAGTACGAGGTCGCTGTTGCGGAGCGTCCATTCAAGCGTGAGGCGCAGCGTCGTCTGGCGCAGGAGATGACCAACCTGGTCCACGGCGAAGAGGCCACCAAGGCAGTTGAGCTGGCAGCGCAGGCCCTGTTTGGGCGTGCTGAGCTGACCGAGCTGGACGAGGCCACCCTGGCAGGTGCCGTCTCTGAGACTGAGGTTGCGGAGATCGCTGAGGGCGAGCCGCGTACTGTTGTCGACCTTCTCGTCGCTGCGGGTCTTGCCAAGTCGAAGGGCGAGGCACGCCGCACCATTAAGGAAGGTGGCGCGTACGCTAATAACCAGCGCATCGAGGACGAAGCGTGGGAGCCAGCTGCCGAGGACCTGCTGCACGGCAAGTGGATCGTGCTGCGCCGCGGTAAGAAGAACTTCGCTGGTGTGAAGTTCGTGTAGGTGCTGGTTGGTCTTTGTGTAGGCGCGCTGCTAATCTCTCGATTAATTGGTGTTTATGCAGCTTGATTCCTTTTAGGTAGCTGGGCTAGGGCTCCGGGCAGGCTAGGGGATTGATGATTTCAGAATCATCTGCTCCTGGTCAGCTTGGAGCCTTAGTTGTTTTAAAGGGAGCGTAGAAGCCGAAGCAAAGGTGGTAGCGATGAGTCCAAGACATGAAAACCGTGCTGGACGGGGAGGCTCGTTGATGGGTCGGATTATCGCGCGTTTCTCGAAGAAGTCTCAGCGTGCGTCAGAAACGGGCTCCGAACAAGCCCACGATTTTCAGGGTGAGGTTGCTTCTCGGCGGGTGAGCCCGCAGAGCACGCCAGGCCGATTGACGGTTGAAAACCCAAATGTGTTCTACACCGTTGAAGATAGGCAAAACGAAATCGTTATCCGTGAATATGATGCCTTCATCGGTGGCCTTTCCGACATGGTCGGACTGGAGGATGAATTCCAGCGGAATTTTTACGACCGTGAAGTCATTGTCAGGAAAACCACGGACAGTCAGCGAAAGGAGCGAATACATTCTTCCAGAGAAGCCTTCGAGGATTATCACCGAAGACTTCGTGGACAGTAGCTGTAGCTCTTCTTGGGTTTCATCAAAGGAGAGGACTGGCAGCTTCTGGCAAGTCGCTCTACTGCACAGGAAAACCCTAGATCAGATCTATCTACCTGGGGTTTTGTGTCTTTGGGTCGGGTGTGTGTAATGTATTC